>JANMDV010000009.1:0-15341 GCA_031376485.1 Actinomycetota bacterium
CCGTGTTCAGGGTCCGCGCAGGTCGGAGCGGGGGCAGTCAAGTCGCGATGCGCTCAGGCCTTCTCGTCGAACACCACTTCCCACTGTTCCCGCACCGGCTCACCCTGGCCAGACCCGGCGGCCTCTTTGGCGCTGCTGCGGGCTTGCGCGCCAAGGCTCTCGCTCGCCTCGCGGTCGGCCTCGCTTTCCCAGAATGAGATGCCCATGACCTTGCCGCTTTGGCGATCGGCCATCGCTGTGAACCCCGCGAAGCCCTTGGCCTTGTGGTAGTGCGGCATCTGCGCCTTGAGCGCGTCCAACGCGGCGTCGAGTCGGTCCGGCGAGAGTTGCAAGGTCCCCGTGCGAGCGTGCATTTCGATGCCTCCTGATGGTGGGAAAGGCCAAGCGTGACGAAGCTACACCGATTCGTCTTGCCCATGTACGAGGCACAGCGAGGGCGTTGGCTGCGCCGGCGGCGACGCATTCCAAGGTGAGCACTCACGGGCCTCTCATCGAACCGGCGCAGAGTGGAATTCTCGCTGGCCGCGAAAGGCGGCTACCGTCCGAGCAAGGGAGAACCCAATGGGCAAGCGCAACGGCATCGTAATCATCATGGCGGCCGCCACCGTACTCGGAGTCGCCGCCTGTGGCGGCGATGGCACGGGTCCGAGCGGCAACAGTGGTGCGGGAGCACCGACGGCGACGGTGACCCCCATCGCCGACAGTTCCAACCGCGGCCTGCCGCAGGGGAGCGAGCCGAGTGTTCTGGACCCCAAGGACTTCTCGACCACCATCGACAATCCGTACTGGCCGATGACGCCTGGCAGCACCTGGGTGTACTCCGAAACTGACACCAAGGGCACCAAGCAGAAGGTCGTCATCACGGTCACCGACGAGCTCAGGAAGATCGCGAACGGAGTCACCGCTCGGGTGATCCGGGACACGGTCAGCGAGGACGGCGTGCCCGTTGAGATCACCGACGACTGGTACGCGCAGGACACGGCCGGCAACATCTGGTACCTGGGCGAGGCGGTCAAGAACTTCGAGAACGGCAAGCTCGTGGACCGGTCCGGCTCGTTCGAGGCGGGTGTCGATGGAGCGCAACCGGGCATCGCCATGCCCGCCGACCCCGTCGCGGGGCTCGCGTATCGCCAGGAGTACTACGCGGGTGAGGCCGAGGACAAGAGCGCGGTCATCACCGTCGGGCACGAGCAGGTTCAGGTGCCGTTCGGCTATTTCACCGACAAGGTCCTGATGACACGTGACCTCGTCCCGA
The DNA here is from genome assembly GCA_031376485.1 of Actinomycetota bacterium. GTDB lineage: Bacteria > Actinomycetota > Thermoleophilia > Miltoncostaeales > Miltoncostaeaceae > CALMEC01. Next base: position 1,256 of record JANMDV010000009.1, read on the forward strand.
CCGAGTCGAAGGTCCAGGAACTCAAGTTCTACGCCCCCGGTGTCGGGCCGCTTCTGAGCATCCACCTCGACGGTGCGGGCGGTCGCGCGGAGCTCGTCAGCTACACGCCAGGAAAATAGGAGCGCAGCTGTCGGCACGCGGTGGGCGGCGACGGTTGCCGCCCACGCGGGCCGCATTGCGGCAACTCGGCGCTATCGACCAGACGAGGAGATGTGCTGATAGTCCTTGGCCCCGTTCCAGCGACCCCCCCAGCCCCATCCCGCCGCATCGATCGCGCGGGTGGCCGCGTCAGGCTCGACGATCATCCCGGGTCGTCGGGGTGTGCGTTCGACGTACGGGAGGCTCGCTGTGTGGGAGGTCCGGCCGCGCGAGACGTACGGGTTCTCGATGGGGTTGATGTCGATGGCGCGGCCGTAGGCATGGTTCGACCATCGAGTGGTTCCGTCGACGTACCGGCAGTTGAACCCGCTCGTGTTGTCGGCCTCGATCGACCTGAAGTCACTGCCGCCGAACCGTTCGATGGGCACCATCCACCTGATCGGGAATCGTGCCGTGTACAGGTCGCGCATGATCGCCACGACGTCGGTCGCCACGTCGCGGTTGACCACGAGCCGCCCGGTGCGCACCCGCCCCCGAAAGTCCCAGTGGCTCACGCGGACCATTCGGAGGGAGCCCAAGTCCACGGGGCACCCGCGCCGCCACACACTGGGCGTCATGGCCGCACGTTCCTTGACGCTCAGCTTCGAGATGCTCGATCGGAACACAGGCGCTTGACCGGCGCGTGCGGCAGGCGCGACGGTGAGGACGGCCATGCTCACAACGATCAACAGGCGCCGAGGCATCGAGCGAGTGTAACCGGACAACCGACCGACCCCACACCACCGGGTCAAGGGGGCCACCGGTCCGTCGATCACTCCGGGCGCGAGACTCCTGATCAATCGGTCGGCATCGTCTCACGCGAAAGTGTGTCGTCAACGACACGATTGACCGTCTGGCCACCGGCCAAATGGCTGTTTGGGGTCACGTCGGTGTCTGGTGATGGCGGGGAACGCGACAAAGCGAACGGATGTTGCGCGCGAGCCTTCGCTCACGGTCTCCGGGGGAGCGTCTGATCAGGCGCTGCAGTCGACGGCAACGGCAAGAGCGGCACAGACCTCACGCATTCGTTCGTCGCTGAGTCTTCCCAGCCGCTCCACCAACACTCCGATCGAGACGCTCTCGACCGAGTCGAGGTTGACCGCGGATCGTCGGCCGATCGGGTCATCGCCCGTTTCCAGCACGACCTCGCTCGCGAGGCCACGGATCGTCGTGGTACACGGCGCGACGAGCGCTCGTCGCAGCCTGAGAATCGCCGCGTCACGCGACAGGACGACGACGGGGCGGCGTCCGATCTCTGGCGGTTCGCACCACCACAGCTCACCACGCACCGGCATCGCCATCAGGTCGCTCCCGCCGCCCGACGGAACGCCGCCAAATCACCCCACTCGTCCGGTTCGTCAAGAGGGTGGTTGTCGTAGGCGAGGTACGCAGCGTCGATCTCCGCAGCGCGATGGCGCCCGAGGAACGCCCTGAGCGCCTCGTCAAGAAGCGCCGAATCCGGCGACCCGGCTCGAACGCTGCGAGCATGAGCGAGGAGATCCGAATCGACCGTGGTGCTCACCCGAATCCGTGCCATGCCATAACTATGCCACGCTGATGCCACATCAACAACAGACACGCACCTCGTCCGCCTTGCCAGAACGCCACGATCGACGGACGGTGGGACATCGCTGCGGTCCGCCCGCGACGAGCGGTCGCGTCCGTGCATGCACCGTCCCCAGAACCGTCTGCGACGTACGCGCGGCGCAGGTGTGTCGTCAACGACACAATTGGCCGTCGCGTCAGAGGCCAAGTGGCTATTTAAGCCGTCGAACCGGCCGGCGCGGAGTGCCGCGGGCGAATCAGGCGACGGCGCGACGCGGGGCCGGACGACGCGCGCGTTCACGGGCGAGGGGATGGCGCATCAGATGGACGCCAGCCAGCCCGGCCCAGTCGCCGTAGCGGTCCAGGAGGCGGCGGGTGTCGTCGGCCGTCGCCTGACGGCCCAGCAGGTTGCCGCACAACCGGATCAGGCCCAGGTCGCCGACCAACCCGTGCTCGTAGCGGCCCAACCCGTAGAGAGCGATGACTCCGGCCGACCAGGGGCCCAGGGTGCGCTCGCTCTCGATCCGTGCGATGGCGTTGCTTGTTGGAATGGTGCGCAGGCGCTCCACATCGAACGTGCGTACCACCCGTGCCAGGGCCGCCGCCCGGCGCGGTGACAAGCCGGTGCGCGTCAGCTCGACGGCGGACAACGTGCGAAGTCCGTCGCACGTGGGTGGCAGCCAAAGGCCGGCATGCTGGCTGCTCGTCAGTGCCACGATGCGATGCTCGATCGCCCGAGCTTCGCGGGCGGTGATGAGCTGGCCGGCGAGGGCCTGAACGAGCGCGTGCGCGACCGTCGACGTGCGCAGCGGTCGAAGTCCGCGGCGCCGACTGACCAGATCGCAGAGCAGCGGATCTGCGCCGGCCATCGCAAGGAACGGGCCGTGGTCGACATCGAGTGCCAAGACGAATCGAAGATGCGCGATCGCCGCTGCGGGCGCGGCATGGTCGATCCTGGCGCCGAGGTTGCCGTCGGGTCGTTGCCACACCTGTGCCAGCGTCGGGATCTCGTCCACTACGAACACCAGCTCCAACAGGCCGCTGCGTACGCGGCGGGTCGGGTCAAAGCCGCGTGCCGAACCGACGAGCGAGTACGGTTGGACGGGCTCCAGAAGGAGGTCGGACATCCGCGTAACGTATCCGGCGCAGGCGACGCCACGCATGGGTGGGGTCAATCGACCGTCGCAGACGCCTCACTCGCCGCGCCCGTTGTCGAGGAAACCCGCCAATACGCGAATGCGCGAATTAGCGTATACACCAACCAAAGCAGGTTCGTGTACGCTCTCCCGATGGCGCAGCGACGGCTCATCGGGTATGTGCGTGTGGGGCCGATGGAGCCGCGCCACGAGCGGCCGCGGCTCGAAACGCAGCGCACCGCGATCACTGCGGCCTGTGCCGAGCGCGGCTGGGATCTGGTCGGCGTCGAGGAGGACGTCCGTTCGGGCCGCACACGGCGGCGCCCCGGTTTGCGGCGTGCGCTTGCTGCCTGCCGCGCGGGTCAGGCCCAAGGGGTCATCGTCGCGAGCCTCGATCGCTTGACCTATGACGTGGCCGACCTGGCCGAGCTGGTCAGTGAGGCCGTCCGGGACGATTTTGCCATCGTGGCCCTGTCACCCGAGGTCGACTTGGACAGCGATCGCGGGGCCACCGTGGGCGCCGTCCTGGCGGAAGCCGCGCGATGGACCCCGCGGAGCCTCGTGCGCCGCGCCGAGGTATTGGCCCGCCGCGTACACGAGGAGGCCCCGGTGTCGCGGCGGGCCGGGCGTCCATCATCGACACCGCCCGACCTGGCCGACCGCATCAGGAAGATGCGCGAGCGCGGCCTGACACTGCAGGCGATCTGCGACACGCTCAACCGCGAAGGCATCCCGACGCCCCGGGGCGGGGCGCTGTGGCGACCGACATCGCTTCGCGCCATTCTGCGACCGGGACCGGCACAGGCGACGCCCTGAGCTGACCACGCGCCCAGGCTCGATCACGGCACCTTCGCAAGTCCCTCCTGCTCGATGACGCGTCGCACGGACGGGCGGTCGGCGACACGGTCCCAGAACCTGCGGATGTTCGGTCGGGCAAATGCCGGGTTGGCCTGATGGCGGCTCCAGCGGGCCAGCATCCAGAGGTAGGCATCCGTTGCGGTGAACCCTTCGCCGATCAGGAACTCTCGGTCTGCGAGCTGACCGTCGATCCAATCCCAGACCCTTCCGAGTTCGTCGTCGGCAGCCTGCTTGGTCGCGTCGAGATGGTCCGCTGCAGTGGTGTAGCGCTCCGGAGAGATGTACCTGTAGAGGGCGGCTTGGGGTGTGCTCGACAGGTAGACGAGCCACCGGTACCAGTCGCCGCGCCCGGGGTCGCCCTGCGACGGGCCCAGCAGGCGCTCGGGATGACGGTCGGCGATGTGCATGCAGATGGCCGCGGCCTCGGTCAACGTCACTTCACCGTCGACCATCGCCGGGACCTTGCGGTGAGGGCTTGCCGTCAGGAACTCCGGCGGCCCGGCGTCGGGGCCATCGCGCGTCGGGACGACGAATTCGTGTCCGGCGCCGGCCTCCTCGAGCAGGATGTGGGGCGCAAGCGACGCGGACCCCGGTATTCCGTACAGCGTGATCATCCCGGGCACGCTACCCGCAAAATGACATCGGGGGCCGGCGCCGCATCTGCGGGCGCCGACCCCCGGCGGGAGTCACTCAGACGAGGTCAAGCTCAGTCGTCGTCCCCGTCTTCGACCTCGATCTTCGCGAGCATCGGCGGGGTGCCGAGGCACTTGATCTCGACGAAGGCACCGTTGACTGCGCCGGTCGGCAACGTCATGCCGGCCGGAATGGCGCAGGTCACGGCGGTCAGGCCGGTACCGACTGTCACGGAGGTTGCAATCGGTCCGGTCATCGTGACTGCGAGGACGCCCTTCGCCTTGACCTTGACGACCTTCTTCTCGATCTTCTTAGCGGTCAGGACGCCGTCCTTGCTCTTGCACTCGACCTTGACCATGTCGCCCGAGATCGGGTTGCCCTCCATGCGGGTCTTGTCGGTGATGGTGCAGACCACGGGACCCTGCCCGAGGACGCCCGTGAGGACCGAGACCGTAGCCGGAGCCACCGGGAGGGTCGTGGTCGCCGCGGTGAACGTCGCCACGCCGCGTGCCTCGACCTTGACCTTGTCGCCGTAATCCTTGTGACGGAGCTTGGTCAGCACGAGGCCGGTCTCCGTGCTGCGGCACTTCGCCTTGACCCGGTTGGTGGCGGCGAACATCGACACGTCGGTGCCCGGTGCAATTGCACAGGTCCATGTGAGACCTGCACCGGCCCCGGCCGTAACCGTGATCGAGCCAGGCGCGGCAAGCACGGCGGGTGTGGTGCCCACAGCAGCTACAGCGGCGGTCGGTGCGGTGAGCGCGGTGATCAGTCCACGCACCTCGACCTTGAGGGCGGTGCTGTTCTTGCCGGAGATCTCGCCGAGCTTCTCCCGGTGCTTGTCATGAGCCATGGCCCCGCTTGCGAGGACCGCGGTCGAGAGGCACGCAGCCCCGAACGCCAAAAGAACTTTTGATCTCGAACGCATGACACGACCTCCCGGATGACTTTTCGCGACGCCACACGGCGGTCGCTCTACGCCCAACTCGTCCATACGACGGCGCCGGCACGATCATTCTTACAGGGGTTTTATGAGGGTTCTGTAAAAGGTAGCTCGACGGCAACTGAAGAAGTACTGACCCCGTCGACCTGGATCGGGTCTCCCGCAGCGACCTCTTTGCGCAGGATCGCCAGGCCGATCGTGCCGTGGGCGGGGCTTTCCGCGACGCTCGTCAGCACCCCCACCTGACGGTCGCCGACGCGAACCGTCGCACCCACCGGTGCCGGCCCGCCGAGCAGGATGCCACGCAGACGGCGGTTGACCTGGCCGCGGTAATGCACGCGGGCGACGGTCTCCTGCCCCAGGTAACACCCTTTGTCGAACGCGACGGCAGCCCCCTCGAGCCCGGCCTCCTGGACCAGGTTGGCGGTGGTGAAGTCCACGCCGAACAGCGGAACGCCGGCGGCGATACGCCGCGCCTCGAGCGCCGTTTTGTTGAGCGCAACGGCCCCGACGGCGGTGATGATCGCGTCTGCGTCGACGCCGATCGCGTCGGTGGTGTCCGGCACCAGACCGGGTAACACAAGGTCGGCCCCAAGCACGGTTGCCTCAACCGGGCCGGTCAAGGTGACACACGCAAACTGCTCCGGCCCGATGATGTCGACGTCCTCCGAGAAGTGGAACTCGTCGAGCAGTTCGACCAGGCGGTCTCCGTGGCCCATGCCGGTGACGAGGGTGAACTCCTGCGCCGCGGTGCGAAGCACCCGCATGTCCGCGTGGATGTGGCCCGTGTTGTCCAAAAGGAGCGCCCGGCACGAGCCCCCCGGCACGAGCACGGCGACGTCGTTGGTCAAGAGTCCCTGCAGGAAACCCTCAGCGTCCGGACCGTCGACCCACGCCAGTTCGCACGTCCCTGCGACCGCACCGACCTGGTGGCCATTCACTCCATCGTCACCTTGCCGTTGGTGTGGGCGCGCTCGGCGGCGACGTCCTGCCGGTCCGGCCCCGAAAGCGCGGTGTCGAGCAGCGACGACACCAACGTCAATCGCTCGGTTTCTGACCGTGACTCCAGCAGGCGCTGCTTGGGCATCGGATCGAGTTCGATCGCGCCTGCGATCGCGTAGCTCAACGGCACGGCGTGTCGGACGTCCGGCTCGAGGGCGGCGCCCGCGACCGTCTCGGAGAGCCGACGGAACCGCTCGCGGACCTCGCCTGCCAGGGCCTCGTCGCCGGGCTCTTCGACATCCGCGAGCACGTGTACGCGCGCGGTGACGTACAGCTCGCTGCCGGTGGTCTGCTCCAGGATCTCGACCGGATCGCCGCCCTCGACGAGCAGGTTCATGCGCCCGTCGTCAAACCTGCGAAGCAACGCGACCGGGGTTGCGGTGCATCCGGTCCGGGCGACGCCGTTCTCGGTCCCGAGGCTCAACACGAACGGCCGCGCCCCCAACGTGCAGTCTGCGATCAGCTCGCGGTAGCGCGGCTCGAAGATGTGCAGGGGCATCCGCTCCCCGGGGAGCAGCACCACGCCCAGTGGGAACAATCCGAGGTTTGCGAATTCGCCGTCGGGCATGGGAAATAGTCTACGGACAACTGTACGATCCAAGCCTCCGATGGATCAGCCAGCGCTTCCGTCCGGGCTCGTGCGCCCCGCGCTCGCCACGGTCGACCCCTACGAGCCCGGCCGTCCGATCGAGGCGGTGCGGCTTGAGACCGGCATCGAAGAGGTCGTCAAGCTCGCCTCCAACGAGGGCCCGTACCCCCCGATGCCCGGCGCCCAGCAGGCGATCGCCGACGCGGCACTGGGTTTGCGGCTCTATCCCGACCCAGGCTGCTGGGCGCTTCGCGACGCGATCGAGCGGCGAACCATGGTTCCCGCAGAGCGCATCCTGCCCGGTAACGGCGTTGACAGCTTGATCAAGCTGATCTGCCTGGCGACGATCGACCCGGGCGATCAGGTCGTGATGGGCTGGCCGTCGTTCATCTCGTGGCGCCAAGGCACGTTGATGATGGGGGGCGAGCCGGTGATGGTGCCCCTCGCGCCGAACGGGGCCTATGACCTGGACGCCCTGCTGGCGGCCATCGGCCCCCGCACCAAGCTCGTGGTCATCGTCAGCCCCAACAATCCGACGGGGGCCGCCGTGGCGCCCCAGGCACTCGAGGCCTTCCTCGACCGGGTGCCCGACCATGTGTTGACGATCCTGGACGAGGCGTACTTCGAGTATCTGCCGGCCGCATCTCACAACGGGGCGGAACTCCTGCGGGCCGGCCGTCCGCTGGCCGTGACCCGGACGTTCAGCAAGGTCTATGGCCTGGCGGGGCTGCGGATCGGGTACCTGATGGCCGACACCGACCTGTTGGGCGCGCTGGCCCGGGTGCGCAACGTCTTCGACGTCAGTGCGGTGGCACAGGCGGCCGCCATCGCAACACTGGCCGAAGCCCACGCCCACCTGCCCGAGCGGCTCGCGTTGAACCTCGCGGAGCGGGCCAGGGTGGACGCCGCGCTGCGGAGCCTCGGTCTGGCACCGCTGCCGTCCGACGCCAACTTTCTGTTCGTCGACCTGGGTTCGGCCGAACGCGCGAATGCCGCGTTCGAGGGGCTCATCAAGCTTGGTGTCATCGTGCGCCCCGCCCGCGGCTTTGGCGCACCCACCGCGATTCGGGTGACGATCGGGTGGCCGTCAGAGAACGACCGCTTCCTGCAGGTGTTCCAAGAACTCCTGCCGGCACTGCCGCAGCCCGCGCATCTGTGATGGACGTGGCGGCGGTGCTCGCAGGCGTGCGCGCCGGCGAGCGGCGGTCGGTCGCGCGGGCGATCACGCTGGTCGAAGGCCGCGGAGCGCAGGGCCGCAAGATCCTGCGAAGCCTCCACCCAGCCACCGGAGGTGCGCTTCGCATCGGCATCACCGGCTCGCCGGGTGTGGGCAAGAGCACGCTGATCTCGGCCCTGATCGGGCATCTGCGCGGCAGCGGCACGACGGTGGCGATCGTCAGCGTCGATCCGACGAGCCCGTTTACCAAGGGCGCGGTGCTGGGCGACCGCATCCGTCTGGTCGACCACTTTCTCGATCGGGGCGTGTTCATCCGCTCGATGGCAAGTCGGGGTCATCTGGGCGGGTTGTCCGAGGCGACGGCGGGGGCGGTGCTCGTCTTGGACGCCGCCGGGTTCGATGTGGTCCTGGTCGAGACCGTTGGCTCGGGGCAGAACGAGGTCGAGGTGCAGGCATTGACCGAGACCGTCGTGCTCGTCCTGATGCCCGGAAGCGGCGACTCGATCCAAGCGATCAAGGCGGGGCTCATGGAGATCCCTGACGTCCTGGTCATCAACAAGGCCGACCGTCCCGGAGCGGACCTGCTGCGTGCGGAGCTCAAAGCCACCATGTCGCTGGTGCCCGCGGGTCCGTGGGAGCCGCCGATCGTGGCGACCCAGGCTCATGACGCTGTCGGCGTCCCCGAGCTGTGGGACGCCATCGAGCGCCACCGCGCCTTTCTGGCCGAGGGGACGCACATGGACGAGCGCCGCCATGACGGCCTGCGCCGCCAACTGCGCGCCCTGGCCCTGGACCGCCTGGGCCGCCGGCTCGACGCCGTGTGCGACGACGCAGCGATGGCCCACCTGGTCGCGCAGGTCGCAGACCGCACGCTCGATCCCGACACCGCCGTGGACCAGGTGCTCGACCGCCTCGGCTGATCCGTGTGTCGGGGCGTCGGCTGCGGCGCGCTCCGGTCACATCGGCACGGCGCGCCGGACGATATGGGTGGCGAACAGTCCGGCGCGTCGTCAGCGGTTGTCCTCAGGCGGCGACAGCGAGAGCGGTTTCGATCTGAGGGGTGATCGCCTCGCCATGGGTATTCGCGCCGGCGCGCTTCAAGACCGCCTGAACCGTCTCCTCGTCGAAGCTGCCCTTGCACGTCGAACACGCGTAGACGAGTGACTCGATCGCCACGTCGCGGATGCGGGCGACGCGGACCGCCGCCTCAAGCTCGGGTGTGATGGCCTGCCCGTGGGTGTTGGCAGCGGAACGCTTCACGACCGCCTCGACGGTGGATTCGTCGAACGCTCCGGTACACGTGGCGCAGTGGTATTGGAGCATGGCGTTGGCCATGTCGTACAGCTTCGCGGCGCCCAGGACCTTGGTCAGTTCGGGGGTCAACACGGTGCCCGGCGCTGCGTCCAACATTTCAGCGATGGCGCCCATTGGTGTTCCTCCTTGGGCCGTCATCTGGACCGCCCCGCAGGCGCGGCGGCGCCCGTCTCGGTGGCAAGGCCTGCCGCGATCCATTCGGCCTTGCCCTCGTGGTAGTCGCGGACGTCCGTGTAGCCGAGCTGCTCGAGTCGCCGCGCCGCGATACCCGAGTTCTGGCACGGACCGCTCGCGCAGTACACGACGATCGCCGCGTCACGGTCGGGCAGAAGCTCGGCCGCCAAGAGGTCGACCTCGTCGTGCGGGATGTTGATCGCCCCGGGCAGGTGCCCGTCCTCGTAGTACTGCGCCGGGAGCGCCTCGACCAGGACGGGCGGGGTGTCGCTCCCAAGGGTCGCGCGAAGCTCGTCGAGCGTGATCGTTCTTGCCATCGTGAGTACCTCCAAGATCAGGGCGGCCGGCACGCCCGATCGACTATTTATGTGCGCCGACACATTGCACCGTAGCACATAAATGTGCGCGAGCACAATGTGTCGTGTAACATAAACGGCCATGACCACGCACATCTCACAACCACACCTGCGCGCCTGGAGCCTGCTGCTGGCGACCCAGACCGCGCTCGTCGCTGCAGTGGAGGACGCACTCGCCCAGGGCGACCTGCCACCCCTCGCCTGGTACGACGTCCTCTGGCCCCTCCACGAAGCCCGCCGCCCCCTGCGAATGGGGGAGCTGTCAGCAGGCGTCGTCACAATCGGCCGAACCGGGCTGACGCGCCTGGTCGACCGTCTCGCCGCCGCCGGAATGCTCGAACGCACACCATCGAAAACCGACCGCCGCGGCGTCGAGGTCGCGATCACCCCAGAGGGCAAACGCTTGCTCAAACGTATGTGGCCCGTCTACGCCACCGTCGTCAACTCGCGCTTCGCAACGGTCCTGGACGAGGGGGACGCGGCGCAACTCACGGATCTACTGGAGCGTATCGCCGTGCGGTCACCATCGGCGGCGACCGCATGAACGCCTGAATCAGGGTAGGAGGCGCTCGGCCAGGGTTGCGACCAGGCGGGGGCCGTAGCCGGTTGAGGCGCCGTTTGACATCGCGGTGCCGGCGACGTCGACGTGGCACCAGGGGACGCCTTCGGTGAACTCGCGCAGGAACATCGCGGCGTAGACGGCGCCCGCTTGGCGTTTCTTGGCGGCGTTGGAGAGGTCGGCGACGCTGCTGATGATCAGCGGGCGGTAACCCTCGTGCAGCGGCATCGGCCATGCCAGGTCGCCTGAGGCTTCGCCTGCGGCCCGCACTTTTTCGGTCCAGTCGGCGTCTGAGCCGAACAGGCCCGCGTAGACCTCGCCCAGTGCGACGACGACTGCGCCGGTCAGGGTCGCGAACTCGACGATGTGGGTCGCGCCGTTTCGGGCGGCGTAGGTCAGGCCGTCGGCCAGGACCAGGCGTCCCTCGGCGTCGGTGTTGATGACCTCGATCGTCTTGCCGTTCATGGCCGTGATGACGTCGCCAGGCTTGATCGCGCGACCGTCGGGCATGTTCTCGGCCGCGGGGATCACTGCGATCGTCTCGACGGGAAGTCCCAGCTTGGCGATGGCGGCGATGCTCTCGATCGCAATCGCCCCGCCGCTCATGTCCATCTTCATGTCCTCCATGCCGCCCGCGGGCTTGATGGAGATGCCGCCGGTGTCGAACGTGACGGCCTTGCCGACCAGGCCCAGCACCTGGCCCTTCGGCGCCGTGGGCGGCGACCAGCGCATGACGATCATGCACGGCGGCTCCTGCGAACCCTGGCCCACGGCCAATAGGGCTCCGGCACGCAGGCGCTCCAGTTCGCGCACGCCGAGCACCTTGCACGTCAGCCCGGGGATGGACGCGGCCAGCTCCTTGGCATACGTCGCAAGCGACGACGGCGGCAGGTGGTTGGCCGGTGTGTTGGCCAAGTCGCGGACGGCTGCCGTGCGCTCCATGATTGTGGCGGTCCGGGCGAGCGCCTTGGCGCTCAAGCCGGCACCGGTCACGACCAGATCACGGATGCGCGAACCCCCGTTGCCGTTCTTGGCGCCTTTGAAGCGCTCGAACCGGTAGTCGCCGAGCCAGATGCCCTCCACCAGCGCCGCGGCGTGATCGGACGAAAGCCCCGCCGGCAGCGCGACCGAGACACGCGTCGATCGCGTCTTTGCCGCAGCCTTCGCGAACGCGCGGCCCGCCTGCTCCCAGTCATGCCGCGATGAGCCGTCGCCGATCCCCGCCACCGCGACGCGCTGTGCTGGGCTTGCGGACGTGTGGAAGACCGTGAGCTCCCCGGCCTTGCCCCGGACCTCGCCGTCCTTGATCGCCGCCGAGATCGCTCCGCCTGCGGCAGCGTCAGTCGCCGCAAGGACACCCGTGGGGGACCCCGGAGGCGAACCCACGACGACGAGCAGAAGTTGGCTGCGCGTGCGCAGTGGATCGGCCGAGGCCTTGAGCATGCATTTCATAGATTGGGTACCGGGTTGGGGGAGGGCTCCGGAAGCATAGGTGAGCGGGGCGATTCCGGTGAAATCCTCCTCCAATCCAGGTCTATACTCGCCTGAAACACCCATCTGGAGGCGTTGTGGACCGGCCGATCCGAGTCGTGATTGCCAAACCCGGCCTCGACGGGCATGACCGCGGTGCCAAGATCATCGCCCGCAGCCTGCGTGATGCGGGGATGGAGGTCATCTACACGGGCCTCCACCAGACGCCCGAGCAGATCGCCGCGACGGTCGTCCAGGAGGACGCCGACGCAGTTGGTCTGTCCATCCTGTCGGGCGCGCACATGACGCTCGTGCCGCGGGTCATGGGGCTGTTGGGCTCCGAGGGCGCCGGTGACGTCCTGGTGCTGGTCGGCGGGACGATCCCCAAGGACGACATCCCGGAGCTGCGCGCCATGGGGGTCGCTGCGGTCTACACGCCCGGCGCGCCGGTGCAACAGATGGTCGACTTTCTCAACGATGCGTTCGCGGCAAAGGCATAGCGTTCTCGGCAAAGGCATAGTTCTCCGGCCCGCACATCACCCGAACTTCTGAGACGGAGCATCAAATGTCAGTAGTCACGCTCGAGCAGCGCGGATCGGTCGCGATCCTGACGCTGGACAACCCCGGCAAGCTCAACGCCCTGTCGATCGAGATGCTCGAGGGCATCGGTGTGCATCTCGACGCGATCGAGCCCGACGACGCCGTGCGGGCCGTCGTCATCACCGGGGCGGGGGAGAAGGCGTTTGCCGCAGGCGCCGACATCGGCCACATGCGCGAAGCGTCAGTGGAGGAGGCCCGCGAGTACGCCGAACTCGGACACACGCTACTGGGGCGCATCGAGTCGTTTGCCAAGCCGGTCATCGCCGCGATCAACGGGTTCGCGCTGGGCGGCGGGTGCGAGTTGGTCCTGGCGTGCGACATCCGCCTGGCCTCCGACAACGCCCGGCTGGGACAGCCCGAGGTCAACCTCGGCATCTTCCCGGGTTGGGGCGGCACCCAACGGCTTCCGCGGCTGACCTCGCCGGGGTTTGCGAAGGAGCTCATCTTCACCGCCCGTCATGTGGGCGCCGAGGAGGCGAAGGCCGCCGGCCTTGTCAACCACGTGTACCCGCTCGCCGAGCTCATCGACCGGGCTGTGGCGATGGGGGAGACGATCGCCAGCAAGAGCCCACTCGCGGTGTCGGTCGCCAAGCGGCTCGTCAACCAGGCCCTCGAAGGCGACTATCGGGACGCCCTGGCCCGCGAACTGGCCGCGTTCGGGGATGCATTCGCAACCGACGACCAGCGCGAGGGAATGGCCGCGTTCTTCGACAAGCGTGAGCCGCGCTTCACCGGTCGGTGATGCTTCACACGCCGCGAGGCTCGCGTCAGCCTCGCGGCGGCAGGATCTCCGCGACCGGGACAGACGTCGCGGTGCCAGGCAGTACCAACTCCTGGTCTTCACCCATTACGGCCGGCCTCGCGTAGACGCCGTCACGGAGGTTGTCGTAGACGAATACCTGTCGTTTCTTGAGGTCCACGACCCAATAGACAGGAACGCCCCACTGTGCGTACTCCTGGGCCTTGGTTCCCGTGTCCAGAGCGTGACTCGTTCCCGCGACCTCGATGAACAACACGACATCCGTGGGCGCGAGCCAATCGCCGAGTACCCGGCGGGCGACGATCAGGTCGGGGATACGCAACCGGTGGTCGGTGAGCGGCTGGGTGGCTTGGACTTGCAACTGGTACTGCGGCCACGGGTAGTGATGACTGAGCCGCCCTGTCAGTTCCCGGATCGTCGCGACGTGCGGTCGTCCTTCGGGGCTCATCTGGACGAGTACCCCCTCCACGAGTTCGACGCGTTCGTCTTCGCCGAGGATTCCAGCCGCGACCATCTCAAGCACATCCTCAACACTGAGCGGCCTGATCGTCGCTCCTGCGATGCTCGGTGTCTCCAGTGTTGCCACGACCACAGGGTACTCCTCTGCTGCGTCCTCGCCGTGATGCGCAACAGACGAGAGGTGCCGGTGAGGGCCCGCGCAGCAGTTAGTTCCTGAGCGGGCCCTTGGGCGAACCGAACCGGCACCGAGAGGTGGCTGAGTTACGAGCGGCGGACGACCTCGCAGCCGATCGTGACGTCCTTTCGGTCGACGGTGGCGGTGTCGACACCGGCGCCGCAGCGGATCGTCTCGATCACCTTGTCGCGGGCGTTG
>JANMDV010000012.1:0-26706 GCA_031376485.1 Actinomycetota bacterium
GGGCGATGTATCACCCGAGGGCGACGTATGCTCATAGTCGCGACGAAAGGAGGCGCTCGTGACGGACGATTTGCAGATGGACGAACTCAACGGAGTCGCTGGGACCGTTGCCGTCATCGTCGTTTCGGGTGTGGGAGACGACGCGCTCGGCGGCGGACGCAATGCCATCGTCGAGGCCCTGGTCCAGGACCCCGACGGGCGGTGGAGCCCGGCCGACGAGCCTGGTCAGACGACGTTCGTCGCATCGGCGGACACCGGGGACACCGGTGCGGACGGCACGCTGCGGACCGGCGTCGGATCACCCAACCTGCGTGAGCCGTTCCCCGTCCCCACGGCTCATGTCGCCTCGACGGGAGACGCGCCGTCGGTCGATGTCTACGAGATGTACTGGGCCGACCTGTCGCGGGCGCAGGGCCCCGTGCAGCGCCTGTTCTACCTGCTGTTCGCGATCACGATGCAGGTCGCGACGCTCGGCCTCGAAGCGGTCCGGTGCTACGGGGAGAACACGCCCCGGCCACAGTCGCGACCCGTGCGGTTCCTGCGCGTCGCACTCACCGTCATGTCGTATTGGCTGGCGTACGTCATCACACCGCTCGTGCTCGCGCAGGCCGCTTTGGCGGTCGTCGTCAACCTTGAGCTCCTGGCGAAACCCTCGACGTTCACGAGCTGGGTCCTGATCATCGCGCTGGCACCGGTATTTGCAGGCGCGGGGTGGTGGATCGGCGGACGGACATTCCGTGGCGGCTGGACGTTCGACCGGGTCGAACGTCCGTGGGGATACTCGCGCGACGCGGCAGACGACCGCGGCGGTCGCAGCCTCTGGATGCTGACCGCATTGGCCGTCGGGCTGGTGCTGAGCGCCCTCTGGTTGGGACTCGCAGCGCAAAAGAGCCTGCCGATGCAGCTTCTCTTCTTCTTTGCCGTCGCCTTCTTTACGATGTCGATCGGCATGCGCGCTGCCGCTCAAGGAGCGCGCCCGGACAAGGACTCCGCCAGCCACCGGCGGCGTGCACGGCGTGCCGTCCAGGGTGCCTATGCGGCGATTCCCGTCGGCGCGCTCCTGCTCGCGATGTTCAACACGCCGCGCGCGGGTGGCGTGGCCGCCCGCGCCGCCAACGCCCTGACCGCCGTCGCGATGGGCTCGTTCCGCCTGGCGTGGTTCGTCATGTTGCTCCTGTGCTCGACGATCGCCGGCCTGGCGTGCTGGCTGCGCTTCGGTCGCTGCCAATCGGAAGCGATCGAGGAGAAGGAGGCGGAACGCAACGACCGGCGCAGGCTCAGTGCCACGGTGATGTTGAGCGTGTTGCTCGGGCCCGTCCTCTATGCGATCGCCACGTCGGCGATGTTCCTGGTGTTCGCCGCCGCGGCGCGCATCTATCCGGACTACGCCAAGAGCTGGCCGAACGGCCTGCCCAACTGCGCGGGCCCCACCTTCGTCGATCCCATCGTCAACTGCACGACCACATCGCTCTCGACGGTCGACTGGGGGTCGGACATCGTTCGCGCCACCGTGCAACCGCTCGGGTTGGCGATGGGCATCATCGCAGTGCTCCTGGGAATCGTCGGGTGGCGCTTCGCGGGGTACGTCTCGTCGTTTCGCGCGCGCCGACGGCACGCGAGCTCGGTCGACATGTCGATCGAACAAGGCGCCGCGTTTGACAGCGGGGTACGGGAATCGGGGCGGTCGTGGCTTTTCACCGTCGTCATCGTCCCGCTCGTCGGCCTGACGACAATCGCCGCCATCCTCTTCTGGATGACCGGAGCGGGCGATCTGGAGGTGTTCGGCCGGGAGAAGTTCTCGGGCATCGCATTCCCGCTCGCCTACATGCTGGCGCTGCTCGCAGTCGCCGGGGTGGGGCTCAAGAACGTCGGCGTCGTGGGCAACCTCGGCGGCGGATTCCTCAAGGTGCTCGCCCTCGTTCTGGACATCATCTACGACATCACGACCTACCTGAGGGTCGCCAACCCGGCCATCGTCGCGCCACGCGTGCGGATGATCGCCCGCTACCAGGCCGTGCTCGCACACCTGCGCGAACGTGGCTACGGGCACGTGGTGATCATGGCCCATAGCCAAGGGAGCGTCCTGACGCTCGCAACCCTTCTGGGCGACCCGGACCGGACCCCGGTCGTCAGGCCGGCCCCGGCCGATGCGACTCCGACCACCATCACGGTCCTGACATACGGGTGTCCGGCCAGGCAGACCTACGCGCACCGTTTTCCGAGCCAGTTCGCGACATGGCAGGCGACCCGCCCGCCGATCGCCCGCTGGCTCAACGTCTACCGGGCAGGCGACTACGTGGGGCGGAACGTCGGCGACTTCGTCGACTACGACCCGCGCAACGTCAACCCGCCAGATGCCATCGGCATCGGAACCCGTCAGGAGCGCTGCATCGGCCCCGGACACCACACCGGCTATTTCGCCGACGAGCGCTGGCGCAGGGTCGCTCGGCATGTGATCGCACACCCGTGCCCCGCCCGGCTCATCGAGGTCGACCTGGATGACCTGACCGTGGTGACGCTCGACGGTCCCGGGTTTGCCACCACCGACGACGCCGTCACGATCGAGGTCCCCCCGGACGGGCTCGATTAGACCGCAGGCGTCAGCGTGATCCGGAAACGGTCGATGATCGCCCCGTTCGTGCCGATGGCACGCACACCGAAACCGGCGGCCGTGGCCTCGACGAGCAGAAAGTGGTGGACCGGCTTGCACAGCACGAGGCCGACGGTCTTTCGCACGCATGGGTAGAGCGCGCTGTAGCCGCCCCCACCGGTCGTGACGTACGTGATGCCCTTGTAATTGATCCGCTCGTACAGGTGGTTGTGGCCCTGCAGCACGAGCCGGACCTTGTGCTTGATGAACAACGGCTCCCAGAGTCGCTGCTGCTCGAGTTGCGGCGGGTGAAGACCCGCGGTCCGTGTGCCCTGGTGGTAGGAGACGATCACCGGCCGGACGGTCTCGGCGGTCAAGGTCCGCTGCAAAAACGTCAGCTGCTTGAGACTGCTCGGCTGGTTTGCATCCAACACCACAAACCGGATCGGGCCTGAGATGAACGTGTACCACCGGCTGGGAGTCGCAAGCGCGGTCCGCGTCGACGATCCGCCGGCGTCGTGGTTGCCCCACGCTGCGCGATACGGGATGCCACGATCGATCAGGCACTTCTCGGCCGATTGGAACAACGCCGGTGTCGCGGCGCCGGAGGGATAGAAGTTGTCGCCTGTCGTCAGCGTGAACGCAAACGGCGTTCTGGAATGCTCGGCGCACATGCGTTTGGTGACGGCGATCTGGCTCGTGGACCCATCGCCCCAATCGCCCTTGACCGCAAAGCGCACCGCGGCGCCGGGTGAGGCGCACGCGACGGCCAGAAGCCCCGCTGCGCCGGCGACGAGTGCACCTCGTGGGACAACGACGCGGCCCCGGCTCACCCTTCCATCTCTGCGCGAAGCTCCGCCGCACGACGGCGAAGCCGGCTGCGCGCGACGTCCAGGTCCGCGACATCGGTCGGCGTGGGCGGCGGCGGAGCGAGCGGCGGCGCCTGCGGACTGGGTGGTGGGGCCACAAGGTCAGGACCCGATACCACAGGCGCGGCAGGCGCAGGCGCCGAGGGCGCAGGCGCGGCGGGAGTCCACGCCTCGGGCGCAGCGGCCGCCGGACCGCGGAGCAAATGCCGACGGGCGATCGCAGCGCCGGCGCCAAGGCCGGCACCGGCTGCGGTGGCGACAAACAAACGGGCGATACCCTTGAACACGGAGGCCTCCTTCGGCGATCGATTCCCATGGTAGAGGTGTGTGCCGACAGATGACACACAATCGGTCGCGATTGGCACATTTCGCGTGAGACGTGTGACACTTCGCTGGTATATTGTCGCGCCTGCTCACACCGGGAAACCGATGTCTGCGCGCAGGGCGGCACCGCCCGATTGTCGATGGAAACACCTTGGAGGCCTCGCATCAACCCGTACGAGATCATGCTCATCCTCAACCCCGAAGTCGGCGGCGAACGCCAAGACGACATCGTGGATCGCGTCCGCCAACTGGTCGTGGGTTCTGACGGCACGGTGGCGCACCTCGACGACTGGGGGGAGCGGCGTATTTCGTTCCCGATGGGTGGCCAGGCCACCGGCCGTTACATGGTGATGACCTGCGATGCCCCCGGCGCCGCGCTCGACGAGATCGAGCGCGTGCTGTCCATCAGTAAAGACGTGGTCCTGCGCTCCCAGACGATTCGTCTGAGCAAGGCGCAAGCCGCGATTCAACGCGAGAAGGGTGCGCAGGCTCCGGCCGACGACCGGCCGGACGGGGAGTCCCCGTTTCCACGCGCACCACGTCCTCAGCGCCGCCGAGCCCGTTAGCCAACGCTGAGAGGAGCGAGCAGTGCCAGCAGATCTCAACCGTGTAACCCTTGTGGGGCGTTTGACCCGCGACCCTGAGCTTCGCCACACCGCAGGCGGTGATCCCATCTGCTCGATGCGCGTAGCGGTGTCCAGCCGCTCGCGCGACGAGAACGGCGGCTGGGGCGACAAGTCGAACTACTTCGACGTCGTCGTGTTCGGCCGCCAGGCCGAGACCGCCAGCAACTACCTGGCAAAAGGGCGGCGCATCGGCATCGACGGCCGCCTGTCCTGGCGGGAATGGACCGCCCAAGACGGAGCCAAGCGCCAGTCCACCGAGATCGTCGCCAACGACATCTTCTTCCTCGACTCCCGGGGCGAAGGCGGAGGCGGCGGCGGGGCCGGGAGCGAGGGTGGCGGATGGTCCGCGCCCGCCGGCAGCGACCTTCCCGTCGACACCACCGACATGTCCCCCGCCGCCCCGGCCGGGGACGACGACATCCCGTTCTAGACTCGGAGACCGAACCAATGCAGGCGATTCTTCTTCACGAGGTGGACGGGCTCGGCAAAGCCGGCAACGTCGTCAACGTCAGCCGCGGGTACTTGCGCAACTACTTGCTTCCGCGCAAGCTCGCTGAGCTCGCGACGGCATCGCGTATCGCCGAGGTGGAGCGACGCATGGAGGCAGACCGTGCCGCAATCGCCAAGCGCGCGGCCGAGGCCGAGCAGATCGCAGACCTGCTCAACCGGACGATCTTGACGCTCAAGGCCAAGGCGGGTGCCGACGGGCGCCTGTTCGGCTCGATCACCTCTCAGGACATCTCAGACGCCATTCGCGGTGCCCGGCAGATCGACATCGACCGGCACGACATCACGATCGACCCGCCCATCCGGCAGACCGGCACCTACACCATCCCCGTCCAGGTGGTGTCAGGTGTGGTCGCCGAGGTCAAGACGATCGTCAGCCCGTTGCTCGACGGCGAGTCCTGAGCGAGACCCGCGCCCCGGAACGACCCAGCGGCAGCGCCATGGCCGAGCGCGTCCCCGCACCCCAGAACCTCGAAGCCGAACAACACCTGCTGGGCGCACTCATGGACGCCTCCGGCTACTTCGCCGAGGCGCTCGGCATCATCGATGTCGAGGACTTCTACCGAGAGAACCACCGCCTGATCTTTCAGGCGATGCTCGACCTGTTCCACACCGGTCAGCCGATCGAGCCGCTCACGGTCATCGAACAGCTCACCAAGTCCGGCACGATCGACATGGCCGGCGGCAAGGGCGCGGTGCTGGACCTGGTCGAGACGCCCTATATCGCCGCGAGCTATCGCACGTACGGCGAGATCGTCCACGACACCGCGACCCAGCGGCGTTTGCTTCGGATCAGCCAGGAAATCGAAGGCATCGTCGCCGACCGCACCGGCGAAACCAACGACATGGTTCAGCGGGCCGAGGACCTGGTCTACGGGCTCTCGCAGGAATCGGTTCGCGGTGACTTCATCGACGCCAAGAGCCTGGTCGACAGCAGCCTGGACCGCCTTGTCGCCGCATCGGAGCGGGGCGTCGAAATCACCGGGCTCGCGACCGGATTCGCAGAACTCGACAGGATGACGGGGGGACTGCGGCCGGCCAACCTCGTCATCGTCGCCGCGCGTCCCAGCATGGGCAAGACCGCGCTGGCGCTGGGTATGGCGGCGAACGCCGCGCTCGACGATGGAAAGACCGTCGCGATCTTCAGCATCGAGATGTCGGCCGACGAGATCGTCGGGCGCATGTTGTCCTCCGCGGCGATGGTGGACGGCAACCGTCTTCGCACCGGTCGACTCTCGCAGGACGACTGGCCGCGTATCGGCCAAGCCGCCGACCGGTTGGGCAAGGCCAAGCTCTTCATCGATGACTCCGAAGGGGTCACCGTCGCCGAGATGCGCACCAAGGCGCGCCGCCTCAAAAGCCGGTTCGGCCTTGACCTCGTGATCGTCGACTACATCCAGTTGATGGAGGGCGCACCCGGCCGGGGTCGGCGCGACGAGAACCGGGTGCAGGAGATCTCGGCGATCTCGCGTGGCCTCAAGCTGATGGCCCGCGACCTTGACGTGCCGCTCATCTGTGTATCGCAGCTCAACCGTTCCCCCGACTCACGCCCCGACAAACACCCGCTCTTGTCGGATCTTCGTGAGTCCGGCGCGATCGAGCAGGACGCGGACGTGGTGTTGATGCTCTACCGCGACTCCTACTACAACAAGGACTCCGAGGAGAAGGGTCTGACCGATCTTGACATCGCCAAGCACCGCAACGGACCCACCGGACGCGTCAAGCTGGCGTTCATGGACCGGTACGCCAAGTTTGGCAACCTCGCCCCCGAAAGCAGGGATTAGCACCTGATGTCCGCCACGGTGATCGTCGGGGCCCAATGGGGCGACGAAGGCAAAGGCAAGGTCGTCGACCTGCTTGCCGAGCGAAGCGACGTCGTCGTGCGCTTCCAGGGCGGAAACAACGCGGGGCACACGATCGTCCGCGACGGCGAGACGTTCAAGCTGCACCTGATCCCATCGGGGATCCTCTACCCCGGCAAGCTCTGCATCATCGGCAACGGCACCGTTGTGGACCCCGGGGTGCTGTGCGGGGAGTTGGACGCCCTCGAAGAGCGCGGCATCTCGGTCGATGGGCTTCGCGTGTCGAGCGCCGCGCATCTGATCATGCCGTACCACGTGCTTCTGGACGGTGCGGCCGAGATGCGCTTGGGACGGTTCTCGATCGGCACGACACGCAGAGGCATCGGCCCGTGCTACCAGGACAAGGCGGCACGCCTGGGCATCCGCGCGCAGGACCTATTGGACCCGGGCATCCTCGTACGGAAGCTTCGCATCGCCCTGGAGCAAAAAAACGAGCTGCTGCAGAAGCTCTACGACATGGCCCCGCTGGACCCGGCAACCGTTGCCGACGAGGTCCTGCGCCACGCGGAGCGCCTGCGGCCGTTCATCACCGACACCGGCCTGATGGTCAACCGGGCGCTCGACGCCGGCAAGCGCGTGCTGTTTGAGGGAGCACAGGGGACGATGCTCGACATCGACCACGGCACCTACCCGTTCGTGACCTCCTCCAACCCGATCGCCGGCGCCGCCTGCACCGGAGCGGGCGTCGGCCCCACCCGCATCGACGGGGTCCTCGGCGTCACCAAGGCGTACGTCACCCGTGTCGGCGAGGGCCCATTTCCGACCGAGCTCGACGACGATGCCGGTCGGCACATGTTGGAGCAGGGCAACGAGTTCGGCACCACGACCGGACGCCAACGCCGCTGCGGCTGGCTCGACCTGGTGGCGCTGCGCTACGCGGTGCGCACTTCGGGCATCACCGAGATCGCGTTGACCAAGCTCGACGTCCTCTCAGGGCTCAAGACGCTCAAGATCTGTATCGCGTACGAGACCCGCGAAGGTGAGCGGCTGGTCGAGCTTCCCGACAACCAGACGGTCTTCCATTCGTGTCGGCCCGTGTACGAGGCGATCGCCGGCTGGGACGAGGACCTGACGGCCGCCACCCGACTCGAGGATCTGCCGTCGGGCGCGAGGGCCTACGTCGACCGAATCGCGCAGGAAATCGGCGTTCCGATCACCCTCATCGGCACAGGCCAAGGCCGACACCAGGTGATCGATCACGTTGGGATTTGACGGCTGGCCCCTGCGGACTCTGGGCCATTGCACGTCTGCGTCGGAAAAAGGGGTTGCGCTCGACTCCCCGACCGATGTCGTGGCCGCTGCCAGCACGCCCCAGGACCTGCTTTCGCCCATTGGATGATCTCAACCGGAAAGCCACGTGGGGCATCGTGCGCATACCGAATCGGCCGAGGAGACTGAGATCGTCGACGCCTGGTGAGGCACGCGTTTCAAGCGCTCCCGGACCATGAGCGCCTTCCCTCGCGCCCTCCGCGAACGAGGGTTGGTACGACCTGTCCAAAGAACGACACGATCAGAACGGCTTGGTCGAACCGACATCGCACCGCACCGCGTGATCAGACCCCAGGCTTGGTCACCATCGCCCAGATCGCGACGATCAGGATCACCAGCTCGATCCGGCTGAACAGCAGGATACGGCCGGTACGCCGCGCGACCTCGGGGTCCTCGAGGCCGCGCTCTTGGACCATGGTCTTGATGCGCCCGGACTCGGGTCCCAGGAAGGCCATGCCCAGAAAGAACGAGAACAGGAATGCCGCGAAGCCGATCGAGATCCACGCCGCGCCGAAGTCCCAGTCTCCCTCCAGTCCCGCCCATATCCCGAAGGCCAGGAGCATGAGCGATGCCGGCATGAACACCCGCAGGCCCATCCATTCCGCATCAGCGGTGAGCCCGGCCATCCGCACGGGATCCTTGGCGCGCGCGGCCCGCACCGCCAGCACCTGGATCGCGATGTCACCGCCAACCCACGCCACAACCATCAGCACATGAACGAAGACCAAGAACTCGTACAACGTCATCTCGCGTGATTCCCTTCGATGCGATTCAGTGGCCATTGGACACTCGACGACCCGTGAGCGGCGACTGCCACGGATGTTCCTCCGACGCCCGCAGACTCCTTCTCAGCCGTCGACGAGCCGCATGAGCGAAGGCGGGTAGCGCGCACCGACGGGTTCGGTGTGGGCGATCTCATCGAGTTGCCGTCGCTCGCGGTCGTTCAGGTCCAGGTCGGCGGCGGCGGCGTTGGTGTTCAGATGCGCGCGACTCCGGGTTCCCGGTATCGGAATGATCTGCTCGCCCTGGGCCAGGACCCATGCGAGCGCGATTTCGGCCGGGCGCACGCCGCGGGCGGTGGCGATCTGGCGAAGCCTGACGGCAAGCTCGAGGTTGCGCTCAAGCCGCGCGCCTGCAAACCGCGGCATGGTTCTGCGCAGATCCCCTTCGGCAAGCTCGGTATGGGCGTCGAGCCCACCGGCCAGGAGCCCCCGCCCCAGCGGGCTGAATGCGACCAGCGCGATTCCCAACTCGTTGAGCGTCGGCAGCACCTCGTCCTCGACATCGCGTGTCCACAGCGCGTACTCGCTCTGCACCGCAGCGATCGGATGGACCGCATGCGCCTTGCGAATCGTGGCCGCAGAGGCCTCCGAAAGCCCCAGGTGGCGCACCTTTCCGGCCGCCACAGCCTCGGCCATCGCGCCGACGGTCTCTTCGATCGGGACGCGCTCGTCGACCCGATGCAGGTACCAAAGGTCGACATGATCGAGACCCAGGCGCGCAAGGCTGGCGTCGATCGATCGCCGCGCGTGGGCGGGACTACCGTCGACCCGGGGCTCGTCGCCGTATGGATCGACGAAGCCGAACTTGGTGCAGAGGACGGCATCGTCGCGACGACCGGCGAGCGCCCGGGCGATCAGACGCTCGTTGTCGCCTTTGCCGTACACGTCGGCCGTGTCGATCAGCGTCACACCCAGATCGAGCGCCTCATGAATCGTCGCGATCGACTCGCGATCGTCCGCCTCACCGTAGACACCGGACAAGGACATGGCCCCAAAGCCCACCGCCCCGACGCGCGGCCCATGTGTCCCCAACCGTCGCTGCCGCATCGAAAGCGATCCTATAGAACGTGTCAGGTTCTGTCACCTTGACGGCGACAGCCCCCCCTCACATCCCGGTCACGTGCCGCCGGTCGGGACGGTCTCGTCGGGAGAGACGCCATGGCGCGTACCCCACCCAACGCACGCCCCCGTCTGCGATCCTGCAGGCTGCGTCGGCCTGGTCGGCCGACGACGCCCACGAGAGGACCTGAAGATGACCGATGCACCGACCGAACCGCTCCGCTACCGCGTGTTGACCGGCTCCGACGACCGGGCTTTTTGCGAACGTGTCAGTGCAGCGTTGGATGACGGCTACACGTTGCACGGTGCTCCGTCACTGACCTTCGACGGCACCAGGGTGATCGTGGCGCAGGCAGTCGTTCGTGACCCCGGGGATACCCGGTGATCGAAGGATCGGACGACAAGCGCGAGTGGCGCCCGGACACCCTCGCGGTGCGAGGCGGCTTGGAGCGATCACACTTCGCCGAGACCGCAGAGGCCCTGTTTCTGACCCAGGGATACGTGTATGCCTCTGCCGCAGAGGCCGAAGCCGCCTTCGAAGGCGAGATCGACCACTACACCTATAGCCGGTACGGCAACCCGACGGTGCGGGCGTTCGAAGAGCGCTTGCGCCTCTTGGAGGGCGCAGAGGACTGCTTTGCGACCGCCAGCGGCATGGCCGCGGTCTTCAACTCACTGTTGGCGCTGGTCGATGCCGGCGATCGGGTCGTCGCGTCGCGGGCGCTCTTCGGTCCCTGCTTCACGATCCTGGCCAACCTGTTGCCGCGCTGGGGAGTGATGACCACGTTTGTCGACGGTGACGACCTCGAACAATGGCGAGCGGCGCTCGCAACCCCCGCGCGCGCCGTGTTCTTCGAGTCGCCGAGCAACCCGATGCAGGACCTGATCGACGTCGCCGAGGTCTGTCGCATGGCGCACGACGCGGGCGCCCAGGTGATCGTGGACAACGTGTTCGCCACGCCGCTTCTGCAGAAGCCGCTCGACTTGGGCGCCGACATCGTGGTGTACTCGGCGACCAAGCACATCGACGGGCAAGGGCGGGTGCTGGGAGGCGCCATCCTGGGGTCCAAGAACTACATCCGCAATCAGGTCGAGCCGCTGATGCGCAACACCGGCCCTTCGATGAGCCCGTTCAACGCCTGGGTCCTGGTCAAGAGCCTTGAGACGCTTCGGCTTCGGGTGGACCATCAGTGCACGTCGGCGTTGCGCGTCGCCACCTGGCTGCAGGAGCATCCGGCGGTCGCGGCGGTTCGCTACCCGTATCTCGCAAGCCATCCTCAGTACGACCTGGCGCTGCGGCAGATGTCCGCAGGCGGAACAGTGGTCACACTGACCCTGGACGCGCCCGAGGCGACCGCCAAGCGTGATGCGTTCGCAGTGCTCGATGCATTGCGGCTCGTCGACATCTCGAACAACCTCGGCGACGCCAAATCGCTCGTCACGCACCCGGCGACCACGACCCACCGCCGACTCACCCCGAGCGCCCGACAGGCCGCGGGGATCACCGACGGGGTGATCCGCCTGTCGGTGGGCTTGGAGGACGTCGAGGACCTCATCGCGGACCTCGGCCAAGCCCTCGACCACCTTCGATAGGACCCAACATATCCTGGTCAGCGTCGAGAACCCGTTCGACCTGACACCCGTCAAACGCCTTCTGACAGAGGCCCGCGATAACGGTGGGGGTTCGTCACGTGCGGCCCCGGGCGGCGATCGACGTACCCATGAGGAGCCTGCGTACGTAAGGTCGATGACGGACTGACGTGGTTGTAGATATGAATCCTCAGATACGCACACGCGTCATCCGTGCCGCGATCGCCATCGTCACGCTCGCCGCGGCGGCGGCCGTAGCCAACGCGGTGCTGTTTCGCTATACGGCGACCGACCCGGCCCCCA
Source organism: Actinomycetota bacterium (assembly GCA_031376485.1). GTDB lineage: Bacteria > Actinomycetota > Thermoleophilia > Miltoncostaeales > Miltoncostaeaceae > CALMEC01. The sequence continues at coordinate 11,782 of JANMDV010000012.1, forward strand.
AGCAGAGTGGCGCGCCCTCCCACGCCGTCGCCCCCCTCCCCGTCGCCATTTCGTCCCCAATCCCCGTTGCGGCCGCTGCCCCGACGAGCCCGGCCGTGACGCGGGGCCCCACCAAACCCACCGCCACGAAGGTTGCCGAGCGGCGCCGGGTGCAATCGGGCCGCGTGCCGCGTCCGACCACGACACCGCCGCCGGTCGCCGCCCGACCGAAGCCGGTTTCACCACGGATACCAGCAGCAACCCCGACCCCTGCAGCCGTCGCCGTCGGCAGCACACCCCTTCCTGCCCCCTCGACGACTACCGACGATGGTGACTCAGGTGGATCGCGACGGGGAAACACTGGAAGCAGCGGCGGCAACAGTCCTGACGATTGACGTCAGGACTGTCCAGCCCGACATGGACTGAGGTGCGCCGGTAGGCTTCCCCGGACGTGGGCCGGACCGTACTGATCGTCGGGGGAGGTGGGCGTGAGCATGCGCTCGCGCTGGCTGCACGACGCAACGGGCACGACGTGGTATGCGCTCCCGGCAACGCAGGGATTGCGCGTGACGTCGATGTCGCCGACACCGATGTCGGTGATCACGACGGCCTGGTCACGCTGGCGCAGACCCGTGGAGCCGAGCTGGTCGTCATCGGTCCGGAAGCCCCCCTCGTCGCGGGGCTCGCCGACACCATGCGCGCGGCGGGGCTGTGCGTGTTCGGACCGTCCGGGGCGGCGGCGCGCCTGGAGGGCAGCAAAGCCTTTGCCAAAGAGATCATGACTGCGGCGGGCGTCCCCACCGCAGCATTCGAGACCGTCACCGATGTCGCACACGGCATGTCGGTGGTCTCGCGACTGGGACTGCCGGTCGCGATCAAAGCCGACGGGTTGGCGGCGGGCAAGGGCGTCGTCGTTGCACACACCGTCGACGAAGCTCGTGATGCCCTGACCGCCTGTATCGACGACGCTGCATTTGGCGAGGCGGGCGCCACCGTGGTGATTGAGGAAGGTATGAGCGGCCCCGAAGTCTCGCTGCTCGCCATCAGCGACGGCACACGGATTGTGCGCCTGCCGCCGGCACGCGATTACAAGCCGATCGGCGAGGGCAACACCGGGCCCAATACCGGCGGGATGGGGTCGATTTCACCTCCGCCGGACGTGTCCGACGAGTTGGCCGACGAGATCGTCGCGATGGTCCACCGCCCGGTCATCGACGAGATGTCGCGACGCGGCATACCGTTCAGCGGCGTGCTCTACGCCGGGTTGATGCTGACACCGCACGGCCCCAAGGTCATCGAGTTCAACTGCCGGTTCGGCGACCCCGAAACGCAGTGCCTGCTGCCACGCGTCGACGAGGACTTGGTCGAGGTGCTGATCGCCGCGGCAGACGGCGCTTTGGACGAGCGGCCCCTGCGGTTGTCGGCCGAGCCGTGTGTCGCTGTCGTGATGGCAGCCGACGGCTATCCGGGGACGCCGCGAGCGGGAGACGTCATCGATGGACTCGACGCGGCCTCGGCCACCGGGGCGCAAGTACTGCACGCAGGGACGGCCACCGGTCCAGACGGAAAGATTGTGACCGCCGGCGGGCGGGTCCTGGCGGTCGCCGCCCGGGGCAAGGACGTGGCGACCGCACGACAACGCGCATACGCGGGCGCAGACCTCATCCACTTCGACGGGCGCCAGATGCGCCGGGACATCGGCGCATGATCACTCGCTACTCACGACCCGAGATGGCCGCAATCTGGACCGAACAGGCCAAGCTGCGACGATGGCTGGAGGTCGAGCTTGCAGTCTGCCGCGCCTGGTCGCGCGCGGGCGTCGTCCCCCCCGAGGACCTGGCCGAGATCGAGGCAAAGGCCGCGTTCTCGGTGGAGCGCACGCTCGAGATCGAGAAGACCACCAACCACGACGTGGTGGCGTTTCTGACCGACGTGGCCGAGCACATCGGCCCGGCGTCGCGGTGGGTCCACTACGGCTTGACCTCCTCGGACGTGCTGGACACGGGGTTGGGCGTCGCCCTCAAGGACGCCGGCGCGATCCTGCTGCGCGAGCAGGCGGCACTGACCCAGACCCTCATCGCACGCGCGATCGAGCACGCCGACACCCTGTGTGTGGGACGCACGCACGGCATCCACGCCGAGCCCACGACGTTCGGACTCAAGCTGGCGGGCTTCGCGTTCGAGAGCCGCCGCAACGAGGAGCGCTTGGCCCGGGCGATCGAAGGGGTCACGGTCGGCAAGCTCTCGGGCGCGGTCGGCACCTATGCGATGCTGGCGCCGGAACTCGAAGCCGAAGTCATGGACGAGTTGGGCCTGCTTGCCGAGCCGAGCGCGACGCAGGTCGTCGCCCGGGACCGCCACGCCGAGCTGGTCTCGGCACTGGCCGTCGCGGCCAGCTCACTGGACCGCCTGGCGACGGAGCTTCGCCACCTGCAGCGCACCGAGCTTCGCGAGGCCGAAGAGGCGTTCACCATGGGGCAGAAGGGCTCCAGCGCCATGCCCCACAAGCGAAACCCGATCACCGCCGAGCGCATCAGCGGCCTGGCCCGCGTCATCCGCGGCCACGCGGTCGCGGCACTCGAGGACGTCGCCCTGTGGCACGAACGCGACATCAGCCACTCGTCGGTCGAGCGCGTGATCCTGCCCGACGCAACGATCCTGCTGGACTACCTGCTCGCGACCACCCGCCGCCTGGTCGAGGGTCTCGTCATCTCACCCGAGCGCATGCGCGCGGTGCTCGACTCGTCGTACGGCTTGGTCTTCAGCCAGCGTGTGCTCTTGGGCCTGGTGGAGCGCGGCCTGACGCGCGAGGACGCCTACTCCCTGGTTCAGCGAAATGCCATGCGCGCATGGGACGAGAGCACGCCACTGCGCGACCTGCTCATCCAGGACAATGACGTCATGGCGGTGATCGACGCCGACGACCTGGACAGCCTGATGGATCCGACCTGGTATATCCGGCACGCAGACCAGGTGTTTCAGCGCGTGCGCGCGCTGGGGATCACTGCACCTCAGTCGGTGGCCCGACGACGGACGGCGGAACTGGATCACCCACTGCGAGATGCCATCCTGGCCGCATTGCACACCGCGCGCGAGCCGGTGCGGGAGGCCGTACTGTACGAGCGTATCTGTGACCGTGTCGCGCACACGCCGACGCCGCAGCATTTCATCGACACGCTGTCGCATCTGGCCGTGGAGCGCCACGTGGCGATCGTCCCGGACCGCGAGCCACCGCGCACACCAGACCCGTCGCCGTTTCAGGGCCGTTACTACCGCCTGCTCCACGACTGAGGCGACTCCCGCCGCTTGCCTCGTGATGGGCGAAAGGCGCTTCAGTGGTTTATGACACGGGCCCTCAGCGGGCCTTGGTCAACCCCTCGTAGACGGTGATCTGGCCACCGAGGGTTCGGCCGATCACGGCAGCCGGTCCCGGGACTTCGGTCAGCTCGGCCGCGATGCGACGAAGCTCGTCGATCGAATGTTCCGAGCGCGGCGACACGCCGGCCCTACAGCACGCGTCGATCCACATCGCACGACCCCAGTGCTCGCCCAGGATGCGCTCCAGCGATTCCATCGCTCCGGCGGCAGGGGTGGTATCCGGACGGTGCCGCAGTGCGGGGGATTCCATACTGCTGGTATCGACCGATCCGGCGTCCGGCATGAGGTGTGGCACCAACTCCGCAACGAGCGGGCAAACCCCACCCACCCGCGGTCGTCGCCTCACCCCGGCCGGTACACTTCCCGGGTGCAGCTCCTCGTTCAGGGCAAGGTCCGCGACGTTCACGACCTCGGCGACGACCGGCTGCTGATGGTCACCAGCGATCGCATCAGCGCATACGACGTTGTCATGCCGACGCCCATCCCCGACAAGGGACGTGTGTTGACCGGATTGTCGGCCTATTGGTTCGGTGAGACGACCGGCATCGTGCCGAACCACCTGCTGTCCTCACGGCTTGCCGACGTGCCAGAGCCTGCACGGGCACCCGAACTCGCCGGACGCACGATGATCGTGCGGCGCCTCGAGATGTTGCCCATCGAATGCGTCGTGCGCGGATACCTTGCCGGCTCAGGCTGGCGCGACTACCGCGACACCGGCGCAGTCTGCGGCCACGCACTGCCCGCAGGACTTCGCCAGGCCCAACGACTGCCCGAGCCGATCTTCACCCCGGCGACCAAGGCCCACGAAGGCCACGACGAGAACATCACGCGCGACCAGGCGGCCGACCTGGTCGGTGGCAAAGTGTTCGCCGAAGCCGAACGGATCGCGATCGCCCTGTACCAACACGCAGCGGCGCGCTGCGCGGAGGCGGGGATCATCCTGGCCGACACCAAGTTCGAGCTGGGCCGCGACCACACCGGGCGGCTGGTACTGGGCGACGAGGCCGTCACTCCCGACTCGTCGAGGTTCTGGCCCGCCGACCGGCACACGCTCGACACAAGCCCCCCATCGTTCGACAAGCAGTACGTCCGCGACTGGCTCGACCAGTGCGGCTGGGATCACGCGCCGCCCGGACCCGAGTTGCCCGCCGACGTCGTCGCCGGGACGCAGGCCCGCTACCGTGAGGCCTACCGGCGCATCACCGGCCAAAGCCTCGACACCTGGCTCCAGGAGTGCTCCGAATGACCCGAGTCGTCGTCACCGTCATGCCCCGCTCCGAGACGCTCGACCCGCAAGGGCAAGCCGTGGCAGGCGCGCTGCACCAGTTGGGCTTCGACGATCTGGGCGACGTGCGTATCGGCAAGCGCATCGTCCTGGAGATCGGCGGGGACGACCCGGTCGGCCAGGCACACGCAATGTGTGACCGACTGCTTGTCAACCGGCTGATTGAAGACTACGAGGTCGACGCAGGGTGACGGCCGAGCATCCGACCGTCGCGGTCGTCAGGTTCCCGGGCTCGCTCGACCATGACTCGGCTGCCCGCGCTGCAGCCCAGGCAGGCGCCCGCGTGGTCCCGGTCCACCACAAGGACGACGCGCTTCCGGCCGCCACGACCGCGGTCATCCTGCCCGGCGGGTTCTCGTACGGTGATCACCTGAGGTGCGGGGCGATCGCCAGTCGCGCGCCGATCATGGACGCGGTGCGGGCGTTCGCCGGCGATGGCGGCCGCGTGCTCGGCATCTGCAACGGCTTCCAGATCCTGTGCGAGGCGGGCCTCTTGCCCGGGGTCCTTCGCCCCAACCGGACGCTCAGCTTCATGTGCCGCCAGACAACGCTCGTGGTGGACGACGCCGACACCGGCTGGACCGGCGGCCACGCTGTGGGAACCGAGCTCTCAATCCCGATCAAGAACCATGACGGCGCCTGGCTCGGCGATCCCGGAGAGGGCAGGATCGTGTTGCGCTATGACGCGACCAATCCGACCGGCTCGCACGAGCGCGTCGCCGGCATCGCCAACCGTGACGGCAACGTGCTGGGCATGATGCCCCACCCCGAATGTGCGTGTGACCCGCTCGTCGGGTCCGACGACGGGCGCGTGCTGTTCGACGCGCTGATCGGCGCGATCAGCGTGGAGGCCCGTTGAGGACCCAAACCCTCCCCCGCCACCGCCAACTGGGCCTGACCGACTGGGAGGCCGAACGCATCCCGCAGCTTCTGGGTCGCGACCCCACCGACACCGAGCTTGTGATGTTCAGCCTGATGTGGAGCGAGCACTGCTCCTACAAGCACTCCAAGCCGCTGCTCGGCGGGTTTCCCACCGACGGCCCGCACATCCTGCAGGGGCCGGGCGAAAACGCCGGTGCGATCGACGTCGGCGACGGGATGGCGGTCGCGTTCAAGATCGAAAGCCACAACCACCCCAGTGCCGTCGAGCCGTTCGAAGGCGCGGCCACCGGAGTCGGGGGCATCGTCCGCGACATCATCGCGATGGGAGCACGGCCGATCGCGTTGCTCGACTCGTTGCGGTTCGGCGAACTGACCAGCGCCAAGAGCCGCTTCTTGTTTCGACGTGCGGTCGCCGGTATCGGCCATTACGGCAACTGCATCGGCGTTCCGACGGTCGGCGGCGAGGTGGGCTTTGACGACTGCTACGAGGACTCGTGCCTCGTCAACGCGATGTGCATCGGTGTGGTGGCACACGACGGGATCCTCCGCGCCGCGGCCAAGGGCATCGGCAACCGCCTGATTCTGGTCGGCAACAAGACGGGTCGGGACGGGATCGGCGGCGCCAGCGTGTTGGCATCGGCCGAACTGTCCGACGACGAGGACAAGCGGCCCTCGGTGCAGGTCAGCGACCCGTTCACCGAGCGCAAGTTGATGGACTGTTGCGCCGACCTCGCCCAGCGCGGCCTGTTCGTCGCGCTGCAGGATCTGGGCGCCGCCGGGCTGACGAGCGCGTCCAGCGAGATGGCGAGCAAGGGAGGACTGGGCCTCGAGATCGACCTGGATCGCGTCCCGCTGCGCGAAGCCGTGATGTCGCCCGCGGAGATCCTGGTGTCCGAGAGCCAGGAGCGGATGCTCGCCGTGGTAGCGCCGGGTGACGTGGAGGCGGTCGTCGCGATCTGCCGCGACCGGTTCGACCTGGACGCCACCGACATCGGTCAGGTCGTGGCGGGCGACCGCCTGAGGGCGACCGCGGGCGGCGAGATCGTCGTCGACGTTCCGGCGCGCCTGCTGGCAGACGACGCCCCGGTCTACGAGGTCCCGCAGAACCCGGCGCCCGCGCCCACCCCCCTCGACCTTGCCGCCGTCCCGGAGCTCGCCGACCTGGCCGACGCATGGCTCGAGCTTCTGTCCCGGCCCACGATCGCCAGTAAGCGTTGGGTCTACCAGCAGTACGACCACCTGGTCGGCGCCGACACGATCCGCCGCCCTGGCGGCGATGCCGCGGTCGTGCGGCTGCCGGGCACCAACCGGGCGATCGCCGTGACCACCGACTGCGCCGAGCGCCACTGCCAGCTCGATCCTCGCGCCGGGGGAGCAGCCGCGGTATTCGAGGCGGCCCGCAACGTTGCTTGTACGGGCGCTCGGCCGGCCGCGATCACGAACTGCCTCAACTTCCCCAACCCCGAGAAGGGTCACACCGGCTGGCGCCTGGCACAGGTGATCGCGGGCATGTCCGATGCGTGCCTGGCACTCGGCACGCCGGTCGTCAGCGGCAACGTCTCGCTCTACAATGAAAGTGCAAAGCGGATGATCTTCCCGACGCCGGTGGTGGGAATGGTGGGGTTGCTCGAAGACGCGGGGCGAAGCGTCGGCCATGCGTTCGCGCAGGCAGGCGACGTCGTCTTGCTGATGGGGACAGGCGAGCCACGCCTGGATGGCAGTGAGTACCTGGGGCGGGCCGAAGGCCACCCCACCCCGCCGCAGGCCGACATCGAGGTCGCACTCTGCCGGTTTCTCGCCGACGCGGCCGACGCAGGGCTGCTCGTGAGCGCCCATGACATCTCGGCAGGCGGGCTGGCGATCGCGCTGACCGAGTCGGCCATCGGCGGCGCCATCGGCGTGACAACCCAGATCGCTCCGGCCGAACGCCACGACGTGGTCCTGTTCGGTGAGTGCGGCGGCCGGGCGATCATCAGTTGTCGCCCCGACGCCGAGCACCACCTGCGTGAGCTGGCGGGCGACCTTTCCGCTGCGTGCCTCGGGGTCGTGGGAGGGGATGAGATCATCATTCAGGTCGGCGACACGCGCGTCGCACTCCCCGTGGCCGCCGCCGACGACGCCTACGAACGGGCGATCCCGGAGGCACTCGCATGAGCGACGACCTGGATCACCCCAAGGAGGAGTGCGGCGTGTTCGGCGTCGTCGCGCCGGGACGCGACGTGTCACGCATCGCATTCTTTGCCCTGCACGCGATGCAGCACCGTGGGCAGGAGAGCGCAGGCATCGCGGTCGCCGACGAGGGCCGTGTGCTCGTGCAACGTGACCTGGGTCTGGTGACCCAGGTGTTCGACGAATCCGCGCTTCGTACGCTGACCGGTCCGATGGCGATCGGCCACGTTCGGTACTCGACCACCGGCGCCAACAAGTGGGACAATGCGCAGCCGGTCACGCGCACCGGCGCGCGGGGGATCGTCGCGCTGGGCCACAACGGCAACCTGACCAACACCGCCGCGCTCCGCGACGAACTGGTCGCACAGGGCCTGGAGCTGACCGCCACCACCGACTCCGAGCTGATCGCCGCGGCGATCGCCCAATCGTCGGGCTCGCTACTGGAGGCCGTCACCGCCGCTATGCCGCGCCTGGCAGGCGCGTTCTCGGTCGTCGCGATGTCGGCCGACGAGCTCGTGGCGTTCCGCGATCCGTACGGCGTGCGGCCCCTGGTGATCGGACGTCTGCCCGACGCCGGCTGGTGCGTCGCCTCCGAGACGTGCGCGTTCGACCAGATCGGCGCGCGCATGGAGCGCGAGGTCACACCGGGCGAGGCGATCCGCATCAGCGCGACCGGGATCGAGTCGGTGCAGGCGATGCCCAGCAAGGGTCCACGTCTGTGCGTGTTCGAGTCGATCTACTTCGCACGGCCCGACAGCATGATCGGCGATCAGGCCGTGTGGGACGCCCGGCGCGCGATGGGCACCGCGCTGGCCGAGGAGAGCCCCGCCGACGCCGACCTGGTCGTAGGGCTGCCCGACAGCGGCACACCCGCCGCGGTCGGGTTCGCCAACGCGAGCGGCATCCCGTATGCCGAAGCCGTCGTACGCAACCGGTATGTGGGACGCAGCTTCATCCAGCCCGAGCAGCACCTGCGACAGAACGGCGTGCGGATGAAGTTCAACCCGTTGCGGTCCGTCATCGGCGGCAAGCGGCTCGTCGTCGTCGACGACTCCATTGTGCGCGGCACGACGATGCGACAAATCGTCACGCTCCTCAAGGACGCGGGCGCCCGCGAGATCCACCTCCGCATATCGAGCCCCCCGATCGCCTGGCCGTGCTTCTACGGCATCGACATGGCGACGCGCGACGAGCTGATCGCGGCGACCCACACCATCGAGGAGATCCGCGAGGCGGTCGACGCGACCACCCTCGCCTACCTGTCCCTGGACGGGCTGCAACGCGCGATCGGGCGTCCACCGTCGCAGGTCTGCCGCGCGTGCTTTACCGGCGAGTACCCCATCCCGGTCCCGGGTGAGGCGTTGAAGCTGCGGTTCGAGGAGGCCACGATCACGACCCGTCGGGTCGAGCGCGCCGAGCGGGCGGCGCGGGCATCGGCGTGAATGCCGGCATCACCTACCGCGACGCCGGCGTCGATTTGGATGCCGCACGGCGCCATACCGAGAACATCGCGTCGATGGTCACGGGTGGGACAGCCGGGTTCGCCGGGATGGTGGAGATGCCGAAGATGCGCGACCCGCTCCTGGTCAGCGCGACCGACGGCGTCGGCACCAAGATCGCGCTCGCTCAGAAGCTGGGTCGCGTCGACGGGCTGGGCCAGGACCTGGTCGCGATGTGCGTCAACGACCTGGTGTGTACAGGCGCCACGCCGCTTTTCTTCCTGGACTACATGGCGGTCGGGCGGCTCGACCCTCAGATCGCCGGACGGGTCGTCGCGTCGATCTCCGCGGCATGTGCCGCCGCGGGATGCGCGCTGGTCGGTGGCGAGACCGCAGAGCACCCCGGGGTCGTCGCGGCCGATCATCTGGACCTGGCCGGGTTTGCGGTCGGTGTCGTCGAGCGCGACGAGGTGCTGGGCCCGCATCGCGTGGTCGCCGGGGACCTGATCGTCGGCATCCCCTCCTCGGGCCTCCATTCCAACGGGTTCAGCCTGGTGCGTGCACTCGTCGACTCGGGTGCGCTCGCTCCGGACGCCGACCTGCTGCTGGAACCGACCCGGCTGTATCCCGCCGACATGGTGCGCCTGCGCCAGGCCGGCGTCGAAATCCACGCCGTGGCGCACATCACGGGAGGGGGCTTTGCCGAGAACCTGCCGCGCGCGATCCCGGACGGTCTTCGTCCGGTTGTCGACTCCGCTGCGTGGCACCGACCGGCGGCCATCACCGCCATCATGGATACGGGCAAAGTGCCCGACGACGACGCGTGGGCGACGTTCAACATGGGCATCGGCATGTGCCTGGTCGTTCCCCCCGATGCCGCCGGTATCGCAACCGGCGCCATCGCCGACGCGTGCATCATCGGTCACGTCGAGGCGGGCGGGGCGGGCTTTCGGTTTGCCTGAGCGTTTCCCCATCGCGGTGCTGGTTTCGGGTAACGGCACCAACCTGCAGGCGCTCATCGACCGGCTGCACATGGCAGCCGGCTCCCCGGTCGAGATCGTGCTGGTCGTCACCTCGTCGGCGGACGCCCCGGCCGCCGGTCGCGCGCGTGCCGCGGGCATCCGCACCGAAACCGTCACACGCGACGGCCATCCCGACCGCGAGGCGCGCGACCGCGCCCTGGCAGACGTGGTCGACTCCGCCGACCCCAAGCTTGTGGTGTTGGCCGGGTGGATGAGCATCCTGACCGCGTCGTTTCTGGACCGATTCCCCGATCGGGTCATCAACCTGCACCCGTCGCTCCTGCCGGCGTTCCCCGGCATGCACGCGATCGACGAGGCCCATGCGTGGGGGGTGCGCTACACCGGGGTCACCGTCCACTTCGCCGACCCCCAGGTCGACGGCGGACCGCCCGTACTGCAGGAGCCGGTGGCGGTACACCCCGACGAAACGGTCGACGGGTTGCGCGAACGCGTTCGGGAGGTGGAGCACCGGCTGCTGGCCGACGCGGTGGCATTGTTCGCCGCAGGTCGGGTACGACGCGATCCGGGCCGACGGCGCCGGGTCTGGATCGACGACGAGGGGAGCGTGGGGTGAAGGTACGCCGTGCATTGGTGTCGGTGTCCGACAAGAACGGGCTGTTGCCGTTCGTCGAGGGGCTGGCGGGTCTGGGTGTCACACTCATCTCGACGGGAGGTACCGCGGCCACGCTGCGGGAAGCCGGTTTGACGGTCATCCCCGTCGACGAGGTCACAGGCCACCCCGAGATCCTGGGCGGTCGGGTCAAGACCTTGCACCCCAAGATCCACGGCGGCATCCTCGCCAGGGCGGGACACGCCGGCGACGCGCAAGAGATGGCCGCGGCGGGCATCGAGGAGATCGACCTGGTCGTCGTCAACCTGTACCCGTTCCGCGAGACGGTCGCCGCCGGCGCCTCGGATGCCGAGGTCGTCGAACAGATCGACATCGGCGGTCCCGCGATGATCCGCGCCGCCGCCAAAAACCACGGACGCGTTGGCATCGTCACGTCCCCCACCCAGTACGACGCGGTGCTTGAGGAACTCCAATCAAGCGGCGGCGAGCTGAACGAGCACACGCTGCGATCGCTCGCAAACGACGCGTTCCGGCACACCGCGCGCTACGACGCCGCCATCGCCGAGTGGATGGCGTTCGACGAGGGCGACTTCGCCGACTTCCTGACGCTCGAGTTCGAGAAGGCCACCGACCTGGTCTACGGCGAGAACCCCCACCAGCGTGCCGCGTTCTACCAGGACTACGGCACCCGCACGTCACTGCTGGCCCGGGTGGAGCAGCGCCACGGCAAGGCCCTGTCGTTCAACAACTTGCTCGACCTGGATGCGGCCCGGTCGCTGTGTACGGAGTTCGCGCTTCCGGCCTGCGTCATCGTCAAGCACAACAATCCGTGTGGCGTCGCACTGGCCGGTGATGTCAACACCGCCTACGACCGCGCGCTGGCCTGCGACCCGGTGTCGGCGTACGGCGGGGTCATCGTCGTCAACCGCGTCGTGGACGAGGAGCTGGCCGAGAAGCTGGCGTCCACGTTCGTCGAGGTCTTGATCGCGCCCGGCTACGACGACGAGGCGATGACGGTGCTGACGCGCAAACCCAACGTGCGCATCCTCGAAAACCGTGAGCGGCGCAGCACCAACCCGGGCGAACTCGACCTGCGACGTGTCGCCGGCGGCTTGTTGGTACAGGACCGCGACACCGAGTCGGAGGACCGGGAGCATATGTCGGTGGTGACCACGGCCCAGCCGACGGAGGCGCAATGGGGCGACCTGTCGTTTGCCTGGCGCGTGGCGAAACACGTCAAGAGCAATGCCATCGTGTTCGCACGCGACCTGGCGACCATCGGAGTCGGCGCCGGCCAGATGAGCCGGGTCGACTCCACCCGCTTGGCATCAGAAAAGGCGCGGATCGCCGGGCTCGACACGATCGGCTGCGTCGTCGCCTCGGACGCGTTCTTCCCGTTTCCCGACGGTCCGCTCACCGCGCTCGACGCCGGCGCCACCCTGATCGTCCAACCGGGCGGCTCCATCCGCGACGACGAGGTCATCGCGGCGGTCAACGAGCGCAACGCGGTCATGGTCTTCACCGGACGACGGCACTTCCGACACTAGTAGGTTTCCAAACGCCGCATTCACCACGGCACTTGGGCGGCCTATGAGCCCCTAGGGACTCAAACGCTGACTGCGGCTGGATCTCGCACCGCTGACTGCGGCGAGATCCCAGCTGGATGCCGGTACCGTTGGGCCATGCGCGTGACGATACGAGCAGGAGTGTTGCCCTGGTGTTTGGCTGTGGCACTCGCCGGGTCGGCGGTGGCCGCACCCTCCGCGCCGCGCGACACGGCGACGTCCGCATTGGAGCGCGCAGCGTTCATCGCGCTCCCGGCGGTGTACGAGGTCCGGGGCGACCTGCAAATCGACGCGGTCGTCGCCGGGCGGCGACGCATCCCGGTGGACCGTACCGTTCCGTTCCGCGGCACTGCGTTCGGCGTCGCGCCCGGACGTGTCGTGACCGCCCTCCACCTCCTCCGCCCGCCGACGCAGACGCTCCTGGACGAGCTGCGCACACGCGGCGTGCAGAACCTGCCCGACTCGCCGGCAACGACCCGCGTCCTGACCCAGCCGGTCACGACGGTCACGCTGACCCGCGCGCGAAGCGCGTCCGAGTGCCTTGAGGGCGCCCCGACCGCAATCGCAGCAGACGTCGTTACGGCGACCGATACGAACGGCGACTTGGTGCTGCTCGCGATCGACGATCTCGCCGCGCCCACGCTCACGCTCGACGACGGTCTCACCGCTCAAACCCCCGTCGCCGTCGTCGGATTCGGCGATCAGCAGGGCGCGACCCCTGTCATTCGCAGAGGCACGGTGACCGCGGCGGCCGCGATCGGCCAGGACGATCGGTTCGCCACGCTGGACGTCGCGATCGTTCGTGGGGACTCCGGGGGGCCCGTCGTCGACATCGCCGGACGTAGCCGCGGAGTGGTTCTTCGACGCGCCACGGACGAAGTGGCGCCGGTGATGGCACAGGCAAAGTCCGTGCGGGAGCTTTTGGCCCGGGACGACCTCGTCGCAGTGCCGTCGCCCACGACGACCCGTTTTCGTGAGGCGATGGCCGCGTTCTGGGCCCGGGATTACCGGACGGCCCAACAACGTCTCTCGGCGCTCACCGGCGCCTACACTGACACCGCGCTCATTGCGTGCGAGCACGATCGCGCGACCGCGCTCGCCGCCACCGCCTACGCCATCTCCGGCCCGTCCCCCACACGCAGAGCGATCCTGGCCCTGGGCGCGATGGCGACGCTGGCAGCGGGGATACTCGGGATCCTCCGTGTGCGCCGCCACGCTGACTAGACTTGGCGCCGGCGTCCACCGGAGGTGCGTAATGCGTGTTGGAGTGCCCCGCGAGGTAAAGATCGACGAGTACCGCGTGGCGTTGAACCCCGCCGGCGCCGACGCGCTCGTACGCGCGGGGCATGCTGTGGTGATCGAAGCGGGCGCAGGAGACGGCGCCGGGTTCGGCGACGACGCCTACCGCGCCGTCGGTGCGACGATCGCCGACGCCGCCGAAGCGTGGGGGGCCGAGCTGGTGCTCAAGGTCAAAGAGCCCCAGGCGTCCGAGTTCGGGCAGATGCGCGACGATCACACGCTGTTCACCTACTTGCACCTGGCCGCCGCCCCCGACGTCGCTACCGCCTTGTGCGCGGCCGGCACCACGGCCATCGCCTACGAAACCGTCGAAGACACTGCGGGGCGCTTGCCCCTGCTCGCGCCCATGAGTGAAATCGCCGGGCGCCTGTCGGTGCAGGCGGGTGCGAAACACCTGGAGAAGCCACTCGGTGGACGGGGCGTGCTCTTGGGAGGGGTGGCGGGGGTCGCGCCGGGCAACGTCCTCGTGCTGGGCGGCGGAATCGTCGGCATCAACGCGGCCATGGTCGCCGTGGGAATGCAGGCCCACGTCACCGTGCTCGACGTCAACCTCGACCGGCTGCGCGACTTGGAGCTGGTGCTGGCCGGTCGGGTGACGTTCATCTACTCCACGCGCTTGGCAATCGCCGAGCTCGTTCAACAGGCGGACCTGGTCGTCGGCGCGGTGCTCGTGCCCGGAGCAAAGGCCCCGCACCTCATCACCCGCGACATGCTCGCGACCATGAAGCCGGGCTCGGTCATCGCAGACGTCGCGGTCGACCAGGGCGGCTGCGTCGAGACGGCCCGGCCGACCACCCACTCAAATCCGACCTACGTCATCGACGAAGTTATCCACTACTGCGTCGCGAATATGCCGGGGGCCGTGCCCATCACGTCGACTCAGGCGCTGTGCAACGCGACACTGCCGTACGTTCTCGCGCTCGCCAACGAAGGCGTGGAGAACGCCATCGAGCGGCACCCGTCGCTTCGCCCCGGCGTCAACGTCCGCGGCGGTGAGATCGTCAACGCGGCGGTGACCGAAGCGCTCGCCTAGTGGTGCGACATCGAAATAGCGGTGGTGTCTCCCCGGCTGACGAGCGTCGCGATGCGGCGTCCTCGGTATCGCGAATATGCCCGGTGTCCCGTCGACGTGCGTCCACCGCCTCGCTCGCTCTCGCGCAGGGATACAGGCACGCCATGTTGATGTCACACCACTAGCGGGCGGGCCGGGTGACTCGAGCAAGGGGCGCGGGCGCAATTGCTCGCCCCAACGCGCCCACGACGCCCTTGCTGGGGACGCAGTTCGACGCCGTGCGGCAGGCTCCTGCCCGTGTGTGTGCAATGACGTCCTCTGCCC
>JANMDV010000046.1:0-24467 GCA_031376485.1 Actinomycetota bacterium
TCGGCCGACGCTCCCGATCAACGATGCGGCGGAACTCCTCGGATCTCGGGATTGCCGCACCGATACGACCGCGGCGGCGGGGGACGCTGCGCGTTACTGTCCGGCCTATGGCGCTTGCGGTCTTGCGGGTCAGGGAGTTCCGCAGGTTCTGGTTTGCGAGCCTCGTGTCGAATGCCGGGTCGTGGTTGCAGGTCGTCGGTGCCGGATTCCTGATCTACGATCTGACGGAGAGCCCCGCCGCGGTCGGAGCCTTGGCGCTCGTTGCCCGCGGGCCGGCATTCGTGTTATCGGGGTATGCGGGCCAGTTGGCCGACCGGTGCGACCGGCGCGTCGTCGGCATCGTGACGTTCTCGGTGCAGGGCGTCGGTGCGGGTGGCCTGGCAGTGCTGGCTGCGCTCGACGCCGCCACCCCGGTGGTCATCTACGCGTCCACGTTCGTCGTGGGCGTGGGGTTCGCACTGGGGCTTCCCGCAATGCTTGCGTTGGTCGGCGTCCTCGCAGGCCGGGAGCGGCTGCCCGAGGCGATTGCGCTCAATGCCGCCGGCATCAACGTCGCGCGCCTCGCGGGGCCGACCCTGGGTGGCGTGATGCTCGCCGTCGGAGGGCCCGCGGTGTGCTTCGCCGTCAACGCGGCGTCGTTCGCAGTACTTATCGTCGTGCTGGTCGGCTTGCGCGCTTTCCCACCGGCTGCGCCCGGGTCGCGCGCGCGGATGCGCGAGGCGGTGCGCTACGCAGCTGACGATCCCGCAGCGCGACGTCTTTTGATCGGCATGGCGATCTTCGCGGCGTTGGCGGCGCCTGCGCAGGAGCTCTCGCCGGTGGTCGCCGCGAGGCTCGATGCCCGCGAGGTGGGCTTGGGGCTGCTGCTCGGGATGATGGGCGCCGGTGCGCTCGTCGGGGCATGGCTGTTGGGGCGCCTCGGCCGCGCGGGGTACCCACGCCACCACGCGCTGCCGACCGCCACGCTCGCGTTCGCGGTCGCGATGGCCGCGCTGGCCGCGACGCCATGGTTCTGGCTGGCGCTGGTCGCGATGTTCGCGGGCGGCGTCTTCTGGATCTGGATGTTCATCGCCACCAACGCCGCCATCCAGCTTGGCTCACCCCCGCAGCTGATCGGCCGCATGCTCGGTCTCTACCAACTGGCCGTCCTCGGTCCGATCGCGATCGGCGCCCAGGCTGCGGGTGGACTGGCGGAGCTCGTCGGCATCCGCTGGAGCCTGGGCACCTGCGCTGCCCTGCTCGGCGCCTGGGGTGTCTGGAGCCTGATCAACACCGTCCCGGAGATCGACGGGAGCACCCACAACGGCCCAGGCGGCGGCATCCGCGAAGGCCTCCTGGCACGCCGGCACCGCCCCGTGCCGTGACCGCCCAGGGACGTCCGGCTCGTGTGCCTGTGCAATGTTAAGGTTTGGACAACAGTGTCAGGCACGAATGTACCGGGAACCGTTTGCCCAGGCGGGATCTCGGTTGGTGTAAAGGACCTTCCGTACAGGAGGTCCCGCTCGGTGATGAGGGGGCTCCGCGGGGGCCGTCTGGGCTGCGCGAGACCGGCCCACGCGGTCGGCCGAGGAGCGCTCCGCTACTATCGCGCGGTTGGACGAAGTGAAGCTCACGGAGCGCCTGATCGCCTTTGACACTGCGACCCCTGCAGGTCTTGGCCCCGCACTCGACTTCGTCGAAGGGTGGCTCGAAGGCTGCGGCGCGCGCGTGGAGCGGCGGGCATTTGGCGACCGCGATTGCATTGTCGCGAGGGTCGGGTCCGGTACGCAGCGCGTCATCTTCCACGGACACCTTGACGTCGTGCCCGGACGGGCCGATCAGTACCGCGCCCGCAGCGAGGGCGGTCGGGTCTACGGACGCGGCGCCTACGACATGAAGGGTGCGCTCGCCGCGATGATGTTGGCGACGGCGGACCTGGCCAAAGGCTTGGACGGTGCGGTCGTGGAGTTGGTCGTCGTGCCGGACGAGGAGCGCTCCGAGCCGGGACCCAACTGCACCGAAATGCTCGTGGCCGAGGGGCTGCGCGCGGATTTTGTGATTTGCGGAGAGCCGACCGACATGCAGGTGGGCGTGCAGGCCAAGGGTGTGTTGATGCTGCGGGCCCAGATCGAAGGCGTCGCAGCGCACGGGTCGACCCCCTGGCTCGGACAGTCGGCGATCCTGGCCGGGGTCGACTGCTACCGGGCGATCGAGGCATTGCCGTTCGCCTCCGAATCGACCGAGCTGTTCGCCCGTCCGTCGATCAATCTGGGGCGCATCGCGGGCGGCGACGCCATCAACAAGGTCCCCGACCACTGTCGCCTGGACATCGACGTGCGCTACCTGCCGGGGCAAGATCCCGACGACGTCCTGGCACAGATCCGCGGGCTCGGTGACTGGCACGTCGAGGTGCTGGTGGAGCGCCCCCCGGCCTACGTCGACCCGACCGACCCGTTCGTCAAGCTCCTACTGCAAGCCATCGGGTCCTACGAGCCGACCGCGACCTCGGTCGGCCGCGACGGCGCCTCCGACGCAGTCGGGTTCCTTGCCGCGGGCGTCCCGGCTGTCGAGTTCGGACCGCGTGGTGCCGGGCACCACGGCCCCGCCGAGTACGTCGAGGCCGACTGTCTCGCGTCGTACAGGCGTTCGCTGGTCGATTTTGCCGGGCTTGTCGCGCGTCGCATCGTGGAGCACCCGACGGGGATGGCGGCAGCGTGAGCACCGTCGATCCGCCTCGCCCGCTCGATCACGGCGACGCGACGTATTACTACAAGCCGCGCCGCCGCCGACCGGTGCTGGGCGCGCTCGTGTGGTCGCTCGCTGCGCTGCTGGCGGTCGCGGGCTCAGGGTTGCTGTTCGTCGAGCGACTGGCCAACCGAGCGCTTTCGAACGACCTCAACAACGCGCCCGAGGTCGTCGCAGCGCGCAAGATCTTGACCCAGGAGCCCAAGAGCTTGGGCGACCGTCCGTGGAACATCCTGGTGATCGGCTCCGACAAGCGCGCAGGCAAGGGCGGCGATGGCGGGCGCGGCGACACCCTGATCTTGGTCCGGCTCGACACCAAGCGCAACTTCGTCTCGATGCTGTCGTTTCCGCGCGACCTGTACGTCTCCATCCCGGGGTACGGCCAGAACAAGATCAACGCCGCGTACGCATTCGGCGGGTACAAACTGGCGATCGAGACCGTCCAGCAGTTGACCGGCGAGAGGATCGACCACTTCTTCAACATCGACTTCGAGGCGTTCCGGCGATTGGTCAACGATGCAGACGGCGTCTACCTGGACATCGACCGCTGGTACTTCAACGACAACAGCGGCGGCGGCGAGCGATTCGAGCAGCTCGACATCAAGCCCGGATACCAGAAGCTCAACGGCTTCGACGCGCTGGACTACGTCCGCTATCGCCACGGCGACACCGACTTTGGCCGCATCGCCAGACAGCAGGCGTTCCTGACCGCGCTCAAGCGCGAGACCCGCGGCGCACGCGGACTCGACAACATCATCGATGCGGTCCACGACGAGGTCATCACGAGCCTCAAGTCGACCACCCGGCTCAAGGACTTCCTGCTGTTCGGTCTGCAGACCGAGAAGGACCACGTCGCTCGGACGCAGATCAAGACGATTGGGCAGCAGGGCACGTCGTGTTGCGGGGCCGTCGTGGTGACGACGCAGCAGTTGATCAACGAGGCCGTCGACATATGGAAGAACCCCGTCTTCCAGACCGACGCGGTTGTCAAAGCGACCGATTCGTCCAAGGTCGTCGTGTCGGTCTTCAACGGCAGCAAGAAGCTGGGCGTCGGCAGCAAGGCCGCCATCGCCTTGGAGCGGCGCGGCTACAAGGCGTACTTCGGCAGCGACGCCCCGGACGGCTTCTACCCGACGACATCGGTGTTCTATGCCGAGGGCAAGCGCAACGAGGCCAAGGCCGTCCAGACCCTCTTCGGTCCGGGCGCCACCCTGGGGCAGCGTCGCGCGGGCCAGCCGACGGACGCCGACGTCATCGTCATGGTGGGCGCGGATTACGCAGGGGTGGCAACGCCCAAGCCCCCGGCGGCTCCTGTCAAGCAGAAGGCCGACACCGTCCTGACCACCAGCCTGCGCAAAGTGGTGCAGGACGCGAAGCGCCGCACGGGCATGGATCTGCTCGTCCCGACACACGTGCCGCCGGGCTCGTCGGTCAGGTATGCCCGTCTCTACAACGTCGATCGCGGCGATCGGGGTAAGCCGGACGCACTCACGATCGTTGTGCAACTGCCGGGCTTGTCCAAACTCGGCGGAACCCGGTACCTGGCGATCACCCAAACCGCCATGAAGGACCCTCCGATCGTCGAGACCGGCAACTGCTGCGACAAGCAAGGCAACACCACCTTCTACAACGGCAAGAACATGCAGCGCTTGCTGTGGAAACGCGGAGCGATGACCTACTGGATCACAAATGCGCTTGACGAGTCGGTCACCGCCACGACGATCCGTGACATCAAGACGTTCATGGTGCGGCCGGGCAAGGTCAGGGTCAAGAAGGGCCAGCGCGACACCGCCATCCGGGTGTCCGAGACGAGCAGAACACCATAGCCCGCGTGGGTGTCATCGGGGCCGGCTACGTCGGCCTGGTCACGGGTGTCTGCCTTGCGTCGCTCGGGCACGAGGTGACGCTGCGCGACATCGACGCGCGCAAGATTGCGGCGCTGCACGACGGCAAGATCCCGATCTACGAGCCGGGTCTCACGGACCTGATCGCAGCCAACCGCCCCCGCCTGGACTTCACGCTCGATCTGGAGCGCCTGCTGGAGCGATCGGACCTGATCTTCATCGCGATCGACACACCGCCGACGTACTCCGGCGACGCAGACCTGTCGCGCATCATGGGCTTCGTCGAGGAACTCGCCGCGACCGGGGCCGAGCCGCGCCACCTGTTGATCATGAAGAGCACAGTGCCCGTGGGCACCGGCGAGCGGGTGCGTACCGAGCTCGACGCCCGCGGCTTGGGCGTCGTGGGGTACTGCTCCAACCCCGAGTTCCTCAAGGAGGGCGCGGCCATCGCGGACTTCCTCCACCCGGACCGCGTCGTCATCGGCGAGTTCCGTCCCGAGGACGGCGACCGTGTCGCCGCGCTGTACGAGCCCCTCGCCACGCCGATCATCCGCACCACCGTGCCGACGGCAGAGATGGTCAAGTACGCATCCAACGCCTTCCTGGCGACCAAGATCAGCTTCATCAACGAGATCGCCAACGTCTGCGAGGAGGTCGGCGCCGACGTCGTCACCGTCGCACAGGGCATGGGACTGGATCAGCGCATCGGCACCGCGTTTCTGAAGGCCGGCATCGGCTTCGGTGGCAGCTGCCTGCTCGGCGACGAGACCGTTCTCGCGCGGATCGGGGGCGTCGTGCGGCTGATGAGGCTGGACGAACTGTTCACCCGGTTGGCGCCGGACATGGATGCCGTGCCGGTTGTCCTGGAGCCGCCGGATCTCCAGGTGCTTGCGTGGCGGCAGGGATGGACGACGGCCGAGTTCCTTCCGGTCTCGATCGCCACCCGTCGTGCATATGACGGAGAGGTCATCGACGTGCGAACCAAGATGGGCCGCCGGGTGCGGACGACCGCGGATCATCCCTTCGTGACACGGATCGGTCGTCGAACGGCGACCGCAGTGATCCGGCTCGCCGGTGACTTAGGCACAGACGACTGGCTCCCGATTGCGCAGGGAATGAACTCCGGTCCGTTGAGCTTGCACGTTCCCATCGGCCGGGTGCTCGACGCGATGCCTGCGGCAAACCTCGCCGCAGACCAGGTCATGGTCCGGGTCGGCGTCGAGCGTCTCGTGAGCGCTGGGCGCGACGCCGTTCGCCGCGTCATGGCTGACCTGCACCCTGATCAGAACCCTCATTTGCGCACCCATGATGTGATGAGGAACGGCACCGTTCGGTTGTGCGAACTTGAGGCGATCGGCCTGGCGCCCGATCGTCACGCGAGTGTCGGAACCGCCAAGAACGGTACCTACGTGCCGGCGGAGTTCGACCTCGACGATCAGTTCTGGCGGGTTGTGGGGCTCTACCTGGCCGAAGGTCATTGCACGATCGACGGGGACCGTCATCGGCTCTATTGGTCCTTCCACCCCGAGAACGAACAGGGTCTTGTCAACGAGGTCGCCGGCTACTGGGAGAGCCTCGGGGTCAAGGCCACCATCCATCACGGACCTACGGCGTGCAGCGTCTCGGTGTCGTCGCGCCTGCTCGCGAACTGGTGGATGCACGTGCTGGGGCTGGGCGCGAACGCCTACCAGCAACGTGTGCCCGACCTTATTTGGACCCAGCCGGGGTCCGCGAAGCTCGCACTGTTATCGGGAGCGTGGCTCGGCGATGGGTCGTGCTCCTTGGTCGGCGGCGGTCCGAGCGCCGTCCTGGAATACGGCACAGTCAGCCGCGAACTGGCGGATGGGCTCTTGCGTCTCCTCGGAGACGTCCAAATCATGGCGCGGCTCAAGGTCGGGCGCACGAAGCTCTCTCCACAGGACACCTATTGGATCGTCATCGCCGGAGCAGACCAGATCGAGCGCCTTCAGTCGTTCATCAAAGCGGCGAAGCGCGAGGCCGTGTTGGCCTCGATCGACCGGCAATCGAAGCGGATCGCACCGACAGGGTATCGCCGGATTGATCCGGCGACGGCGTGGGTGCGGGTCACCCAAACGACACGAGCCTCGTTCACTGGTTGGGTGTACTCCCTCGAGGTTCCGGACGCGTCGACTTTCGTGACGACCACAGGTCTCATTGTCCACAACTGCTTCCCCAAGGATGTCTCGGCCCTCAAACAACTGGCGGGCAACTCGGGCTATCACTTCCAGTTGCTCAACTCGGTCATCGAGGTCAACGAACTGCAGAAGCGGCGGGTCATCGGCAAGCTGCGCAAGCACCTTGGGACGCTCGAAGGCGCGACCGTCGCGCTGCTCGGCCTGGCGTTCAAACCCGACACCGATGACATGCGCGAGGCGTCGAGCTTGGTGCTGGCGGCGCGGCTCTTGGCTGAAGGCGCGCACGTGCGCGCGTATGACCCGGTCGCCAGCGACGCCGCGGGTGAGCGGTTGCGCGGGGTCGATCTGTGTGTCAGCGCGACCCAGGCGGTCGCCGGTGCCGACGCCGCCGTGCTCGTGACCGAATGGCGCCAGATCATCGAACTGGACTGGCCGGCGCTCGCTCCGACCATGAACCGCGCCGTGCTGGTGGACGGTCGCAACGCGCTCGACCCGCAATCCATGCGCGACGCCGGCTTCACGTACGAGGGCATCGGCCGGGCGTGACCTGCGCAGTCATCCTGGTGGGGGGCGAGGGCACGCGCCTTCGCCCCCTGACCGACACACGTCCCAAGCCGATGATGCCGCTGGTTGATCGACCCTTCGTGGCACACCAACTGGATCAGCTCCGCAGGTTCGGTGTCACCGACGTGATCTTTTCGTGTGGCTACCGGCCCGAGGCCCTCGAAGGTCACTTCGGCAATGGCGCGGACCTCGGGATGCGGCTGCGTTACGTGGTCGACCCCGTTCCCCTCGGCACTGCCGGCGCCGTCAAGAACGCCGAGCCGCTCTTGGGCGAGGGGCAGGTGTTGGTGTTGAACGGGGATGTGCTGACAGATCTCGATCTGGCCGCGCTCGTCGCCCAGCACGACGCGGCCGGCGTTGCCGGGACGCTCGCGTTGACCCCCGTCGCAGATCCCTCGCGCTACGGGCTCGTGCGGCTACGCCCCGATCGCCGCGTCGAGGAGTTTCTGGAGAAGCCCCGCCTCGACCAGCTTCGGCCGGGTGAGCCGTTCCTGATCAATGCCGGCACGTACCTGCTTGAGCGTGAGGTGCTCGATCAGATCCCCGCGGGTGAGCCGTGCTCGATCGAGCGGGACGTCTTTCCCGGCCTCGCCCGCGCAGGGCGACTCGCGGGTTTTCCGAGTGCGAGCTACTGGCGTGACATCGGGACCCCGGACTCGTACCTGCAGGCGCATCTGGACGTGTTGGCGGGCGCGGTGCGCACGGATGCGCCGACCGGCGACCGTCACGTCGGCTCCGGCGTGCAGCTGGCCCCCGACGCCCAGGTGGGCGCCGGCGCGACGATCGGCCCGGACGGCGTGGTGGGCCCCGGCGCGATCGTCATGCGCAGCGTCGTCGGCGCCGGCGCGCGCATCGGCCGCGACGTGCGGATCGAAGGGGCCATCCTGGGCGCCGGTGTCAGCGTGGGCGATCGTGCCACGATCGGTGACGGCGCCGTCGTCGGGGACGGCGCGACGATCGCGGCCGGTGTGGCCATCGCGGGGGTTGTGATCCCGACCGGCGCCAATCAGACGACGTAAGGGCCTGTGTCATGAAAACTCCCGTGCCGGACGGCGAGCGAAACGGCCCGGAGCGGGGCTCGCCCCCGGCGGCTGGAAATACGAACCGCAGGACGGCTATTTCCGAAGCAAAACCGAGCAGTACGGTGGTGGCGAGCCTCGCCGCTACTGGTGGTAACGGCGATCTCGGCGACGCCGTATCGCGACGGTTTGCAGCCGCCAAACGGTTCAGTAGTTTTTGCGCGGACCCTAAGTGTCCCGCGCCGGTAATCTCACCGCGTCTGGCGGCTGCGATATATCGCCGGATTCGTCCTGACAACGACCGTCCCAAGGCGTGGACACTCGTAGGGGAGGTACGCGGTGAGCCTGCTTGACCACCCGGCAATTTTTGACATCGATTCGCTCGGCCTGATCGCCGAGACCGGCCGCGCGGTCGAAGTGTTCGACGCTGCGATCGCGAGCGCCCGGGCCGTCGAAATCCCGTTTCCTCCCGACGCGATCAACAACGTCGCGATCTGCGGCATGGGTGGTTCGGCCATCGCCGGGGACCTGATCATCGGAGCGTTCTGGGATCGTCTGCGTCGCCCCGTCCAGGTGCTCCGCGACTACTACCTGCCGGGCTGGGTGGGGGAGGACACCCTCGTCATCGGCTCGTCGTTTTCGGGCACCACCGAGGAGACCCTGACCTGCATGCTCGATGCCATCGACCGGACCTGTCCGGCCATCGGCATCTCGACCGGCGGACGGTTCGCCGACTACTACGTGCCGCGCGGCGTGCCGCTCGTGCAGGTGCCGCAGTCGCCCATGCCACGCGCGGCGCTGGTACAGATGCTGGCCGCGACGCTGGTCGTCCTGGAGCGCTTCGAAGTGCTGCCGCCTCTTGCGTCCGAGCTGGTCGAGGCCCGCGAGATGCTGCAGGGGGCGGTGCGCGACTACGGCCCGAATGCGCCCGAGGAGACCAACCCGGCCAAGCAGATCGCGTCGATGCTCAACGAACGGCTGCCGCTGATCTGGGGCGCCGAGATCACCGCCCCGATCGCGTACCGTTGGAAATGCCAATTCAACGAGAACGCCAAGATCCCGGCGTACTGTGCGCGACTGCCGGAGCACAACCACAACGAGATCGTGGGCATCGAAGGGATGGGTGCCCAGGGCGCACGCACACGCGTGATCATGCTGCTCGACCCGCGCAACCACCGCCAGGTGGAGCGGCGGTTCGGGTTTACCGATGAGCTGGTCAGTCCGTACGTCGAAGGCGTCACCCGGATCGAGGCGGAGGGGCGCGGTGCGCTTGCGCGGATGCTGGACCTGGTCCTTTTGGGTGACTATGCCTCGCTCTACCTGGCGTGTTTGCGCCAGGTCGACCCGGGGCCGATCGCGATGATCGATCGCCTCAAGGAGCGCATGGCCACCACCGGCTACGGGCGCACAGCCGATCCGCCACAGGCGTGATCGTCGCACCCCCCCCGCCCGGGCTCGCGCCGCAGGACATCCTCGCGCTCGGTGATGGTCAGGTGCGGATGCTCGACCAAACCCGCCTGCCGGGCGAGGTGGCCTCCGTGACGCTGCGAAGCTGGCCCGAGGTGGTCGATGCCATCAAGACGATGGTTGTGCGCGGCGCACCTGCGATCGGTGTCGCGGCGGCGATGGGCGTCGCGCTGGCCGCTCAGCGTGGGCCTGGCGAGATCGGCGCGCTCAGGGAGGAACTCGCCCGGGCAGGTCAGGCGCTCCGCGCTGCCCGTCCCACCGCCGTCAACCTGGCGTGGGCGGTCGACGCGCAGCTTCGCATCGTGGCCGATCACCCGGGCCCGGCGCCGGATCTCGTCGCGGCTCTGGCGACGGCTGCGCGACGCCTCCACGCGGACGAGGTCGACCGGTGCGAGCGCATCGGCGCCCACGGCCAGGCGCTCGTACACCGCGGCGCGCGGATACTGACCCACTGCAACGCCGGGGCGCTCGCGACGGGCGGATACGGAACCGCGCTCGGCGTCGTACGTGCCGCGTTCGCAGCCGATCCGACGGTGCGCGTGATCGTGGACGAGACTCGACCGCTCCTGCAGGGCGCCAGGTTGACGACCTGGGAGTTGGGGCAGGAGGGCATCCCGTACACTCTGATTGCCGACAACATGGCGGCGACAATGATGGCCGAGGGGCGCGTCACCCACGTGGTGGTCGGCGCCGACCGTATCGCGGCCAACGGCGACGTCGTCAACAAGATCGGGACCTACGGCGTCGCCATTCTGGCCCGCGAGCACGGCATCCCGTTCATCGTGGCGGCGCCGACCTCGACCCTGGACCTGTCACTGCGCTCGGCGGCCGAGATCCCGATCGAAGAGCGCGCCGGGGCCGAGATCCTGGGCATCGGCCTCTTCGGTCGCGACGCGACCCCGGCCGGAGCCACGGTCGCGAACCCGGCGTTCGACCGCACTCCCCACCGGCTCGTGTCTGCGATCGTCACCGAGCAGGGCGTCCACCGCCCACCCTACGACCGCACCCTGCGCGCTGCCTGGGACGCCGCAACGAACGGCCCCTAACTAAGGGTCCGCGCAAAAACTACTGAACCGTTTGGCGGCTGCAAACCGTCGCGATACGGCGTCGCCGAGATCGCCGTTACCACCAGTAGCGACGAGGCTCGGCGACACCGTCTCACTCGGTTTTCGCTCGCCATCCGGCCCAGCAGTTATTTTTGCGCGAACCCTAGCCCGTCAGCCGAACGACAGTTCCAGGGTCTCGCCGTCGGCGGGGGTCGCGACGCGGCCGGCCAGACCCGCGGCCTCGAGAGCGGTGCGGAGGGCGGTGCGATCCAGGCCGCAGTGGTTCATGGCCTCCATGTGGACGGCGACGACCAGGGCGTCGGGTGCGGCGGTGCAGGTGGCGATGACGTCCCGCACGTCCATCGTGATGGGGTCGCCGTGGATGAACCGTGCGGCGCCGGCGTTGACGACGATCACCGCCGGTTCGTACGTTGTGATGGCGTCCTGGACCTCCTGGCACCAGACGGTGTCGCCGGCGACATAGAGCGTGGGCTCACCGGCGGCGGCGATGACGTAACCGCTGACGTCCCCCATCTCGCGGCCGATCGCCCCGGTGCCGTGCTGTCCACCGGTCCGGCTGATCCGCAGGCCATCCAGATCGAGCGTCCCGTCGAAGGTCCGGGCTTGCAGGCCCGCGCGCACGAGCATCGGCTGGTCGCGCGGCTGGCAGAGGACGGGCCGATCGCGCGGTACGGCTCCCAGTGCGGTGCGGTCGAAGTGGTCGCCATGCAGATGGGTGACCAGTGTTGCCGAGATCCCGGCAACCGCGTCGAGCGGCTCGACCGGAAGGGGAACGAGTGGGTTGGGACGCGGGTTGGGAGTCTCGGCCACCGGTGGCTGCGTCCCGACCGGGTCCAGCATGGGGTCGATCAGAAGACGAATGTCGCCGTACTGCACCAGGAGCGTCGCGTGTCGAAGCAACCGAACCCGCATGCGCGACCCCTACCTCTCGCCGACCAGGAAGAACGTGACGGCCACTCCGACGTACGCGGCGATCAACACGATGCCGCGAAGCCGACTCGAGTGGCCGCCCCACAAAACGAACGCCGTAAACACGACCGCACCGCCCAGGGCGGCCACCTCGACGACTCGGAACGACAGCGCCAGCGGCGTCAGGGCCCACGACAGGAGCGCAACCGCCGGGATCAGGAATACCGCGACTTGAGCGCTCGAGGCCAGGGCGATCTCTGCAGCGAGCTTGATATTGCCCTTGGCTGCAACCACGACGGCACCACCGTGCTCGGCGGCGTTGCCGACGATTGCGACGATCACCGCTGCGACGAAGAACTCAGACAAACCGGCTTTGTCGGCGAACACCTCGAGCGAGCCGACGAGCGCTTCGGCGACGAACGCGGTGACGACCGTTGCGCCCGCCAGCACGCCCATCGAGAACGGCAACGACCACCCGGCCATCTGCGATGGCTCGTCGGACACGTGCATCTCCTTATGGCGGCGCAGCGCCAGCACCGTGACGACGAGGTACACGACGAGCAATACGATCGCCACGGGGATGGAGAGACGCGTCAGGGCGTCGCGTTGGGGGTCGCCGTCCCAGCCGGGGATCGACGGGATCAAGAGCAGGGCCGTCGCCAGGCCGACAAGGCCCAGCGAGACGAGGCTCGATTGGCGGTCCAACTGGCCGCGGCCGCCGAAGAGCAGCGAGAAGCCCAGCACCAAGAGCAGGTTGCCGATGACCGACCCCGCGAGCGACCCCAGCACGACCTCGGTCAAACCATTGTTGACCGCGATCAGGGCGATGATGAGTTCGGGCGCGTTGCCGAACGTCGCGTTGAGGAACCCGCCGATGCCGGGTCCGGTGTGGTGGGCTGCGTGCTCGGTTGCCTCGCCGATGAGCCACGCGAGCGGTATCAGTGCCAGGGCCGCAACCGCGAAGATCGTCAGGTCGCCGGCGCCGGCGTGCTCCATGAACACGGCGATCGGGCCGAGAACGAGCAGGACGGTGAGAATCTTGCGGACCACGGCGCGGCAGACTACCGGGTCTCTCCCTCCTCAGGTCGGTGACACGGTCTGGCGCTACGAAACGTCGTCGTCGACGCCCGGTGATCACCGAAACAATTTCGCAACGGCGCGAGGGCCGAGCAGGCTCCGGCCCCGGTCGGTGACGCCATTCGTGTCGCGGCGGGGGGTTGCACCGGCACCGCCAACATCGATGGTGCGCAGGTGCCGGCGCCGACGCAGTGAAGACTGATCGTCCCGACGATATCCGTGAGACGGCGGGATGGCGAGAAAAATGTCACATGAGATGTGACGCGTGCGGTCACAATTGACACAGTTTGTGGCGTGTCGCGACACACTTCGCATGGCACGCTGGGCGGATGCGCGCGATACGACCGATCATGGGCCTGCTCGATCTGCTCGTGCCACCGACGTGTGCGGCGTGCGGTTTGCCGGGCGCGGTCATCTGCGCCGCGTGTGCGAACGCGATCGCCGTCCTGGAGGTCGTCGGCTGCCGGCGGTGCGGGCACCCGTGGGCGGTGGCGACGTCAGCGTGCGCAGAGTGTCCGGCGCGCGTCGATCACCTGCGCTTCGCCGCGGCCTACGTCGACCCGGTGTCGGCATTGCTCGGCGCACTCAAAGACGGCGGGCGGCGTGAGGTGGGGCACGAGCTCGCAGCGCTGATCGCGCGCCGATGTGATGTGCCTCCCCAAGGGGTCTGCATCACCCCGGTGCCGTTGGCTCGGGAGCGTCTCGAAACGCGTGGGTTCAATCAGGCCGCGCTGATCGCCACGCACCTGGCGCGGGAATGGGATCGCGATCTTGTGACGGTGCTCGAACGCACCCGCGACGACCCGCCGCAGCGGGGCGCCTCGGCAACCGATCGCGCCGACAATGTGCGCGGCGCCTTCGCCGTGCGATCGGGCATTCCGGTTCCGTCCGAGGTCTGGATCGTCGATGACGTATGTACGACCGGAGCGACCCTGTCGGCATGCGCGCTGGCGCTTCGTCGCGGCGGCGTCACCAGAGTCGGCGCGCTCTGCGTCGCTCGCGTGCTGCGTCATTCGCCCGGTGTCTGAGGACACCGCCTGGAGCGTTCCGAGACGCGCCGATCAGGAGTACGATCGATGGACTGGAAACAACGCGAGGGAGGGTCTCATGGATCTTCATGTCAAGGGAAAAAACATCCCCGTGACGGACGCGTTGTTCGAACATGCGGAGCGGAAGCTGGCGAAGCTCACCAGGTTTCTGCCGCCCTGGGACGAGCCTCCGATCGTCGAGCTGGAACTCTCCGTCGAGCGCAATCCGAGCATCGAACTCAATCAGGTGGCCGAGGTCACGGTGCGCACCAAGGGTCCGGTCCTGCGTGTGCGCGAGAGCGACCGCGACATGTACCTGGCGATCGACCACGCTGTCAACAAGATGCAGCGGCAGGCGACCCGCTACCGCGATCGGCGCCGGCGGCATCGCCTTCCCCATGGACAGCACCCGCCGCTGGTGGACGACGAGACGCCCGTCGCGGTCGGCCCCCCGGACGACGAGCCGGAGCCCCAGCTCGTCAAGACCAAGCGCTTCGAGATGAAGCCGCTCACCGTCGAGGATGCGGTCATGCAGTTCGAGCTGCTCAACCACGACTTCTACGTGTTTCGCAACGCCGACGAAGGCGGCGCCGTCAACGTCATCTACCGACGCCGCGACGGTGATCTGGGGTTGATCGAAACGGGCTAGGTCGGTCTGCAGAGACGCAGGGGGCGGGCGCCCGGTCTTCGCGCCGCCCTGCGTCGTGCGCCGCGGCGGGTCGACGGTGCGTGCCCGACCGCGTCGAATCGTGCCGGGGAGCTGTGTTGCTACCATTCCTCGGCTGTCGAACCCGAGAAAGCACCGCACACTTTGAGTGACCTCCTGAACAAGCTCTTCCGCGTCGGCGAAGGCCGACTGATGAAGAAGCGATTCTCCTTGGTCGAAGCGATCAACGCCTTCGAACCCGCGATGCAGAAACTGAGCGACGCGGACATCCGCGCCAAGACCGATGCGTTCAAGGAGATGGTCGATCCCGACGACCCGGCGACGCTCGACGCGCTGCTGCCCGAGGCGTTCGCCCTCGTGCGCGAGGCCTCCATCCGCACCTTGGGCCTACGCAACTACGACGTCCAGATGGTCGGGGCGGGCGTGCTGCACGAGGGTGCGGTGGCCGAGATGAAGACGGGTGAGGGAAAAACGCTCACCGCGGTGCCGGCCGTGTACCTCAACGCCCTGCTCGGGCGTGGGGTCCACATGGTCACGGTCAACGACTACCTGGCCCAGCGCGACGCCGACTGGATGCGGCCGATCTATGACCTGCTTGGCATCAGCGTCGGCGTGATTGGGCCCATGATGCCCGAGTCGGCCCGGCGTGAGCAGTACGCCTGCGACGTCACGTTCGGCACCAACAGTGAGTTCGGCTTCGACTACCTGCGCGACAACATGGCGGTGCGGCTCGACGATTGCGTGCAGCGCGGCCACTACTTCTGCATCGTGGACGAGGTCGACTCGATCCTGATCGACGAGGCCCGCACGCCGCTCATCATCTCGGGCATCCCCGAGGCCGCAGCCGACACCTACTACCGGTTCGCGCGCGTCATCCCGACCCTCAAGAAGGGCGATGACTACGAGGTCGACGAGAAGCAGCGCACCGTGTCGCCGACCGAGAGCGGCGTGGACAAGGTCGAGAAGGCCCTGGGCATCGACAATCTCTACCTGGACATAAACGGCGGGCTGGTCAACCACCTCGTCCAGGCGCTGCGCGCCCATGCCCTGTACCAGCGTGACGACGAGTACATCCTGCGCGACGGCGAGGTGCTGATCGTCGACGAGTTCACCGGGCGGGTGCTCGAGGGGCGGCGGTACTCTGAGGGACTGCACCAGGCCATCGAGGCCAAGGAGGGCGTGGCGATCCGCGAGGAAAACCAGACGCTCGCCACGATCACGCTGCAGAACTACTTCCGGATGTACGACAAGCTCAGCGGCATGACCGGTACGGCGTCCACCGAGGCGACCGAATTCGACAAGATCTACAAGATCGAGGTCGTCTCGATCCCCACCAACCGGCCGATGGTCCGCGAGGACCACAACGACTTCATCTTCAAGACGCGCGACGCCAAGTGGGCCGCGGTCATCGAGGACATCGCCGAATCGCACGAAAAGGGCCAGCCGGTGCTGGTCGGCACGATCTCGGTCGAGGTCTCCGAGGAGCTGTCGGGCAAGCTGACCCGGCGCGGAATCCCTCACGAGGTGCTCAACGCCAAGCAGCACGACCGCGAAGCCGAGATCATCAAGGACGCCGGTCAGACGGGCGCCGTCACGATCGCGACCAACATGGCCGGCCGTGGTGTGGACATCAAGCTCGGCGAGGGAATCGAAGCGCTCGGTGGGCTCTACGTGCTCGGCACCGAGCGCCACGAAAGCCGGCGCATCGACAACCAGCTCCGCGGCCGCTCCGGCCGTCAGGGCGACCCCGGCAAATCGCGGTTCTACCTCTCGGCCGAAGACGATCTGATCCGCATCTTCTCCGGTGACCGGATGTACAAGGTGCTCGACCGCCTCGGGCCGTCGGACGACATCCCGATCGAAGCGGGCATCCTCAGCAAGACGGTCGAAGGCGCGCAAAAGAAGGTCGAGGAGCAGAACTTCGGCATCCGCAAGCGCGTGCTCGAGTACGACGACGTGCTGAACAAGCAGCGCGAGGTGGTCTACCGCGAGCGGCGTCAGGTGCTCGAGGGCGAGGACCTGTCCGAGCAGGCCAAAGACTGGATCGCAGAGACCTTGGTCGGGGTCGTGGACTCCTACGACAACGAGGCGGGTCCGCCACGCGAGTGGGACCTGGACGGGATGTTCGCGCAGCTTGCGACCTATTACCCGGTGTCCGTCGCGCCGGCCGACCTCGATCTGGAGTCGCTGACCCGCGAAGAACTCTTGGATCGTCTCGAGGACGACGCGATGGCTTCCTACGAGCAGCGCGAGGCCGATCTGGGGCCCAGCGGGGAGAGCGGACAGGCGCTCATCCGCGACCTGGAGCGCTATGTGCTCCTCAGCACGGTGGACCAGCACTGGCGCGAGCACCTGTACGACATGGACTACCTGCGCGAGGGCATCCACCTGCGGGCGCTCGGGCAGAAGGACCCCTTGTCGGAGTACCGCCTCGAAGGCCACGACATGTTCGAAGAGATGATGGACGGGGTCAAGAGCGAGTTCGTCCGATACATGTTCCACTTGGAGGTGGAGCAGGCACCCGAGGTCGAGTCGCACCAGCCCGATCAGATCAGCTACTCGTACGCATCCGACCCCATCCAAGGGTTCGACGGGGCAGTCGACGAGGATGGTTTCCCGATCGACGCCGGCCCCAATGGCGACGAACCGATGGATGTGCCCAGGGTGGAGCAGCGCGTGGTCAGCGAGGAAGAGCGCGTCGGGCGCAACGACCCCTGTCCCTGCGGTTCCGGCCTCAAGTACAAGAAGTGCCACGGGGCCTAAGCAGTGTCCGCTGACGACCAGCAGCGCCTCGACGACCTCGTCCAGCGCCTGACGCACCTTCGGGAGCGTGCAGGGTTGCTGGGCGACTATCTTTGACCCGGTTGGGATCGAGGCCCGTATCGTCGCACTCGAGCAGGCGATGCAGGCCTCCGGGTTCTGGGATGACCAGAAGGTCGCGGCACTCA
Organism: Actinomycetota bacterium; assembly: GCA_031376485.1. Lineage (GTDB taxonomy): Bacteria > Actinomycetota > Thermoleophilia > Miltoncostaeales > Miltoncostaeaceae > CALMEC01. The sequence goes on from JANMDV010000046.1 coordinate 17,471, forward strand.
CGGCATCTGAGCATGCGTCGCTGACACAGCGCATCACCGACTACCGGGACCTGACCGGCGGGCTGGTGGACGCCGGCGAACTCCTGGAGATGGCCCGTGACGAGGCGCAGGACGGCGATGTCGACTCAGGGTTCGTCGCCGAGCTCGACGAGACGTTGACCCGCGCGGACGTCAACTTGGCTGCGGTCGAGGAAGAGCGCCTGTTCGGCGGCGAGCACGACGGCCGCGGTGCCATCGTCACCATCAACGCGGGGGAGGGCGGTACCGACGCCCAGGACTGGGCCGAGATGCTCCTTCGCATGTACACGCGGTGGGCGGGGCAGCGGCGCCTCAAGACGGACGTCAAGGAGGCGCAGGAGGGCGGCGAGGCCGGCATCAAGAGCGTGACGTTCACGGTGGAAGGGCGCAACGCGTACGGCCTCTTGTCGGCCGAACGCGGTGTGCATCGGCTGGTGCGATTGAGCCCGTTCGACTCCGCCCATCGTCGCCAGACGTCGTTCGCCGCGGTTGAGGTCGCACCGCTCGTCGACGACACCGTCGACGTCGAGATCGATGAGAAGGAACTTCGGATCGACACCTACCGCGCCAGTGGCGCAGGTGGCCAGCACGTCAACAAGACCGAATCGGCCGTCCGCATCACGCACCTGCCGTCCAAGATCGTCGTACAGTGCCAGAACGAGCGCTCCCAACTGCAGAACCGCGCGACGGCGATGTCGATGCTGCGATCCCGTCTGGTACTGCTCGAGTTGGAGCGCCGCGAGGCGGAAGCCGCCAAGCTGCGGGGTGATTCCCAGACGATCGGGTTCGGCAGCCAGATCCGTTCGTATGTCGTCCACCCGTACACGATGGTCAAGGACCTGCGTACCGGACACGAGGTCGGAAACGCGCAGTCGGTGCTCGACGGGGACCTGGACGGGTTCATCCGCGCTGAGCTCGAACGTCGTGCGAAGTCCCCGTCAGGGAACTCCCGCACCGTTTGACGGCTGCAAACCGTCGCGATACGGCGTCGCCGAGATCGCTGGTACCACCAGTCGCGCCGAGGCTCGCCGCCTCGCTCGCTTTTTGCTCACGATCCGGCTCGGCAGTGATTCCTAGAAGGACCCCCAAGGTCGCTCGGAGGCGCCGTAGCCATCGCGTGCAGGTGTCCGCCGGACGAGTGCGAACAAGGTGTGAGGCACAGGCCGACCGGCCCTGCGCGTTTGACACCATCGCAAAATCATGGATAACCTGGCTGACTCATTGGACCCGACCCCGCAGAAAAATATCTCCATGAGCAGCACAAATGGTGAGCCGCCGCCCGATGGAACGCCCGTTCCCGCGGCGGATATACCGCCTCGCCCTGGCGACTTCACCGCGGCGGACTCGGGTGCTGAGGGCCTCTGGGCAGAGCCTGCAGCCCCGGAACTCCCCCCGCTGACGGGAGAACGCGGGCGACGTCGGTCGGTGCTGCGCCCCGGCACCGGTCCGATGGTGGTCTTCGACCACGTCACAAAAAAATACCCTGGAGGCGTCAGCGCGCTCGACGACGTGTCGCTCTCGATCGACCCGGGTGAGTTCGTGTTCCTTGTCGGGGCAAGCGGCTCGGGCAAGTCGACATTCATCCGCCTGCTCATCCGCGAACTCGAGATCGACGAAGGCCGGCTGATGATCGGCTCGCGCGACCTCGCCAAGCTGCACAAGCACAAGATCCCGCACCTGCGCCGTGAGATCGGATGTGTGTTCCAGGACTACAAGCTGCTGCCCCGGCGCACTGTTTACGCCAACGTCGCGTACGCGCTCGAGGTGACCGGCGACTCGCCCCGCTCGATCAAGCGCAAGGTGCCCGAGATGCTCGCGCTCGTCGGCCTGGCCGAGAAGGCGACGCGTCTGCCGACGGAACTGTCCGGCGGTGAGCAGCAGCGCGTGTCGATCGCCCGAGCGTTCGTCAACCACCCGGCGCTCCTGATTGCGGACGAGCCCACCGGCAACCTGGACCCGGAGACCTCCATCGGCATCATGCAACTCCTCTACCGCATCAACCGTACGGGCACGACGGTGGTGATGGCCACGCACGACCGGGATCTGGTCGACAAGATGCAGATGCGGGTCATCGAGCTGTCGACGGGCAAGCTCGTGCGCGACCAGCGCCGCGGCGCCTACCAGGCGGGGGAGGCGTAGGGGTGGGGCGCCGATTCCGTTTCTTCTCGTTCGAGGCGATCCGGTCGATCCGATCGAACGCCGCGATCTCGTTCGCGGCCACGGCGACCGTGCTGATCGCCATCGCCACGCTCGGCATCTTTCTGGCCGTGTTCTCATGGAGCCAGTCGCAAATTGAGGGGCAGAAGGACAAACTTGACCTGCGGGCGTTCATCAAGCTTGACGCCTCGGCCGCCGACATCGAGTCCGCGGTCAAGGCCGTGCAGGACCATCCCAACGTCGCCAGCATCGAGTACAAGAACCGCGCTCAAGTGCTGGCGGAGGCCAAGACGCAATTCGGCGGCGACATCCTCGAGCTGCTGCCGGACAACCCGTTGCCGGCGACGATCACGATCAAGCCGGACGACCCCGTGAACCAGCAGAAGATCGTGGACGATCTGGCGCCCCTGGCCTATTGGCTCAAGGACGCGAACTCGCCCAAGGGGTTCAGCGTCAACCAGAAGACGACGCAGGACTTCTTGTCGGCGGCCAAGGTGCTGCGATGGGGTGCGTTCGGTCTGATGTTGATCCTTGTGATCGCCGCGATCCTGCTGATCGGCAATACGATCCGACTGTCGATCTTTGCCCGTCGACGCGAGGTGGAGGTGATGCGCCTCGTCGGGGCGACTAACTGGTTCATCCGATGGCCGTTCGTCATCGAAGGCTTGATCTTCGGCCTGATCGGAGCGATCGCTGCGGTGTTCCTGCTGGTCGTCGGCAAGCTGACCATCGTCGACAAGCTCCTCGACCTGAACGACAGCCCGTTGCAGCAGCAAACCGACACGACGATCGGCCTGCCGACGCTCGCGCTCATCCTGATCGTCGCCGGTGCGCTCCTTGGCGCACTCGGAAGCGGCATCACGCTGCGACGCTTCCTGCGCGTCTGAGACGGCCCGCAGGGACGGCTCAGAGGCCGCCGAACGGCCGTGGTGAGGGCGGCGGATGGTCCGCCCCGAAGGCCGGTTTCTTGCTCGCTCGCCTATCATCGGTGATCGGTGAATGACTCACGCCACACACGGGGGACGCCGCTTCGATGGGGGAGCGCTGTTCTGACGATTCTGCTCGCCGTCCTGGTGTTCGTGGTCGGGGTGTGGGTCGGGGGCCATCCGCGTCAGGTCGGATTGGACCGGCTGCCGAGCGGCGTGCGCGACCGACTTGTCGCCGACGACCGTACGGCGCTCGCCACCCAGGTACTGGCGATCTTGCAGAACGACTACTACAAGCCAATCCCGCCCGAGCTGGTCAAGCAGGTCGAGAACGCGTCTGTGGCGGCGCTCGTCGAGAAGTTGGGTGACCCGTACACCGAATACCTCAATCCTGACCACTACAAGCTGTTTCAGGCCAACCGCGAGGGCAAGTACGGCGGGGTGGGCGTCGAGTGGCAACCCCAGGGCGACAGTGCGCGCATCGCGCGCGTGTTCCCGGAGGGGCCTGCCGCTGCAGCCGGAATCCGAATCGCTGATCGCGTCACGGCGGTGGACGGCAAGAAGGTCACGCGGGCCGACTCATTCGGCGCGATGCAGACCGTCAAAGGCGACGAGGGCACCAAGGTCACGCTGCGGATCGTGCGGGCGGGAGTCACCGACCGCGACTACGCGTTGACGCGGCAGGAGATCCGCAGGCCGGTCGTCAACTCACGCGTCGAGCGGTCGGGTGAGACCCGTATCGGGTACGTGCGTCTGGATCAGTTCACCGACGGGTCGGCCAAAGCGTTTCGTACTGCCGTGCGGCGCCTCGTCGAGCAGAAGATCAATGGTCTGGTGTTCGACCTGCGTGGCGACGGTGGCGGCTTGGTCGAAGAAGCGGTCGGGGTCGCGAGCGTCTTTCTGCCTGAGAAGAGCGTCATCGCCACGACGCGGGGCCGCAGTGGACCGGGCGACAAGCTGACCGCGACGGGGGACCCTATCGACCCCAAGCTTCCACTGGTTGTGCTCGTTGATCGCGACTCGGCCAGCGCCAGCGAGATCGTGGCAGGCGCGCTCCGTGACGGCGACCGGGCCCGTCTGGTCGGGACGCGCACGTTCGGCAAGGCCCTGATCCAGTCGACGCGGACGCTGGCAAACGGCGGCGCCGTCAAGTTCACGGTCGCGTCGTACCTGACGCCCGATGGTTTCGACCTGGGAACGCGGGGTCTTTCACCCGATGTCGCGGTGGTCGACAACCTGACGACCCCGGCCGACGAGGCGTTGGCGCGGGCTCTGCGTGAGGTGGCAGCCCGCTGAGCCGCCGGACTGGCGGAACGCAACCCGGCGCGCTCATCGTCGGGCAGCTCGTAGGGTCGGGACGTGGCCTCGCAGTGGAACCGGCGTTCGAGGCGGGCACCCCGGTGCGGCTTGGTACACAGGGCAGGGACGGGCGGATAGGAGACCTCGTCACCGTGTCGACGGGCCGAGGGTCCCCGCGCGTCGTGGCCGTGCATGGTCCGGCGACCTCGCCGCGTGCGGCGATGGCGGCGCTGCTCGCGAGCGAGGGTCTGGGACGTGCGTTTCCCAAGGCTGTGTTACGCGAGGCCGACGAGGTTGCCGCGCAGGCGGATGTCGTCGATGACGGTCGGCGCGATCTGATCGGTCAGCGCGTGATCACGATCGACCCCGAGGGCGCCAAGGACCACGACGACGCGATCGCGGTCGCGGCGGAGGGCGACGCGATCCGGTTGTGGGTACACATCGCAGACGTCGCCCGGTATGTGCGCCATGGCGGCGCCCTCGACCGCGAGGCGGCGCGGCGCGGCAACTCGGTGTACGTGCCGGGCACTGTCGATCCGATGCTGCCCGACCGCCTGTCGAGCGATATCTGCAGCCTCCGCCCCGGCGCCGACCGCAAGGTCGTGACCGTGGAGATGGTGGTCGATATCGCGGGCGAGGTCACCGAGGAGCGGTTCTATCGGGCGCTCATCCATTCCCGGCAACGCATGACCTACCCACAGGTCGATCGCTTCTTCGCGGGCACCGGCTTGGGTGATGCGGCGCTCGAGGCTGATCTGCACGTCGTGCGGACCTTGGCTGACCGGTTGCGCACCCGCAGGATGGGGCGCGGCGCGCTCGGCATCGAGACCGCCGAACCGTCGTTTCGGTTTGCCGGCGATCGCCTGGTCGGCGTCGCAATGGAGGGCCAGACCCCGGCGCACAGCCTCGTCGAGGAATGCATGATCGCTGCCAACGAGGCGGTCGCCAGGTACATGCTCGCGCGACGCCGGCCGACGATCTTCCGGCGCCACGAGGATCCGCAGGCGAGGAGCGTGGAGTTGCTCTACGAACGCCTCGCGGAACTCGGTGTGCCAGTCGGCGATCTGGCGGAGGGGCCGCTGACCCCGACCCAGAGCGCCGAGGCCGCAGTGCGCGCAAGCGAAGCGATCGGCCGCCACGTCGCGCAGCACGGCGGGGCACGCGCGTTACCGGTGCTCGTCCTGCAGGCGCTGCGCCAAGCCCACTACTCGTCCGAGCACGTCGGCCATTCGGGGCTCGCCAGTTCGGCCTACCTCCATTTCACCTCGCCGATCCGGCGGTATCCGGATCTGGCGGCACACCGGGCGCTCCTGGGCGCGCTCGGACTCGACGATCCCGGCGCGGACGCGACCGAGCTTGCCATGGAGGCCGAACGAAGTTCGATGACCGAGCGTGCGGCCACCTCGTTGGAGCGTCGAGCCGATCGCATCTGTCTGGCGTTCCTGTTGATGGAGCGGTTGCGCCGAGATCCCGACGAGGCATTTGCTGGCGAGGTCACCGGCATCGGCGAAGGCGGTGCGTTCGTCGCGTACGGTCCGGAGTTGGCGTTCGACGGATATCTGCCCGCCCGTCGAATCGAGGGTGACTGGTGGCGTGCCGATCCGCTCGGCGTGATGTTGGTCGGTGACGAGAGCGGGCGGCGCATCGCCGTCGGCGATCCCGTCACGGTCCGCGTGGTCGAGGTCAACCCGCTCCGAGGTCGCGTCGACCTGGAACCTGCCGACACCTCGATGCCGGCGCCGCGCCCCGCCCCCCGCAACCGTCGAGACCGCCGCCGCCGCTAAGATCCTTTGCGATGGGGGTCAAAAAGACAGACGAGCGGTTCCGCGACGTTGCGCAGAACCGTAAGGCGTTCCACGAGTACGAGATCACCGATCGATTCGAAGCCGGCGTCGTCTTGTTGGGCAGCGAGGTCAAGGGGCTTCGTGAGCGTGGCGCCAGCATCCGCGATGCGTACGCGCAGTTTCGCGACGGTGAGGTCTTTCTGGTGGGGCTCCACATCCCGGAGTACTTCAACGCGCGCTTCGGGCACGAGCCGACACGGACGCGGAAGCTGCTGCTCAACCGCCGCGAGATCGATCGCCTCGACAGTGACATGCGCGAGAAGGGCCTGTCTCTGATTCCGTTGCGGGTCTACTTCAAGGGCAGTCACGCCAAGGTCGAGCTGGGCCTCGGTCGCGGCAAGAAGATCTACGACAAACGCCGCGCCATCGCCGAGCGGGATGCCAAGCGCGACACCGATCGTGCGGTCAAGGCGTCGCGCCGCTGACGTGGAACGATCGCGGATCCAGACCGGGACACCTTGGGAAGCCCTGGCCGGCTATTCGCGTGCGGTTCGGGTGGGCCATCACGTGTGGGTGTCGGGTACGACCGCGACCGGTCGCGACGGGACCATCGTGGGTGTCGGCGACGCATACGCCCAGGCAGTGCAGTCACTTCGCAACATCCAGGACGCCCTGGAGCAGGCAGGCGCAACCCTGGACGACGTTGTCCGCACCCGTATCTACGTGACCGACATCACCCAGTGGCAAGCGATCGGCCGAGCCCACGCCGAGTGCTTTGCCGACGTGCGCCCGGCGACCACGATGGTCGAGGTC
>JANMDV010000053.1:0-1894 GCA_031376485.1 Actinomycetota bacterium
ACCTCGGCGACGACCGAGAACAGGCCTTGGTCATATCCTTCGAGCGTGGGCAAGGCGTCGGGCACGGGCGCCGGTAGTATGCCACGCGATGGCGAGGGTCCACATGAAGATGCTCCCGTGGGACAGCGAGTTCTTCGGCCAGCCCATCGCCCGAGCCGACCTTGCCTCGACCCAGTTCGATGACGCCGTTGCCGGAGCTCATTCGAGCGGGGCCTCGTGCCTGTACCTGTTCGTCCCCGGCGATCAGGTCGGCCTCGTCGAATCGTGTGTGCGCAGGGGCGCCCGACTCGTCGATCTTCGCGTTGAGCTCGACCGGGCCCTTGATCCCGACGCCACGGCAGTCGGACCGCCAGTGCGGGCCGCGAGGGTGGACGAGTTGGGCGACCTTGAGCGCTCCGCGGAGGACCTCGCCCACGTCAGCCGGTTCTCCGCCGACGCGCGATTCGCACCCGAGCGCGTACGCGACATGTACCGGACGTGGCTTCGGTGGTGCAGTGCCGAAGGCGTCGTCGTCGTCCCCCCCGAGACGGGTCCATCCGGCTTCGTCGGTGCGCGGGTCGTCGACGACGAGACCCATGTCGACCTCGTCTACGTCGCCCCTCACGCCCGGGGACGGGGACTGGCAGCGGCGCTGGTGGACGGTGCGCTGCACATCGCCGGAGCGCCACGGGCGAGCGTGGTGACCCAGTGCGGCAACGTCGCTGCGCAGCGCCTCTACCAGAACCTCGGCTTCAAGACTCGGTCGGTACAAGCAGTGCTGCACCTCTGGCTGGACGAAGCAACCCCCGGCTAAACCTCGTTCTGTTCGCCGGGGTCGCCGATCTCGTCCGCGACACTCTCACGCTCGGGCCCACAGTCGAGCACGTAGAGCGGTCTGTCACGCACCTGAATGAAGATCCGGCCGATATAGAGCCCGGCCACGCCCGTGCTCATGATAATGACCCCGGCCGTGACGAGCACCAGCACGCCGATGCTCGTCCAGCCCTGGATCGGTGTGCCCACGAAGAAGTTGACCACGAGGAACACGGCGAGAGCCATACCGAGCAACGCAACGGTGAACCCCGTGTACACAATCCATCTCAGCAAGGTCGTGGTCTGAAAGAACAGCCCATCCAGGGCAAAGCGCACGAGCTTCCCGATCGTGTACGCACTCTTACCTGAGTGACGGTCGGCGTGCGGAAAGTCCACTACGGCCCGGTCGAAGCCAAGCCAGTTGACGATCATCAAATAGTGACGCTCCTTGTCTTTGAATCGCAGGAACGCCTCCACAACGGGCCGGGAGATCATGCTGAAGTTCCCATAGTCGGCGCTCATCTGCGTACCCGCGACACGGTTGAGCAATCCGAAGTAAGCGCGTGACGCCAACTGCCGGAACACGGACCGTTGCGCCCCAGTCCGTCGACCCAGCACCACGTCGTAGCCGGTCATTGCGGTTGCGTAAAACTGGGGGATGACCTCCGGTGGGTCCTGCAGATCGCAATCCATGACGACGACCCACCGACCGCGGCTGTGCTCAATCCCCGCCGTGATCGCCGCGTGCTGACCGAAGTTGCGACTGAAACGAAGCAGGCGGACTCGATGGTCCTCAGACGAAAGGCGCGACATTACCTCCCATGACCCGTCCAGAGCGCGATCGTCGACGAGCAACAGTTCGTAGGTGACCGCCAGCGGGTCAAGGGACGCGGTGATCCGTTCGTACAAGGGTCGGAGACAGCTTGCACACCCATAGACCGGCACGACGACGCTGATCTCAATGTCCGCGGAAAGCCGGGGAGTGCTCATTTCGGCGCGCCTTTCACCAGCTCGGCGTGCCGCAGCTCCCAACGCGAGCTGCGTGGCTTGGGCGCCCAGTTCGCCAGGATCAGCTCGATGTCGGTCGGTCGGTCCAGCACGA
>JANMDV010000057.1:0-83258 GCA_031376485.1 Actinomycetota bacterium
GATCGAGGGCGCTCGCCAAGTCCGCGACTTCGACCGCATGGCCTGTCTCGAAACATTCGAGGCACGGACCCTCCGAACTCTGGAGCTGAACGATCTCCACGAACTCCATCGTCTCGCTGGTCGCGGCCATGAGGCGCAGTGTGCCATCGGCATCGGCCAGCAGCATGCCCGCGGCAATGACATCGAACAGCTCGACGCAGCGATCACCCAGGTGGTGCAACAGATCGACGACATCGAAGTCGTCCACCAGCGAGTCGGCCAATTCGACGAAGGTCGCCGCAAGGAGTTCCGTCTGCTCGGTTCCCCCTTTCCAGCTGGGCAACGAAGAATCAGGCATGCCGTCTCCTGCATGAGGGGGGTGATTCCATCTGAAGATGGTAAGGCAAACCCAGCCGCGGCGCAACGACGGTGTCAACCATCCAGGCGTAAACCGCGGTTGACCACGTCGATGGCCACCTCGCGCACCTCGCGACCCTGCGCGTACGCATGCGCTCGCAGGCGGACGAGGGCGTCGGCGACGCTGACCCCGAGCTGGACGGACACCATGCCGGACGCCTGGTGGAGCTCGGCCAGTGAGCTTCCGAGCACCTCGAGTTCGCTGCCCAGGACGCCAGGCGGCGTCCCTGCCTGGTGGGCCAGCACGGTGTGGACCACGACGTTGGCCACCACCAAGGCATCTGCATGCTGATCGTCGGAGAGGCGGCCGGAATGCATTTGGTGGAACGTCACGGCGCCCAGATGGACGCCACCCACCCGTAGCGGGAACGAGAAGATCGCCGCCAATCCGGCCTGTACCGCAAGTGGGGAGAAGCTCGGCCAGCGCGACGATCGTGGACGGGCCAGGTCCGGTTCGTTGACCGGCGTGCCTGTCTGGTGAGCGTCGAACCCGGGCCCTTCGCCCAGGGTCAGGTCCAGATTCGCGATATGGGCGGCGATTCCCTCGGAGCTGCACAGCGGCGTCCGATGATCCGAACCCTCCACCATCACCGCCGCCCCGTCCACCCCGACAACTTGCGCGGCGACCGTGCAGAGTTGGCCCGCCGTGGGCAGACCGCCACCGTCCATCGCGGTCAAGATGCGAAGGAGCCGAGCGCTTCTCATCAGCCCGTGTCCCGATTCGGACACAGGTGGCCACAGGTCGGACCGTGCTCCACATCCACCGGCAAGCCTCGTTCGAAGTCGAAACGACGCCGCGGGGTCCGGGGGCGGTCCGAACCGTGGTGGAGAACGTACCCGCCACCGTGATCGAACTCCGTAAACGTAGCGGGTAATTGTCGGTGGCGCCAGCGCGCGGAGGCAGGCACTCCTTCGGGGCCGAATTCCCCGCCAACGTGTTGCCCGCCGCAGGGAAGGGCGGTAGACTCCCGACAGGTCGGTAGAACAAGCGTCTGCCGAACCTCTGCGTCGCTCTCAGGACCGTTGCAGAGACCCCATCCCAGACCCTGGTGGCATCCCGTTTGACGAGGAGCCGGTAATGACAGGGTTCGACGATGTCCGAGAGGGGTTCGCGGCCGATGTGAGCAGTGACTGGCCCGATGTCGTGATCGTCCTGCGAGGCGAACTCGATATGGCGAGCGCGCCGGAACTGACGCGAGTGCTCGACGGCGTCGCGGGTTTCCGCGGTCCCCGAGTGGTGCTCGATCTTTCTCGCGTTGAGTTCATCGACGCCTGCGGTCTCCACGTGATCGAGTCCGCTCGCGACCGGTTGAGCGGCCAGGGCCGAATGCTCGTCGTGCGCAACCCGGTGACTATCGTCCGGCGCGTGCTTGGGATCTGCGGACTGAGTGATTGGCGTGAGGCGCTCAAGGAGATTGTGCTCGAACCCGCTTGGGATCACCGCGTACTGACGGGTCTGCCCGCACAGGGGCGTTAAGGCACCACGCAGAAACGACTGCACCGTTTTGGGCTGCAAACCGTCGCCATACGGCGTCGCCGAGATCGCCGTTACGACTAGTAGCGACGAGGCTCGGCGACACCGCCCGACTCGGTTTTCGCTCGGTGAGCCTGGCTCAGGCGCTACGCCTCGCCGCCGCCTGCTGAGGATCTGAACGGCAGACCGCCGAGCGCGGCGCCCATGGCGGCGAGGTCGGTTTCGGTCGCGGCGAGGGCTTCCGCCAGCGGGACGAGTTCGCGGCGGATCGGGAACGCGGCGATCATCCCCATGCGGCGGACGAGACCCGGCAGCAGGCGCAGCTCGCCGCAGACGCCGACGCAGGGCACGCCCATCTGGCGGCACATGGCCGCGACCGCCGCCGGAGCCTTTCCCTGCGTGGTCTGCTCGTCCAGTCGGCCTTCGCCCGTGATGCACAAGCTCGCTCCGACGAGCGCATCGGCCAGACCGACGGCGTCGAGAACGAGTTCCGCGCCAGGGACGATTCGTGCGCCCAGAAGCGCTGCCATCCCCCCCGCCGCCCCGCCCGCCGCCCCGGCACCGGGAATCGCCTGCACATCGACCCCCGTCTGTCCCGCGAGCACGGTGGCCAGCGATGCGAGGCCGCGGTCGAGCCGATCGACCGCAGCGGCGTCGGCGCCCTTTTGGGGTCCGAACACGTGCGCGGCGCCATCGGCCCCGTGGAATGGGTTGCGCACGTCACACGCGACGTCGATCGCGACATCGGCCAGGCGCGGATCGAGTCCCGACAGGTCGATCACCGCGACTCGGGCCAGATCGGCGCCGCAGCCGTCAAGCTCCACGCCGTGCGCGTCGGTGATCCGCGCCCCCAGCGCGCGAACGAGCCCCAAGCCCGCGTCATTGGTCGCGCTCCCACCGACGGTCACGATGATCCGCTGCGGCGCCAAGTCCAGGGCCGCGCGGATGAGCTGCCCCGTCCCAAAGGTGCTCGTCGCCTCCGGATCGCGCTCGGAGTCGGTCAGCCGCTCATAGCCGGATGCCCGCGCCAGCTCCACGACGGCCGTGCCACCCGGCAGCAAGCCGATCTCGGCAGTCACCACCCGACCCAAAGGATCGGCCACCGAGAGCGTACGGGTCTGGCCATCACGGGCCGCGACGAGGGCGTCCAGCGTCCCCTCGCCACCATCGGCCACCGGGACACGTCGGATCTCGACTCCCGGCGCGACCAGTTGGATACCCCCGGCGATCGCCCGGGCGGTGCCGTCGGCCGACAGAGCCCCCTTGAACGCCGCCGGAGCGACGACGACCGAGCCGAGGGCTACCGTCGCGGCCATTCGGCTCCGAGGAAGTCCAGGATGGCGTCCTCGTCGCTGCCGTGCAGGCGCTTGGCGTCGTCGCCGACGAGCGTCACCTGCTCGGCGTCCGGGTCCTCGATGATGCGCACGATCTCGGCTGCGACCTCGTCGGCGGTGACCTCGTACCCGGCCCGCCAGCGGCCCATCCCTGCGATCAACGCCGCCCCCAGCGGCGCGTACGGCCCGGCGGGATCGGTGATCGACCCGGACCTGCGCGTGGCCTTGGAGAACTCGGTTGCCACCATTCCCGGCTCGACCCGGCCCACCCGGATGCCGAACGGACGCCCCTCGAGCGCGAGCACCTCGGCCAGCGCGTTGAGTGCGGACTTGCTCGCCCGATAGGCCCCGAGGAGCGGCGTCGGCAGGCTCGCCCCCACCGTCGAGACGAAGACGACGGTCCCGCCCCCAGCCTCGCGCATCGCGGGCAACGCGGCTTGAACGACGGCAAGCGCCCCAAACGTGTTGGTCTCGAATACCGCGCGAACCTCGTCCAGTGCGACGTCCTCGACCGCACCCAGAAGCGCGTACCCGGCGTTTGACACCACGGCGCCGAGCGCGCCGCCCGCGAACTGCTGGGCCGTCGCGACGCCCTGACGCACCGACGCCGCATCGGTGACGTCGAGTTGAACCACCGCCACGTCGTCATGATCGAAGGTCACCGCGGACGGATCGCGCACTCCGGCGACGACGCGCCAACCGTGGTCGACCAGTCGCATGACCGTGGCCCGCCCGATTCCCCGGGCGGCACCCGTGACGAGTGCGGTGCTCATAACCTGACGCGCATGCAAGGACCCTTCACCGCCGGGAATCTACCGTGGGGCGGCGGGACTTCTGAGGACACTAGCCGGTGATCGCAGACCCGGAGGCGTCCGGCACCTGCACCGGTGGCGGTTGCGAAACGAGCGGGAGCCGGACGGTGAAGACGCTCCCGACCTGCGGTGTGGAGCGCACCTCGATCGAGCCGCCGTGCGCGTCGGCCAGGCCCCGCGCGATCGCCAGGCCCAATCCCAGGCCACGCCCCTCGCGCGACGGATCGGCTTGGTAGAAGCGGTCGAACACGAACTGCTGCGAGTCGTGGCTGATGCCGCTGCCGGTATCGCGCACGCTGACGGTGCCATGCCCGCCGTCGACCCCCACGCCGATCGTGATCTTGCCGCCCGTCGGGGTGTGGCGAACCGCGTTGTCGAGCAGGATCAGCAGGATCTGCTCGACGCGAGCCCCGTCGGCGTCGACGACGACCTCGGCGCCGGGCACGGACACGGCCAACTCGACCCCCTCGCGCTCTGACAACAGGCGACGGGAGGCGCCGACCTCGACTGCGAGCGCTCCCAGGTCGACCGGCTCGCGTTCCAGGCTGAGCGCCCCGGCGTCGAGCCGCGCCAGCTCCAACTGCTCGGCGATCAGGCGTTCCAGACGGCCGACCTCCTGCGACATCAGCCCCAGAAACTCCTGGCGACGCTCCTGGCCGATGCCCTCGTTCTCGAGCAGCTCCATGAACCCCTTGACTGCCGTCAGCGGAGTCTTGAGTTCGTGCGACACGTTGGCGATCAGGTCGCGCCGCGCCCGCGCGAGGCGGCGTTCCGCGGTGATGTCACGCATCGTCAACACGACGCCTGCGCCTTTGGCGAGCGGCGCGACGCTCAGAAGCGCCTCGACGCCTCCAGGGAGCACGGCCTCGGTCGTGACGTCGACGCCGTCGTCTGCGGTGCGCGCGTGGACGACTTCCTGGACCGCCTGGGGCAACTCATCGAGGGTCAGCGATTCGGCCTCGCGCGGCAGGCCGAGCAGACGTTGCGCGGCGGCGTTCGCGACGGTGACCTCGCCGCGGTCGGAGACCGCCAGCACGCCTTCGGCCAGCGACGCCACGAGCGCCCGAGCGCGGTCGCGGTCGCTGACCGTCTCGGCGACGAGTCCCTCGAGCCGCGCGGCCATTGCGTTGAGACTGGCACCGAGCGATGTCAGTTCCTGCGGGGCGTGATCCGGGGCTCGGGCCGAAAGGTCACCGCTCGCCAGGGTCTTCGCCGTGCCGGCCAGACTCCGGATGCGGGCCCCAAGCAGCCGGGCGATGCCGATCCCTGCCAAGGTCGCCAGGAACAAGGCCAATGAGACAGCCAGTAAGACACGACGACGCACGATCGCGATCTGCCCTTCGGCGCCGCGAACGGGTGCCGCGACCTCAAGGACGTAGGGTGCGCCGTCGACGAGTGTGTACACGGCAGCCTGGATGATCTGGCGGCCATCGACATGGGCTTCCTCGGCACGCGCGCGGATGATCTTGTCAGCGACATCCTGCGCCGGCGGTGACAGCTCCTCGGTCAGGAGGTTCCGGCGGAGTTCGAACGGCCGGGCGTTGGGGCTGACCAAACTCGTCAGGCGCACATCACCGCCGATCGCGACTGCGAGGTCGCGGATCTCGTCCAGCGCCGTGGCGCTGTCCAGTACATCTCGAGCACGGAGTTCCCGCAGCACGTCGACCCCCGTCCGACGCGCCTGCTCGGTTCGGATGCTGCTCTCCAACGACGGCAGGACGACGAGCATCACTGCGAGGCTCGCGATCGTGCCCACCGCGACGAACGCGGCGACGAGCCACGCCTGCAGACCGAATCGCTGCGGACGCTCGTTCACCCGCCGGCGGCGTCCTCACCGCCAAACGCATAGCCCACGCCGCGCACCGTGCGGATGAGCTGCGGGTTGGACGCATCCCGTTCGATCTTCTGGCGCAGGTGGCGCACGTGGACGTCGACGCTTCGCAGGTCTCCGTAGAACGTGCCCTTCCACAGGTGGTCCATCAGCTCCTGGCGCGTGAACACACGTCGCGGCGAGCGCGCCAGCTTGACCAGGATCTCGAACTCCGACAGCGTCAGGGTGACGTCCACGTCCGCACGGGTCACTGCGCGTGCGACGGGATCGATCTCGAGGTCTCCGAACCTGAGGCTGTCCTCGTGCTCGCCGTCCATGCGGCCACGGCGCAGGTTGGCCTTGACGCGCGAGACGAGTTCGCGGGGCGAAAAGGGCTTGGTGACGTAGTCGTCGGCCCCGAGCTCGAGACCCAGCACCTTGTCGAGTTCCTCGCCCCGGGCCGACAGCATGATGATCGGGACGTTGCGCTCGGCGCGGATGCGACGGCAGACCTCCAACCCGTCCATGCCCGGCAGCATGACGTCCAGGACAACCAGGTCGACCTGGTCGCGCGCCATGGCCGCGAGCGCATCATCCCCACGCGCAGCGGTCACCACGTCGAAGCCGGCGTCCTTGAGCGCGTACTCGACGATCGTCCGGATCGACTGCTCGTCGTCCACCACCAGGATGCGTTGGGCCATGCAGTGATTGTAGGCCGCTGCCGGTGAGTTATCCGACCGCGCGCGTCCGAACGGCCGCGGCGCGCGTCAAAAGCAGAAGCCCGGGAATCTGCGCCAGGTGATAGAGCGACGTCGGATCGAGCTGCGTCGGCGCCACCAGATCAGCGGGTGCCGCCCGGATGACGGCCGCCAGCATCGACGCGATGATGGCCACCATGACCGCGCGCGCACGGGGGTGTCCTGTGCGCAGGCCGACCGTCCACAGGATCAACACGGCGAGCATCGTCACGCCTTCGCACAGCAGGATCGCGCCGATTGACGCGCCGACCGTCACGGCCGCGACGACGTACGCGACCAGGCTCGCCGAGCGCAGAATCCAGAACGCGCGGGCATGACCGGGGCCCAGCACCTCGTCGACGGTGGCGGCCAAGAGATACGAGATCGCGACGACGACCAGAAAGGTGACACCCGCCCAGCCGGGATCGTCCCAGCGGTCCGACGAGGTCATAAACCCGTGGTACACAGAGCCGGCAAGGGCGGCGCCCGCCGTCCACGCAAGCGTCCGCCACCAGTGGGGGGTCAGATCCGCCCGTGCGCGCAGCCGCACCGCACACCCCGCGGCGACCGCAGCGAGGAGGAGATCTGTGAGCGAGCTGGCCGGTTCTGAGAGCACGACGGAGCGGGGTTTCGCGACCGAACGGTGTCACCGTACACCGGCCGGGTCGCCGGCCGACACACGAGAGGGCAGCGCCGGTCAGGCTGTCGTTGCGTCAGGCTAACCTGTAGCGCGATGACACCGTATCCCCCACACTCACTGCAGCCGCCCCAACCGCCGGAGCCTCCACACAAACGCGGTCGATGGATTGCCACCGCGATCCTGCCGGCGATCATCGGCGCGAGCGTCGCGCTTGGCGTTGCGTGGCTTGCCGGCGGCGACACCGCGAACCGGACGGTCACGGTGACGGAGCGCTCGAGCGCCGAGACTGAGCCCACAGCCGCAACGTCGACCGACCCGCCCCCGGCGAGCGCCAAGGGACGTGACGACGGCGCCGTAAGCGTCCAGCAGATCGTTCGGGACGCCTCGCCCGGCGTCGTGCTGGTCGAACATCGACAGGGCTTGGGATCGGGGTTCCTGATCGACCAGCAGGGACACATCTTGACCAACGAGCACGTCGTCGATGGGGCCGCCAAGGTCACGGTCACGTACTCGGATGGGACGACACAGGACGCCAAGGTGCTCGCGGAGGACCCCACCATCGACCTCGCCGTCCTCGAGGTCGACGAGCCGCCCGCATCGGCCAAACCATTGCCGCTGGGCCAGAGCCGCGATCTGACGGTCGGCGACCCGGTCGTGGCGATCGGCAACCCGCTGGGCCTCGAGCGTACCGCGACAACCGGAATCGTGTCCGCAGTCAAGCGGCGGATCTGCTCGCCGAATCAATCGGCGATCGCCAACGCGATCCAGACCGACGCCGCGATCAACCAGGGCAACTCCGGCGGCCCGCTGCTCGACCGGCGGGGCCGAATCATCGGCATCAACTCGCAGATCGTCAGTCAAGGGGGCGGCTTCGAGGGCATCGGCTTCGCCGTGCCCATCGACACGGTCCGCCCCGTCGCAGACGCCGTCATCGCCGGGGGCAAACCTCAGCATGCGTGGATCGGGATCTTCGGCGACCCACTCACGCCCCAACTCGCGAAGGATCTAGGCGTTCAGGGTACGACCGGCGTCGCGCTGCGACGTCTCGACGACCGTGGCCCGGCCAAGAAGGCCGGCCTGCGCGCCGCCGATCGCGATCCACCCAAGGGCGCGGATATCCTCGTCCAGATCGCCGGTCGGCCGATCCGCGACTTCGGGGATCTGAGTCAGGAGATCAGTAGCCGTCGGGTCGGCGAGACCGTCGAGGTGACGGTGCTGCGCGACGGCAAGGACGTTCGGGTCGAGCTGACGCTGCAGGATCGCCCGGGCAACCTGGGCGGCTCATGCCAGTAGCAGGGCTTGCAATCCGCCGGGCGACCACGGATGACGCGGCGGGTATCGGTGTCATCTACGACGAGGCGATCGGCGGCGGCGCGGCGACGTTCGCGACCGGACCGCACCCCCAAGACGAGCGCAGAGGATGGTTGGCGGGGCGCGCAGCGACGGCGCCGGTGTTCGTCGCCGACGACGCGGGCCACCTGGTCGCCTGGTCGGCGCTCGCGCCGTTCTCGCACAGGTCGTGGTACAGCGGGGTCGGGGAGTACACGGTGTACGTCGCCGGCGCGGCGCGCGGACGCGGCGTCGGACTGGCGATGCTCGAACACCTGATCATCGAGGCCCCGGCGTTCGGATACTGGAAGCTGGTCGGGCTGATCTTTCCCGAGAACGCAGCGGGCCTGGCGCTGGCGCGGGCCGGGGGGTTCAGGGTCGTCGGCACCCTGCAGTCCCATGGCCGCCTCAACGACCAGTGGCGGGACATCACCCTGCTCGAACGGCACCTCGAGGTCGACCTCCAGCGGTGAATCGCACGCACGCCGTCTGGGCTGGTGCCGTGGGCATCGCGATCGGCGCATTCTGGTTGGGCGGCCGCGAAACAGCCGGTCCCTCGTCGTGCCAGACGCCCCAGGCGTCCCCTGCGACGGTGAGCGGAGACGACCGCCGGGACCCGGTGATCGCGTCCGATGGGGGCGGTGGGTTGGTGGCCATATGGGAGAGCCTGACCGGCGGGCCGGTCGAGGCATCGACGCGCGACGCGGACGGCACGTGGTCGTCTCCTGCGGCCCTGTCCGGCCCGTACGCCCGCGATCCCACCGTCGCGGTCGACCCCGACGGTCGAGCGATCGCCGCGTGGCAGCTGCCGCTTCGTGGCGATACGACCGCGGTGCAGGTCACCACGGCGCAGACAGGGGGACCATGGAGCACCCCGACCGACGTCTCGGTAGCGGGTACGCATGCCCGTGAGCCGCAGATTGCGGTGACCGGGGCCGGGGCCACGGTCCTCGTATGGCGTCGCGACACGGGTGCGGGCGACACCGTGATCGAGGTGACCGAGCGCACAGCCGATAACGGGTGGACCAAGCCGCAGGCCCTGTCCGATCCAACGGTGCGGTCGAAGCGCCCGCGACTCGCGGTGGCCCCCAACGGCGCCGCCGCGTTGGTGTGGGAGCAGACCGTCAGCGGCCGCCTGACCGTCGTCGCGGCGATGCGGTCCTCAAGTGGCCGCTGGTCGCAACAGGTACCCCTCACCAACAGATTGGATGCCCACGAACCTGATGTCGCGATCGGACCCACCGGCGCCGCCACGGCGGCCTGGATCGAGGAGACCGAGGACGGTGCGGTGGCGATGGCGACATCACGGCCCGAAGCCGGTGTGTGGTCCGTGCCGACCGTCATCGGTCGCGGTTCGGGGGTGCCGTACGAGACGCCCCGGCCAGGTCGGGCCGAGACGGGAGCGGATGTCGCGGCGCTTCCGGACGGACGGGCCATCGCGGTATGGACAATCGTCGACGACGAGGTCAACCAGGCCCAGAGCGCGACGATGCGCGCCGGTGGCGTGTGGGACGCGCCGACCGCGTTGTCAGACCCCGATTCCGCCGCGAGCGGAGTCCAGGTCGCGGTGCTTGCCGGAGGCGCCGCGGCTGCCGCCTGGGAGGAACTCGACGGAGGCTTGATCCGTGCCCGTGTGGCGCGCGTCGGGGCGAACGGTGCGCCCGGGGCGTGTGTCGATCTGTCTTCGGCTCGCGCCGAGACCGGGGCGGTGCGGTTGGTCGGTGGATCCGCGCCCAGCGCGGTCTTCGTGGACTTCAACCGCAGTCGCGTCCAGGTCGCGCCGATTCCATGAAGCGCGCAGCGGCCCTGACAATCGCGGCGTGCGTCGTCGTGTGGATGGTTGCCCGGTGGGTGGTCTTCGACTTCTTCCAGCTCGGCGACACCCGGGTCTACGCACACGCGGCACGCATGATGGACGCGGGAGCCATCCCCTACCGCGATTTCGACGTCGAGTACCCGCCGCTCGCGACGGGGCTCTTTTGGCTGGTGGGCCGGACGCCGGGCGGCGACTATCAACTGGCGTTCTCCATGGCCATGATGGCGTGCCTGGTGGCGACGGCGCTCGCAGCGCTCGCGATCGCCCGCCGCCTGGCTCTGGGGCGGGCCCGCATCACGGTCGCGGTGGGCGTCATCGCGCTGACACCGTTGCTCCTGGGAACGCTCGTCCAGACACGGTATGACCTGGTGCTCTCGGCGCTGCTCGGTTGGATGGTCGTCGCTGCGCTCCACGATCGCTTCGCGTGGGCGTGGACGCTGCTGGCGTTCGCGACCGCGGTCAAGCTCGTTCCGGTGCTTTTGGTTCCCGCGCTTGTGTTGTGGCACGTGCGTCGTCGTCCGGGGCGGGGCGCGCCGGTCGGCGTGGCCTGGTTCGCGGCCTGCGTCGCAGCCACGTTCGCGCCGTTCTTCGCCGTCGCACCGACGGCGACGTGGCGCTTGTTCTCATACCACCTGGACCGGCCCGCCGAGGTCGAGTCCCTTGGATCATCGATCCTTCAGGTCACGGGGATGGACTCCCTGCGTGTGCAGAGCTATGGCAGTGACAACGTCACGGGCTCGCTGGCCGATGCGTTGGCGTCCCTGTCGACGCTGCTGCTCATCGCAGCCATCGTGACGATCGCGCTCTGGATGCGGCGGGCGGTGCGCCGTGGAACCGGCGATGCCGGCACCGTCCTCGTCGCAGCGATCGCGGCGACGCTCGTCGCGTCGGTGCTTTTGGGCAAGGTGATCTCGCCGCAGTACCTGGTCTGGCTCCTGCCGTTCGTCCTTTTGGGAGCCGGCCGCTGGGGCCGCACAGCGATCATCACGACCGCCATCGCGATGGTGGTGACCCAGCTCGTGTTCCCGCTGCTCTTCTCGTCGCTCACCGAACGTGGAGCGATACTCCCGGTGTGGCTCCTGTTCGCCCGAAACATGCTGCTCGTGGTACTGCTGATCGCGGTGTGGCCGCGTTGCGACAAGACGTCGATCCGTGCGGAGGCGCCGTCAAGAGAACCGCTGCCAACGAGCGGGTAGCCCTGCGCGCCATATGGACGGAAGGTCGCGACGCGCGCCCCCGTGATCCCGTCTCGGCAATGATTCTTGGCACATTCTGTGTGAAAGGAAACGATCCAAGGAGTCCCTGCTCGACGTCATCTCCACCCGGAGTGATGGCCGGGCCCGCGGTGATCGGTACCGGCTCGGGGTTCGCTCGCCAACGTCCGACACCCGGCAACTGACGAGTCTGCGAACCCTCGGACCCGAGCTCATTCCGCCCTCGGCCGCCGGCCGACCTCGCGAACCCCGAACCCGAACCCCGGCGTTCATTCCACCACCCGCCGGAACCACGGCCCCGAAAATAGCCATTCGGCCGGCAACGGGACGGCCAATCGTGTCGTTCCCCGTGCGTCTGGCGACACACATTTGACACAGCTCGGTCGAGAGCTGTAACACGTTCGTGGAGCATCATCCAGGGCTCCCTCGTGACGACCCATTTCATCGAGCCCTCGAACGTCTGCCGGCGGACTGCCCGACTGAGGAGTACGTGAGCCTCCTGAGTCACATATTCACCCGCCGCGAGCGGGCGGCCACGCCTGGCATTCCTGACACTGAGCACCCACCCATGACGTGTGGGCCGGAACCTTGTGTGGGTGCATGCGATGGCGGTGGCTCCGTCGCGCAACGAGCGGGTCTGCCAAGATGCAGCGGTCGCCCCGGGAAGGAACGATGATGGCAAAGAGCACGGCACCCACCGCACAGAGTGGCCCTGCGGCCCGCCCCGAAGCGGAGCTGATGCGCGACATGTTCGGGCGCATGTGCTTGATACGGCGGTTCGAGGAACGCGCTGCCGAGGAGTACATGAAGGGCAACATCGGGGGGTTCCTGCACCTGGCGATCGGGGAGGAAGCGGCGGTCGTCGGCACGATCACGGCACTCCGGCCGACCGATCCCATCACGTCAACGTACCGCGAACACGGCCAAGCGCTCGCGCGCGGCAGCGACCCGAAAGCGGTCATGGCGGAGCTGTTCGGCCGATCGACCGGGATCTGCGGCGGGCTCGGCGGCTCGATGCACCTGATGGACGTCGACAAGCGGTTCTACGGCGGCTACGGCATCGTCGGCGGCTCGATTCCGCTGGCGGTGGGCCTGGCATGGGCGATCCAATACCGCGACGAGGATGGCGTCGCGCTCGCGATGTTCGGCGACGGGGCATCCAATCAGGGCGTGCTCGCGGAGGTCATGAACATGGCCGAGCTGTGGAACCTGCCGGTCGTGTTCTTCGTCTTGAACAACCACTACGGCATGGGCACGGCCGTGGAGCGCGCCAGCGCCGAGCCGGATCTGTTCAGGCGGGCCGAAGCGTTCGGCATGCCCGCGCGGCAGGTGGACGGCATGGACGTCCTTGCCGTCCATGAGGCTGTACGCGAAGGCGCCCGTCTTGCCCGCGACGGTAAGCCGTCGATGATCGAAGCCAAGGCGTACCGCTACCGCGGACACTCCATGAGCGACCCGGACACAACCCGCGCCGCCGAGGAGAAGGAGCGCTGGCAGGCCCGCGACCCGCTGATCACGTTCGAGCGGATCCTGCTGGGCGAAGGAGTGATGACCCGCGAGGAGACCGACGCCGTCCGCGACCAGGCCGGCGCCGCGGTCGAGGAAGCCGTCGCGTTCGCCGATCAGAGCCCGACGGTGCCCGAGGCCGAGTTGGCCCGCCACGTCTACGCAGATCCGTGGAACGACGACGCGCGCGGCAGCGTGCTGACTCGATGAGCACGACCGCGCCGACCGCCCCCAAGGACGTGTCCTACCGCGAGGCGCTGACTCAGGCGATGCGTGAAGAGCTTCAGCGTGACGAGAACGTGTTCGTCATCGGAGAGGACGTTGGCCAGTTCGAAGGAGCCTTCAAGGTCACCCGCGGCCTTCTGGCGGAGTTCGGTCCCCGCCGAATCGTCGACACGCCGATCAGCGAGGCGGGCTTTACCGGGCTCGGCATCGGCGCCGCCATGGCGGGCCTGCGCCCGATCATCGAGATGATGACGGTCAACTTCTCGATCCTCGCCCTGGACCAGATCGTCAACAACGCGTCCAAGGTTCGCTACATGTTCGGTGGGCAGGTCGCATGCCCGCTGGTGATCAGGATGCCGGGCGGTGCAGGGCATCAATTGGCTGCACAGCACAGCCACTCACTGGACGCCTGGTACACCCATGTACCGGGCCTCAAGGTGGCGTGCCCATCCACGCCCTATGACGCGAAGGGGCTTCTGAAGACCGCGATCCGCGACGACGACCCCGTGATCTTCTTGGAGAGTGAGGGCCTTTACGCCAAGAAGGGCCCCGTCGGCGGCCCAGACGACCTCGTCCCGTTCGGACGCGCTGCGATCCGCCGCAGCGGCAAGCACTGCACGATCGTCGCGCACTCACGGATGGTCTGGGTGGCGCTGGCCGCGGCTGAGGAACTGGCGAGGGACGGGATCGAGTGTGACGTCATCGACCCGCGCACCTTCCGTCCCCTGGACATCGAAACGCTTGCCACCAGCGTCCGGTCGACCGCCAGGTGTGTCATCGTCGACGAGGGGTGGCCGGAATGTGGCATCGCCGCGAACCTCTCGGCACACCTCTACGAAGCGTGTTTCGACTTTCTCGACGCGCCGATCCGCCGGATCAACTGCGCCGACGTCCCGATGCCCTATGCCAAGAACCTGGAGCAGGCCGCACTGCCCCAACCGGCCGATGTCACCGCCGCCGTCCGGGAACTCGTCGGAGGACGTTGATGGATTTTCTGATGCCAAAACTTTCGGACACAATGGAGGAGGGGACCGTCCTGCAGTGGCTCAAGCAGGACGGTGACGAGGTCGCCAAAGGCGAGCCGCTCGTCGAGATCGAAACCGACAAGGCGAACATGATGGTGGAGGCGCCCGATTCGGGTCAGCTCCAGATCGTCGCCCAGATCGGTGACAGCCTTCCCATCGGGGCGACCATCGCGACGATCGGCGGTGGTGCGGCGGCGGCCGCGGCGCAGCCCACACCAGACTCCCCGCGTGCCGACGCGCACGCCGATGATGCGGCGGCGGACGAGGAAACGGAGGACGCCGCTTCGGACGATGAGGCGACCGGTATTCCAACCGCCGACGACGGCACCGGGTCGTCCATCGGGCTGGAGGTCCGTCACCCCGAGGCGTATCCGGGTGCCGCTGACGATGATGATCCACAGCCCGCCACGGCCGTGCCGCCAGCTGTCGCCTCGCAGCAGACGCCATCGCCCGCCGCCGGCGACCAGGTGCGTGCCTCGCCGCTGGCGCGGCGGTTGGCCGAGGAGCTTGGCGTGGATCTGTCGACAGTCCAGGGCACAGGTCCGGCGGGACGGGTCGTCCGCGAAGACGTCGAAGCCGCGGCGGCCGCGGCGGTGTCGAGACCCACCCCCGCGCAACCCGCAGCCGCACCACAGGCGCCGGCACCGACCAGGCCACCCACGGCCACTCCCGGCGAGCGGGTCGCACTGACCCGCTTGCAGCGCACCGTCGCCAAGCGGATGGCAGAGTCCAAGCCCGGAGCGCCACATTTCTATCTGCAACGCGACATCGATGTGACCGCGCTCATCGCGCTTCGCAAGGAACTCGTCGCCGGGTCGCCCGAGGGGCAGGGCCCGTCCGTCAACGATCTCATCATCCGCGCAGTGGCGCTGGCGACCGCTGAACGACCGGATGCCGTCAGCCAGTTCGCCGGGGACGCACTCATCGCTCCCACAGGCGCCCACATCGGCATCGCGGTGGCCGTGCCGGGAGGCCTCCTGGTTCCGGTCGTGCGGTCCGCCGACACCAAGCGCATCGGTGAACTCGCGGCCGAGGTCAGAGGGCTCGTCGGCCGCTGCCGGGACGGGACGATCACACCACCCGAGCTCGAAGGCTCCGTGATCACGATCAGCAACCTCGGGATGTTCGGAGTCGACCGCTTTCTGGCCGTCATCAACCCGCCAGAGGCCGCGATCGTGGCAGTGGGCCGCGCCAAGGCCACCCCCGTCGTCATCGACGGCGACGTGGTGGTGCGCGACGTGTTGACGCTGACCCTCTCCGTCGACCACCGCGCCGTCTACGGGGCCGAGGCGGCAACATTCCTGGCACGCATCGCCGAACTCATGGAGCGACCGGGGGCCCTTGTATTGTGATTCGGGGCCCTGCAGAAGGGACTGCTGGACCGGATGGCGAGCGAACACCGTGCCAAACGGTCCGGTCGTTTCTGCTCGGGTCCTTTCGGCCGGCGTGGTGACCACCCGATCGGCGTGTGAGAACTAGCCGTTCGACCAGTTTCGCCCGACACGGATCTGGGTACCATGCTTTTTAGAGGTTTCGTCCCGGTGAATCGCCACGCATGGCGCAGGAGGCAACGACATGGAACAGTCCCCGCAGAGGCCCGTAGGACACGTCGTGGACGACGGGATGCTCGAGTGCGGTTATGGATCCACGCGCAGGGCGGACCCGCGCATCCTGCAACGGATCGCGAAAGCCGTCGGCGGCGCTCCGTCTGTCGTGAACATCGGTGCCGGAACCGGCGCCTACGAGCCACCCAACCGACGCGTGGTCGCGATCGAGCCGAGCGACCTGGTGATCGCACAGCGCCGCACCGGTGCGGCGCCCGTCGTCAAGGCCGCCGCCGAAGCACTGCCGTTCAAAGACGGCGGGTACTCGGCAGCGATGGCGGTCCTGACGATCCACCATTGGGACGACCCACTCGCAGGACTGCGCGAGATGCGTCGTGTCGCGCGGCGCCGCGCGGTCGTAATGACGCTCGACCCCACCACGATCGACGACTTCTGGCTGTACGAATACTTTCCTGACATCGCGCGAGCCGACGCCCGCCGGTTCCCAACTCTCGACGAGATCACCAGCACGCTTGGTGGAGACGTTCGGGTCGAGGTCGTCCCGATCCCCCACGACTGTCGCGACGGGTTCCTCGGCGCGTACTGGCGACGGCCGTCGATGTACCTGGCGCGCCATGTTCGGCGCAGCATCTCCACGCTCGCGGAGGTCGGCGACGACGAGCTTCTGGATGGGCTCGCCATGCTGTCCGAGGATCTGCGTTCAGGTGCATGGGATCGCGCGAACGCCTGGCTCATCGACCGCGACGAACTCGACCTGGGCTACCGCCTGGTCGTCGCGGAGTACGGAGACCCGCCGACGGCTTAGTGCTCGCTTTCGTAAGTACGGCGACGTATCCCGCGCGAAAACCGAGTCAGGCAAGGACGCAGTGTCTTGCCGCTATCGGTACCCATAACGGTGAGACCGAGGACACCGCCTGGCGACGGTTTGCAGCCGGGAGACGTGGGCGTACTTGCGCGAGCGAGCACTTCGGGCCCGTGTCATGAAAACTCCCTTGCCGGACGGCGAGCGAAAACCGAGCAATACGGTGCTGGCGAGCCTCGCCGCTACTGGTGGTAACGGCGATCTCGCCAGTGCCGGAGTGCGACGGTTTGCAGCCGCCGAACGGCGAGGTAGTCATGACACGGGCCCCTAACCGATTACCATCGGCGTGTGGCGTTTCTGCTGACCTCGGACCGAATCGATTACCTCGAGGCGTGGGGGTTGCAGCGCGAGCTTGCGGCGCAGCGTGCCAGGGGCGACATACCCGACGTCGTGTGGTTGCTGGAGCACCCCCCCGTCTACACGTACGGCCGGCATGGCCGGCGTGAGGACTTGTTCGCTGACGACGCCGGCTTGGCGGCACTGGGCGCGACCTGCGCTCAGTGCGACCGCGGCGGCCAGATGACCTGGCACGGCCCGGGGCAGACCACCGGTTACGTCATCGCTGATGTCCGCGCCCACGGCGGCGTCCGCCGGTTCGTACATGCGCTGGTCGGGGCGATGGCCGACGCCAGCGCCATCGCCGGCGCGCTTGCGGGCGACGATGCGATGGGCCTGTACGTCCACGGACGCAAGCTCGGCAGCGTCGGCATTCGCGTCAACGGCGGCATCACGACGCACGGCCTTGCGCTCAACCGCGATCCCGATCTGACGTGGTTCGCACGAATGTCCGCCTGCGGCGCTCCGGACGTCGCCGCCACCTCGATCGCACACGAACACGGCGACGCTGATCGCAATCGGACCGAGACAGCCCTGGTAACCGCACTCGCCGAGCGCCTGGGCCTGGGTGAACTGACGCCCGTCGACGTGCGCGACCTGCTTTCATACGGCGCCCAGGGTTAGGGCCGGTCCAGAAGGAGTCTCGCGAAGGGTGACGAGCGAAAACCGAGCGAGGCGGCGCTGGGCGAGCCTCGCCACGACTGGTCGAAAAAACGAACTCGCCAGTGGCGTATCGCGACGATTTGCAGCCGCTCACCGAGTGGGAGTTCTGACACAGGCACTTAATTAATAACCCAGGAGTTGCTCCCAGGCGACCAGGGCCGCAGCGACGAGGACGTCGTCGTCCGGATCAATCCCGGCTTGCGCGACCCACTCGGCCAGCATCGGCCACTCGACTTCGAACGGCTCGACATCGGGGTGGGCATTTCGCAACGCGGTCGCCGCACGCTCTGCGATCACCATACGTTGACCGCCGCCGCCCCTGCCAGGACAATGACGAGCACGCCGTACCCGGAGTACCCCAGGACGAACAGCAGCACCGCCAGCGCCAAAAGCAGAATGGCCAGACCACCCCACACCGCCCGGGGCAACCCGTCGGCACCCAATGTCCATCCGCGTTCCGGCGGAGCGCCGCGGCGACGCGGACGTTCGTCGTCAACCGTCATGTCGAGGAAGACTAGCGCCGGGTCTCGGCGGACACGGTGTACTACCCTGCGCTCGTACCACACACGGGAGGAGCCATGGCAGTCGAAGTCGGACAGGAAGCACCAGATTTCACGCTCAAGAATCAAACCGGTGACGAGGTCACGCTGTCGAGCTTCCGCGGCGCCAAGAACGTCGTCCTCGTCTTCTCCCCCTTGGCCTTCAGCGGCGTGTGTACGACACAGTTCAGCGCGGTCGGCCCGCGCGAGGGCAGGTACGCCGATGAGCAGGCGCAGGTGCTCGGCGTGTCCGTCGATAGCTTCCACGTCCAAGCCGCGTTCGCCAGATCACTGGGCCTGGACGCGACGATGATGCTGGCCGACTTCGAGCCCAAGGGAGCCGTCGCCCGAAGCTACGGCGTGTACCGCGACGAGCGGGGCCACTCGGCCCGCGCCACGTTCGTCATCGACACGAAGGGAATCATCCAGCACGCGGAGATCCCGGTTCCGCTCGAACTCCCCGACGAGGGAGCCGTCATGGCCGCCCTCGCCACCTGCAATAGTTAAGGGTCCACGCAAAAAAATACTGAACAGTTTGGCGGCTGCAAACCGTCGCGATACGGCGTCGCCTCACTCGGTTTTCGCTCGCCATCCGGCACAGCAGTTATTTTTGCGCGAACCATAAGGAGACCCACATGGCTGTTTGCGCCCACACCGTATGCACCTGCGAAGCCGCCGACGGAAGCCAGTACTGCTCACCGTTCTGTGAGGGCAACACCGATGCCCCCGAGTGCCACTGCCACCACGAGGGCTGCGCGGCACCGCACCACCACTAGCCCTCCCCTTGATGTCACGTCGGGTGCCGAGCATCCGACGTGACATCGCGGTGAGGAGGAGGTCAGCCCTCGTACTTGAACGAAAGGTTGAGACGCGTGCGGAAGCGCACGATTTTGCCGTCGTCGATCGAGACGTCGAGCTTGGTGACCTCGGCGACGCGCAGATCGCGGAGGCTGCCGGAGGCCGTTTCGATGGCCGTGCGGGCTGCCGCCTCCCACGACTCGCTGCTGGTCCCAACGACGTCGATCACCCGGTACACGCTTTCATCTGCCATCTCACGCCCCCAATTCGGTTCGGTGTGGATCACTCGAGGCCTCGTGGCGATGCGCACGAAGTCCTGGAAATCATACGTGGCCCGAGGGCGACTTACACCTCGATATCCGACCGGCAATAATGGCCTGCGACATCGAACACACGACGGGCCGCGATGATCTGCCCAAGGTCACAGTCGGCGTAGATGATCCCTTCACGACCAGTGATCGGGCCGGCGATGACGTTGCCCCACGGGTCGACGATCACGCTGTTGCCGACGAGTAGCTCGTCCGGGCACCCGGCGAGTTCCTCCATCAGAGGAAAATCGTCCGGAAAGTCGTCGCGACGCAGATACTGGACTGGTGACAAGACGAACGCCCCCGCCTCGAATGCATACGTGCGCATCGCGGCGATCCAGATGTCACGATCGTCCGCCGTGGGGGCCAGATAGAAATCCACGCCACCGCGGTGCAGTGCCTGCCGGGCCGCGGGCATGAAGTTCTCCCAACACAGAAGCCCTCCGAGCCGGCCGAAGTCGGCCTGGAGCGGCTCCAGGTCGTCGCCGGGGCCTTGACCCCAGAAGACCCGCTCGTGCAGGGTCGGCATGAGCTTGCGATGGCGATGGGCAAGCCGCCCGTCCGGGGCGAACCAGAGCAGCGAGTTCCACAAGGTTCCCGGCCGCGTCGGATTGCGCTCGTTGACACCGATCGCGACCCAGGCACGGGTTCGCCGGGCGGCGGCGCCCAGGCGATCGGTCAGCGGCCCCGGGACGTCGACGGCGGCGGCCCACATGCGCCGATGGAGCTCGGCCGCCTCGCTCGTGAACTGCGCAGATGCGTGCGCCCATCGTGAACTGGGATACAGCGCGACGAACACCTCGGGCAGCGCGATGAGCCGGGCGCCGGCTGCGGCGGCCTCGCCGATCAGGCCGCACGCCTTCGCGACCGAGGCGTCGGCGTCCAGAATCACCGGCGTCGCCTGCACCACCGCAACCGTCACGTTCATGACCCGGCCTCCGCGGACGACCGAAGCGACGACAGGACCTGGTCGGTGTGCTCGCCGAGGCGCGGGGCCGGACGACGGGTAACCGCGGGTGTGCGGGAGAGGCGAAGCGGCGGGCCGGTCACGAGCTCAGTGCCGAGTGTCGGATCCGTGATCTCGACGATGAGGCCCAACGCCCGTGCCTGCGGATGGTCGAGCAGCGCGAACGGCCGCTCCTCGACGACGCCGTGCGGCAGCTCGGCGTCCTGCAGCACCGACCGCCAGTGCGCCGTCGACTCCTGCGCCAGACGCTCACCCAACAGATCGGCGAGAGCGCCGTTGTTGACGACACGGGATTCCAGGTCGGCGAAGCGGGGATCGGCGAGCAGCGCGCCGAGGCCAACCGCGTTCAGAAGCCGCTCATGCAACCGTGGCGCGTAACAGGCGATCGCGACCCCCCCGTCGCTCGCCGGGTACGTGCGGTACAGGGCCCCGACGAACCGGTTGAACAACGGTTCCCCGGAGTCCTCGCGGATGAGGCGGTGTGCGGCGAGCGCCGCTGAGGCTTCGAGCAGGGATGTCTCGACCACTTGGCCCAGCCCGCTGCGCTCGCGTTCGAACAGGGCGGCGATGATCCCCGCGACCATAATCCAGGGCACCAGCGTGTCGTGCGCCGGAACCGGCAACACCCGCCCGCCGTTCGCGCTGACCAGCCCAGACTCGGATTGCAGGGCGACGTCGGTTCCCCGCCCTCCTTCGGGTCCGAACGCCGACAGGGCGCAGTAGACGAGGCGCGGGTTTCGGGCGCAGAGCGTCTCCGCCCCGGCGCCGAGACGCTCAGCGACGCCTGGGGCGAGGCTGTGCACGAACACGTCGGCCCGATCGACCAGCTCCAGGACGGCCTGCGTGCCCTCGTCGGTGTGCAGATCGAGAACGACTCCGAGCTTGTCCCGATTGACCGCATGGAACACGCGGCTCTCGCCGTGGACGTCGTCGACACGCCGCCATTGATCCCCCTCGGGCGGCTCCACCTTGATCACCTCGGCCCCAAGCTGGGCGAGGCCCATCGTGGCAAGCGGACCACCGAGATGGTGGGTCAGGTCGACAACCCGGATGCCGTCCAAGGGTCCAGGGGTCATGACCGCTCCCCGTACGCCGCGGCCAGCTCCGGTTCGCCCTGCCGGGGCCCGCAACAGTAGATGCGGTGATCGCGGATGCCGGCGGGCCCGACGTCCATGACGTGGGCTTGGCGCACCACCCAGCTCGCGCCCTCGAATGTGCTGGTGCGCTCGAACTCGACGACGACCCGGTCGCCATCGCGGACCGTGCTGAGGAACGAGAACCCCGGGTTTTCCTCCCAGCTGGCGTACCACTCCGCAAGCTTCTCGGCGACGGCGTCGACGCCCTCGGAGCTTTGGAAAGTGTTGGGGGTCATCGTGACGAGGCGGGCCTCGGGTGCGTATGCGGCGCGGATGCCGGCGGCGTCCTTGCTGTCGATCGCTCCAAGCAGAGTTGTGACGAAGTCGCTCATGACGTTCCTTTCGGCTGAGTTGATCGAGCGTGTCGGGGCCATCGTGACGGGGCATCGTCAAGCCACCGTCAACGACGCGTCACCACATCGTGAGGAAGTGTCAATGAATAACTACTGCGGCGGAGGGCGAGCGAAAACTCAAAGTCACGGCGGTGTCCGCGAGCCTCGCCGCTACTGGTGGTAACGGCGATCTCGGCGACGCCATATCGCGACGGTTTGCAGCCGCCAAACTGTTCAGTAGTTTTTGCGCGGACCCTAACGGCGGAGTACGCGCCGCGTCAACAGCCTGGGCGCCGCAGTCGGGGCCGCGGACTTGCCCTCCACACCCCGCCCCGCAAGACTGACCGTGATGATGCACGCCCGGCTCTTCGGTGATCTGGCCGTCTGGGTGGACGGACGGGAGGTCCCTCCACTCCAGGGGCTTCGGCCGCGCTCCCTGATGGCATACCTGCTGTTGCACCCGGGTCTTCATCCACGAACCCGGCTGGCTGGCAGGTTCTGGCCGGACGTGCTCGAGACGAGCGCCCGGGCGTCGCTCCGCAGCGCGCTGTGGTCGGTGCGCGCGGCGCTCGAGGAGGCAGGCGGGGCCGAGTACCTCCACGCCGACCGGTCAAGCGTGGGCATCACGCCACAACTGCCGCGGACGGTCGATGCGGAGGAGTTCGATCGACTCGTGAGCGCTGGTGACCCAACGTCGCTGCGGGGCGCGGTGGACATCGCCGCCGCCCCGTTGCTTGCAGACCTGGCAGACGAGTGGGCCCTGGACGCGCAGGACGCACACCGCGAGCGGCTCGTCGACGTGCTCGAGCGGCTCGCCGCCGACGCGGAAGACGCCGGTGACATGGTCGGTGCGGTCCGTTGGACACGCGCGGTGCTCGGGCACGATCGCCTCCGCGAGAGCGCCCATCGGGCACTGATGCGTCGTCTCGACGCATGCGGCGAACGGGCGCAGGCGCTCACCGCGTACCGGCGCGCCCGCGCGGTGCTCGCGGCCGAACTCGGAGTCGCGCCTTCGAGCGAGACTCGAGCCCTCGCCGAAACCCTTCGCGCAGACCACCGCGAGGATGGCGATGCCGTCGAGCCGACGCAGAATGTCGCCACTCCGCGGCGCCTCGCTGTGGCCGCATGCCGCGACAAGCCGGTCATGATCGGGCGCGACCGTGAGCTCGACATCCTGCTCGACGCATGGACGCACGCACGCGCGGGCCGCGGAGGCTTGGCACTCATCGGCGGACCACCCGGCATCGGTAAGAGCCGCCTCGTCGATGCGCTCGTCGAGCGTGCTCGCGCCGACAGCGCCCGGATCGCTTCCGGCGCCGCACTGGAGCTTGCGGGCGCGCCGCCGCTTGCCCCCTGGATTGAGGCGCTTCGTGACCTCATCGCGGCGGGGACGCCACCGCCCGACGTCGCCTGGCCGTCGGATCTTGCGCGCCTCTCAGCGGTGGTGGAGTCGACCTGGCACAGGGCGCCGGGATCGCTGGCGCTTTCGCCCGATCTGGAACGGGTGCGGATCTTCGAGGCGGTGCTCGAGATGGTCGCCTGGTCTGCGGACACCCAACCCCTCGTGCTCGTGCTCGAGGACCTCCACCGTGCCGACAGCACCAGCCTCGCGCTGCTCGCGCACATCGGGCGCCGCCTCGAGGCCTCCTCCGCGCTGATCGTGGTCACGCGCCGCCTTGTCCCCGGCAATCCTGAACTCGATCTGGCGATCGACGCGATCCGCCGTCGCGGAGGCATCCGAGTGGATGTCGAACTCGACCGACTCACCGACGCGGACGTTGCGCGGCTGGTCGGCGCGGCCGGCCTGAACCCCGACCTCGCGGCCAGGGTTGTCATCGCGGCCGAGGGGAACCCGCTGCTGGCGTCCGAAGGTGCCCGCGCCGCCGCTGACGGACGGGATCCCGCTGAGGGGCTCCACGGCGTGGTCCGTGGTCCGCTCGGGCAGCTCACGACGCGAGCACGGACGCTCGTCGACGTGATCGCCGCGGCAGGACGGCCGCTCGATCTGGGTGAGGCGCTCGACGCGATCGGCGATGAGGACCTGCACGACCCGCTCGAGGAAGGAATCGCCGCCGGGCTCCTCGACCATCACGGCGACCGGCGTGTGCGTTTCGTGCACGACCTGGTTCGCAGAGCCTGCTACACCTCACTCTCCGAGGCTCGGCGGGCAGATGCGCACCGACGGCTGGCCGTCGCCCTGACCCGGCGCCCACATCGGCAGAACGCGGAGATCGCCAGGCATATGATCCTCGGTGGCAACCTCGACGCTGCCCGCCGGCACCTGGCGGCGGCGGCGCACGAGGCCCGCGGCATTGGTGCACTTGACGAGAGCGCTGCATTCCTGCGGGAGGCGCTCGAACTCGCAAGCAGCGACGGGGCGATGGACGCGGAGCTCTGGCTGGCCCTCGCCGACGTCAGCGCGTGGCGCGCCGACCGCGACGCCATGGACGATGCGTTTGCGCACGCCGTCACCGCGCTGGAGGTGCGCCACGACACGGCGGGACTAGCGACCGCCCATGCCTTCCGGGCGCGATGGCTGCACACGACGCTGTGCTACCCGGCGGAGGCGCTTGCTGCGAGCACCCGCTCCCTCGAGATGATCGGACGGACAGACGAGGCGCTGCCGGAAGCGCACCTGTTGGCGCTCACGAGCGCCGCATGGGCGCAGTCCGTCGCGGGAGATCCCGCTGTCGTGGACGGGCTGATCCAGGACGCGCGAACCAGGCTTCAGGGCATGGGCGACCGCAGCCTGGAGGCCGAGTTGGAGCATGCGCGCGGGACCGCGTTGGTCCGGTCGGGGGCGTTCGCAGAGGCGATCGGTGTGTGCGAGCGAGCGGCCGAGCTGGCCCATCTGGCCGGTCGTCCGCAGGTCGCGGCGCTCGCGATGCTGACGGCCGCGTGCGCGGCGGCATGCGTCGGCGACGTCGATCGCGTGCTGAGCATCGCGGAGACGGTGGCCGGACGGCCGTGGCCGGGGCGGTCGCTCGAGGCCCAGGTCCGTGCGGCTCGCGCCTATGCCCTGTCGCGCCTCGGACGGATGCCCGAAGCGATCCGGGCGGCGCGGGAGAACGTCGAGCTGGCGAGCGGGGCGGACAACCACGACATCGCAGCGGTCGCAGAGTTCGACCTCGGGTCGATCCTGCTCGCGGCAGGCTCTCCACGGGAGGCCGCTGAGCGGCTCGGCGCGGCGCTCGAGGTGGTCGGCGCGCCTATTCCGCGCGCCGTCGCACGCCTCCGGCTGTCCGAAGCGCTCGTTTCGTTCGGGGATTCGGAGTGCGGGGAACGCGAGCTCGCGCAGGTGCCGTTCGAGCCGATCGGACCTGCGGACGCGCCCGCAACGCTCGTCGCGCAGCTCGCGCGCGTCCAGGGGCTCATCGCGACCGCGCGAGGGGATGCGAAGCTCGCCGCGCGCCGATTCGCCGAGGCGGAGCGGGTGTGGCGACGAATGTCCCGCGCCCCATCCGGCGACGCATACGCGGCGGTGCTTCTCGACCTCGGCCGCCCGCCCATCGCGGGCCTGGTCGAGCCCGCGCGCGAACTCGAACGCCTCGCTCAGGACCGGGCGCAGCTGAACGGAGCGGTCACAACGAGACGAACGGTCGGGTGATGGAAGGGTTCGAAGAACGCGCAGTGTGTCGCGCACCGGCGGAAGAGGTGTTCAAGCTCCTGTGGGATCTGAACCGGCTCCCTGAATGGTGGGCAGGAATGGAACGCGTGGAACGCGGAGACGACGGTCAGATCCTCCGCTTCATGGAGGCATGGCCTGACTTCGCGTACCCGACGAGACTGGAGGGGCGTCGCCATGGGACACGTGTGACGATCTCCTGCCTCCTCTCGGACATCGTCCACGATTGGACTTTGGAACCGCATCCGGACGGGTGCGTCGTCGTCGTCCGAGTGGAGCTGCCGGAGACCGAGTCACACCGTCTCGGCGCGCAACGTGACGAGGTCGGCGCGTCGTTGGTGCAGTTGGTCGCGCTCGCCGAGCGTGAGTGAGCAATCTGAAGGGCACGCCACCGAGACCACGGCGGGCGTCAGGCCGAGACCGGCTCGATCCCCCGCAGGGCGAGCTGGCCGCACGCGGCGTCGATGTCCGCACCGCGAGAGCGGCGGACCGACGGCGTGACCCCGGCGCGCTCGAGCGCGGCGATGAACGTCTCGCGACGAGTGGACGAGCTGCCCCGGTAAGGGCCTTCGGTCGGGTTGTACTCGATGATGTTGACGTGGAAGTTCCCGTCGCGCACGAGCGACGCCAGGCGCCCGGCATCCGACACCGAGTCGTTGACCTCGTGCAACAACAGGTACTCGATGAACACGCGGCGACCGGTGGTGTCGCAGTACCTGCGACAGGCGGCGAGCAGGTTTGCGATGGGCCACCTGTTGTTGATCGGCATCATCGCCGAACGCGTCGCGTCGTCGGCCGCGTGCAACGAGATCGCCAGACGGACGCTCAGCGGGTGGCGTGAGAGTTCGTCGATTCCCGGCACCCAGCCCGCCGTCGAGATCGCGACCTTACGGGTGGACAGCCCGAGGCCCTCCGGATCGCAGATTTGTGCCGCAGCGGCGAGCACCGCCTGCAGGTTTTGCAGCGGCTCGCCCATCCCCATGAACACGACGTTGGTCACACGGGCGTCGTCGCGCTCGGCCGCGCCCGCGGCCAGCACGACCTGATCCACGATCTCCTCGTCGGTCAAGTTACGTCCGGCGCCCAGCCGGGCCGTTGCGCAGAACCGGCATCCGAGCGCGCACCCCACCTGGCTGGACACACACACCGTACGCCGGCCTTTGGCGTGCGCGATCGACACGGTCTCGATCCGCGCCCCGTCGCCCGCGCGGAGCGCCCACTTGACGGTGTGGTCGGTCGAGAGGGCCGACGACTCCGGCGTGACCGACCAAAACGGCACCGCTTCGGCGACGAGTTCACGGAGGGCCTTGGGCCAGCTGGTGACCCCGTCCCATTCGGAGGCGCCGCGGCGCTTGGCCTCGGCCACCTGGCGGGAGCGGTACGTCGGCTCGCCCAGGTCGGCGAGGAATGCCTCGATGGCCGTGCTCACGGCGTGGCCGCCGACGGCAAGGCTTTGGGGCTATTCACGAATACCGGCCACGCGGCCTTCTCGACGCCGTCCTCGCGCAGCAACCCCAGATATCGGCCCGAAGTGTCGCGCACCGAGCCCCAGATCGCCAGCCGCACGCGCGGCTGCGCCGCGAGTCGCTGCAATCCTTGGGTCAGGAACGCGGCCTGATCGGCCTCCGACAACCCGCCGGGTGGCGTCGCATAACCGAACCGGGTGATCAGCACCGGCGCCCCGGGGGCGAGCGTGTCGAGTTCTTGCATCAGTCGCGGCATCGTCGCGAATGATGGCACCACATCGGACGCCGCGCTCGGAGGGATGGTCGGCTCGATGTGTTGAGCGACGGCATCCATGCGCGGAGCGAGTGCCGCGAGACCCGCGATCCAGTCCAGCACGCTGACGCCGCCGGCCGGAGGCACGCTCATTTCGATGTGCGCCGCGCTCGAGCCGACGACGATGGCGTCAGACGTCACCGCCGTGATCTCGGTGTACGCACGATCGAGCAGCCCGGCGTAGATCGCCGGTGAGGCGGGCGCGGTTCCCGCCGCGTCCCATTGCGGCATCAGCTTGAGCGGGTTGTTGGGTTCGTCCCACGGTTCGTACACCCGCACCCGTCCGTGTTGCTGCCCTTGGTACCGCGTCGCGAACGCGCGCACGAACGCGCCGTACGCCTCGACGTCCGGGGCGGCCTCGGGGCCGTTGCCGCCGTTCGCCCATCCCGGCGATCCCGCGAACACGACGATCGGCTCGATGTTGCGCGCGGCGAGACCGTCCAACACCTCGTCGTAGCGGGTCCACCGGTAGGCGGGGTCGTCGGGGTCGGCAGGCGCGGCGGGACGCGTCACCGCGATCGCCGGCCACGACACGTCGACCCGCGCGAAGACCACGCCGCTCGACGCGATCCGATCGATGCGCGTCGCAACCGGGTCGTCGATGACACCGGTGATCTGGTCGTCCTGCAGACCCACCGTCAACGCACCCGCGCGAAACGGGCTGTCGGCGCGCGATCCCCCGGACGGATCGCCACCGTTCGCGGCGACCAGGATGAGCATTGTCACGAGGGCGACGAGTGCCCCCGCGCCGCTCAGCACGGTCACGATCCGACGGCTCATCGCAACGCCTCGGCGATGCGTCGCAGTTCAGACGGAATGTCGCCGCCTGGTTGGATCGCGAGTTCCGTAACGCCGTCGCGCGCCATGGCATCGGCGCGCGCGCGCAACACCGAAGCTGTCCCGCAGAAGCCGAATCGCGCGATGTTGTCGGCCGTGACGACCGCCACGTCCTGCGGCAGCACGACCTCGCTCAGGTGCCCGCGGTGCAGTTCCTGATGGCGTCGATCGACGGAAAGGGCGGTGGTCACGTCACGAATGTACGCCTCGGCCTGATCGCGAAGCCCGCGATCCAGTCCCTGCAGCCTCCACGGCTGTTCGCAGAACGCGTGGAACGCCACCGCCACCACCGGTCCGACCGCCGCTCGAAGACGCGGGCTGTCCAGGGGCTCGCCGTCCTCGGCGACTGCACCCACCGCGTGGACCACCAGCGGCATGTCGGGCCCGATCGCCTCGCGAACCAGTCCGAGACCGCCCGGGAAGAACACACCCGTCATCGCACCATCCGCGATGCGCCGTGCCAGCGCCTGTGCACGTAGCCCCCGGCATGAGACGAGGATCGGCACGTCCCCCGCGCCCTCGGCGCCCCGCACAGGGATCGGACGCACGGGACGACCACCCTCGGCGTGTGTGATCTCGCCTCCCGCCAGGAGCGTGCGCAGATCGAGGACCTCGCGCTCCAGCGCGCCCAACCGCACCGGCCCCAACCCGAGCGTGAAACGACCGGTGAACCCCGCGCCGACGGCCACCACCACACGGCCAGGGGCAATCGCCGAAAGGGAGCGCAGGCCGCCAGCCGTCGCGACGGGCGTCCGCAGGCCGGGAACGACGACGCCGATGCCAAGACCGATACGTGAGGTGCGTTCGGCCGCGCGCGCAAGGGTGACAAAGGGGTCGTGGTAGAGCAGCGGCGAGTCGTAGCACCACGCGCAGTCGAATCCCAGGTCCTCGGCCAGGGCGATGTGCGCGGGGGTGTCACGTACGGGCGCGAAGAAGACAGACAGCTTGAGTGACCGTGTCATGGGGCGCCTGCCAAACCTTCGTCCACGGCGGGTTCCCGATAGACGATGACCTCGCGGAAGTTGCGCCGACCGACGGTCAGCACGAACGTGGCGATGATGGCCGCGAGGCC
This sequence comes from Actinomycetota bacterium, assembly GCA_031376485.1. Taxonomy (GTDB): domain Bacteria; phylum Actinomycetota; class Thermoleophilia; order Miltoncostaeales; family Miltoncostaeaceae; genus CALMEC01. The sequence goes on from JANMDV010000057.1 coordinate 29,138, forward strand.
CGAGAACACGGCCATTGTTGCGGTCAAGCCGATGGCGCGCGAAAGGTATCCCAGGCCCACGCTCGGCACCGTACCTGCGTAGCAGCACGTGTACAGCGCCGAGACGAGCTTGCCGCGCTCGTGCATCGGAACGACACAACTGCAGATGGTGGTGCCCCCCTGCAAGATCAATCCGTTCGTGAAGCCCACGACCCCGGCCGCGACGATGACGAGCACGACAGTGCCCACCCAGGCGGCGCTGACGACAAGCAGGGACGCAATCGTGGACGCGACGATGCCGATGATGACCGCGCGACGCGGCTCGATCCCCCGGAAGAAGAACGGCGTGAACCCGCCCGCGGCCAGGATCAAGAATCCGACGAGCCCGACGAGCGCCAGGTTGCGCTCACCGAGGGTGTCCACCATATAGAGCGGCGCCAGCGACAAGAACGTCGCGTCCAGGAAGCTCATCAGGAACCCGGCCGGTGCGATGAACGTCGCGAACCCCCGAAATTGTCCCTGCGGCACCCCGATCCGGATTGCGAAACGGCCACCTCCGCGACGCCGCGTCAACGTCTCCGGGGCCGCGACAATGGCCAGGATCCCGACGATCATGAGGATCGCGTGGCTTTGGAACGGCCGGTGGATCGGGTCGGACCCATACTGTGCCATGAGCCCGGCGAGGCCCGGCCCCAGGCCGAAGCCCAGGCGAAATCCCATTCCGGCGAGTTGGGCGGCGAGTTCGCGGCGGTGGGGTGGGGCGTGGTCGACGACGAATGCTGCGCCGACGCCGAGGAACATCCCGATCGCGAGACCCTGCAGGACCCGGCCGGCGAACAACATCGGTACCGAGGTCGTGAACCCGAACAGCAGCGACGCCGCGCTGATGATCGCCATCGCCGGCAGGATCAGGCGCTTGCGACCAAGGATGTCGCTCAGGTTGCCGGCGACAAGCATGGTCGGGACGACCGTCGCCGTGTACGTCGCGAACAGGAGCGCAATGGTTCCGGCCGACAGTCCGAACTGGTCCGCGTAGAGAGGAAACAACGGCGTGACGATGCTGGTTCCCATCGTGAACACGACCATCCCGACGAATGCCAGCCACGAGCCGCGGGTCATAACAGTGGTTTACGGTCGACACCCGCGAGCCGCGGGACACATGCGGCGCCGACGGCAGCAAGGAGCAGAAACCCGACGGCCGCGAACAGCGCATTGCGAAAGCCCGTGGCGATGAGTTCACGCACCGCCGAGATCGCCCGGACCGTCGCCTGTTCGGAACCCGCTGGGATCGCCGCATGCATGATCACGCCGAGCACCGCCGTGCCGAGCGCACCACCCGTGTAGCGACTGATATTCGGCAGCGCAGATGCCACACCCAGTTGCGCGGCCGGCACGTCGCTGATGGCACTGGTTTGGATCGGGGACGACGCCATCGCGAGCCCCACGCCGAACATCACGATTCCCGGCAACATCGCCGGGTACGACTCAAGGTGCGCGGCCAGCGCCGCCTCAAGTGCCCCGGCGGACGAGATCAGGTACCCGGCAGTCGCCATCCGCGCCGGGCCCGTCTTGGCGAAGGCACGACCGGCGATCGGCGAGACGACGACGAACGACAAGGCGATCGGACTGATGGCAAGGCCCAGTTGGACCGGACCGAATCCCAACACACGACTCAGGTAGAACGGCAGCAGGATCAGCACGCCGAACAACGCGGCCGACGAGGCCCACGACGCGATGTTGGTGGTGCGGACCGAGCGCAGTCCGAGCAGGCGCAGGTCGAGCAGGGGATCGCCGACGGAGCGCTCCCGCAGCACGAACAGGACAAGCCCGGCGACTCCCACCATGAGGGCCGTCACCGTCGCGGCAGAGCCGAAGCCCCATGCTTCGCCCCGGGAAAGGCCGAGCAGCAGGCCGAGCAGGCCGACTCCCCCCAGCGCCGCCCCCGGCAGGTCGAACGAGCGCCGCGCCCCAGTCACGCGGTACTCCGGAAGGACGATCAAGGCGCCGACGAGAACGCCAACCCCGACGATCGGCGTGAACCAGAACACGCTGCGCCACCCGAACACGGCCAAGAGCGCCCCGGCGACGTTGAGCGCGACGATCGGCGCGATGCTGATGACGGCGGAGTAGATCCCGAGTGCCTGGCCCCGCTCACGGTGGTTGAAAAGCTCGGCGATGTAGCTGACCGCCGTGGGCGCCATCGCACAGGCACCGGCGGCCTGCACGACGCGAAACGCGATCAGTGAACCGACATCCCATGCGGCGGCGCACAGGATCGAACCGACGATAAGCACGACCACCCCCGTCACGAACACCTTGCGACGGCCGTACAGGTCGCCTGCGCGCCCCGCGACCGGGAGCAAGGTGGCCTGAGTCACGAAGAACGCCGTGACGATCCACGCGATGGCGGTGATGTCAACCCCGAGGTCCCGGGCCATCGACGGCATCGCAATGTTGACGATGCTGATGTTCATGACCGAGAGCCACATGCCGCTTGCGACGACGACGAGCGCGAACCACCGCTGCCGCGGGTGCGTGGCAATGCGGGCCCGCAACCCCTGCGCATTCCTGGCGAGCGGAGCCCTCACACCACCCAGTGTAGGGACCCTGCGAGTAACTTCCCCGGCCGGCCGAATCGCCTTGGCCACCGTTGAGGTTTGGTACACGGTGTCGGACACGAATGTACCGAGAACCCTTTGCCCAGGCGGGATCGCGGGGTCCGTAACGGACCTTCCGTACACGCGCGCGACGGGGTGTTTCCTCCAGGCAGCCGGGCGCGCGACGACCTGTCCGGACACGAGCAGCGGGTCCCCCAGTCGGCCGGGCGGCTCGGCCGGGTACGCTTCGTCCGATGGGACACGGTCGGCAGGAGAAGCTGTGGCGGTACACGTCGCTTGTGCGCCTGTGGTCGTGGGCACTCATCGGCGTCGGCGGCGCCATGCTGCTGGTCGGAGCCGCGTTGCAAGCCGGCTCGGCGACGGGGCTCTCCCCGACGTGGATCGGAATCGCCGTCGCGGTCAGCGGCCTGACCGGGGTGGTGTTCTACCCGCTACTGCGAATGTGGCTCCGCAAGACCGCGCCGTCGGGATACCTGCCCAAGGCGACGCCCTTGAGCGGGGCGCGGCGGCTCGAAGCCGGCCCCGCCGACTGGCGTCGGTGGGCGGTACTGACCGTGGTGTTCCTCCTCGTGGGGAGCGCGGCGATGCTGGCGTTCCTGGTCGGCGTCCTTCGCGACAGCGGACCCGACGGCATCGCGGAGGGCGTTGTCGTCGGCGTCGTTGCGGCCTGGGGACTCGTCACGCTCGGCGACGCGCGCGCGATCGAGCGCACGGAGCGTGACGAAGGACGGCACTACTTCGCCGCAGGCGACCGACCCACCGCGGCCGGCAACCGGCTGGTCTGGACACCGACTGACGTGGCCTGATCGAAACGCGAGTGCTTACGCCAGAACAACTCTCGCGAAGGGCGGCGAGCGAGAACCGAGCGAGGCGGCTAGCTGACCTGCCCGTAGACGTTCCGAACGGGTGGGATTTCGAGCACAGGCCCTTCGTGACACTGGAGGGGTGAGGTTTGAGCCCACATCGCGCGTGGTAAGATACCCCTGAGGGTATATCAGCGCCACGCTTCGGAGGTTGCCGTGTCCACACGCAAGGTCATCATCATCGGCTCAGGCCCCGCCGGCCTGACCGCCGCCATCTATGCGGCGCGGGCCAACCTGGAGCCGCTGATGTTCGAGGGCTACGGCGCCGGGGGGCAGCTGATGCTGACCACCGACGTCGAGAACTACCCGGGCTTCCCCATGGGCATCCAGGGCCCCGAGATGATGCAGGCGTTCCGCGATCAGGCCGAACGCTTCGGCACCGAGATCGTCACGGCCGACGTCACCAAGGTCGATTTCTCCACACGCCCGTTCGGCGTATGGGTGGGCGACGAGGAGTACCGCGCCGAATCCGTCATCGTGTCGACCGGCGCATCGGCCCGCTGGCTCGGCCTGGACAGCGAGGAGCGGCTGCGCGGACACGGCGTGTCGTCATGCGCGACCTGCGACGGGTTCTTCTTCAAGGAACAGCGGATGGTCGTGGTTGGCGGTGGCGACTCCGCCGCCGAAGAGGCGTTGTACCTGTCGCGCATCGGCTCGCACGTGACCCTGGTCCACCGCCGCGACCACCTGCGCGCCTCCAAGATCATGGCCGACCGGGTCCTTGCGAGCGACAAGATCACCGTGCGATGGAACGCAGACGTGGCCGAGGTGCTCGGCGACGGCAAGGTCAGCGCCGTACGCGTCCGTGACGTCGTCACGGGCGACACCGAGGACATCCCGGCGTCGGCGATGTTCGTCGCGATCGGCCACACGCCCAACACCGACCTCTTCGCCGGACAGCTCGACCTGGACGCCGACGGCTACATCGTGGCCGACGGAACCCGTACCAACATTGAGGGCGTCTTCGTCAGCGGCGACGTCCAGGACCGCGTGTATCGCCAAGCCATCACCGCAGCCGGCAGCGGGTGCATGGCGGCCATCGACGCCGAACGCTGGCTCGAGGCCTACGCACACGAACCCGCCGGCGCCTCCGCATAAACCCACGAAGGGAAATCCAATGGCAGACAACGTGGTCGAGATCACGACCGACAACTTCCAGGGCACGGTGCTCGAAAACGAGAAGCCCGTCCTGATCGACTTCTGGGCCGAGTGGTGCGGCCCGTGCCGCATGATCGCGCCGGTCATCGAGGAGATCGCCGCCGAACACGGCGAGATCGTCGTCGGCAAGATCGACATCGATGCCCACCCGGCGCTGGCACAGCGCTACGGCATCACGGGCATCCCGTTCATCGGACTGTTCGAGAACGGCATCCTGGCCAAGCAGGCGGTCGGCGCCATGCCGAAGGCGATGCTCGAGCAGAAGCTCGGACTGGCGTAGAAGCCATGCCGACCTACGATCTGGTCTGCGACACGTGTGAGCACGGGTTCGAGACGTTCCGCCAGGGCTTCCTGCGCGACGAGGACCGCGTCTGTCCCGAGTGCGGCACCACCGAGGTCCGCCAGCTGATCACCGGCTTCATCACCGCACGCCCGACCCGCGACACAGGACCGGTCAACGTCCAGCGGGTCGGCGGTGGCTGTTGCGGCGGAGCCTGCGGCGGTCACTAGCGACATGGCGACGCATGCACCCCATACCCGCGAGCAGCTCATCGCCCGTCTGCGACGGGCCGAGGGGCAGTTGCGCGGCGTCCAGCGCATGTTGGGCGAAGACGCCGAATGCCGCGACGTGTTGACACAGCTTGCGGCCGTCAAGGCCGCCGTCGATCAGGTGGGGCTGCTGCTGATCACCGAGCGCCTGCGCTCCTGCGTGACGGCTGGGGAGGATGGCTGCGTCGAGGACTTCGACGCGGCGGTCGCGACGTTCCTGCGTCACGCGACGCTGTCGCACTGATCGACACGCACCGTCAACCCAGGAGCGCGGCCAGTGATCGCAGGTCGGCGACGTGTTCACAGTCGACATCGGCAGCCTCGGCCGAACGGTCGATCAGCACTGCGCGAAGACCGGCCGACCGTGCCCCGTCGACGTCCCGCCGCAAATCGTCCCCGACATGGATCGCTTGCTCCGGCTGCACACCCAGCGCCGCGAGCGCGTGTTCGAAGATGCGCGGATCGGGTTTTCGGAAGCCCATCACGGCGCTCACGCCAACCATCGCGAAGCGTTCCGCGATGCCAAGCTGCGCGAGCACTGCGGGCAGTGAGCAGTCCCAGTTGCTGACGACCGCACACCGAAGCCCGCGCGCGGCCACGGCGTCGAGCGCCGGAATCACGTCCGCGAACAACCGGTAGCGAAGACTCCCTGTCAGGATCTCAGTGGCGACGTCGACCGGCGGTGGCACGGGCAGCGCGGCGGCGAACGCCTCGGCACACAGGGCCTGCAGGGTCGCGAGGCCGACGATGTCCCGCCCCTGATCGTGATGGCGGCGGTAGACGTCGACTTCGGCGCGAAAGGCGGCGGCAACCCTGTCGGCGCCATACACGTACCCGGCCGCGGCGAGTCCCCGCGTGAGGTTGCCGACAGGGTCAGCCAGCTCAAGCAGGGTGCCGTACGCGTCGAAGAGCACCGCCCGGAGGCGTCCGGTTTCGGTCACCGCGCCATGGTGACATGCGAAGCGCCAACCCATGTCGTCACCGAGAATCGGGGGCTCGGCGCTATACTCGACGGCGTTTGCTGGCCTTTTCGGGAGGAGTCGGGTGCGGATCACGCGCCGCCGTGCGATCGGCGTCACCGTCGGTCTTGCTGCGGTCGTCGCGCTCTGGACCCCGTCACTCGTCGCCCGCAGCTACTCGACCCCCGCGCAACCCATCGACTTTCTCTCGCGTCCGGACAAGGGATGGCGCTTTCTCTATGACACGGTACGCCTCTCGCGACACGCCAAGCTGGGATCGGATGCGCCGGCGCTCCAGCGTGCACGACAGGTCTGGCCTCGGATCGAGGACGTCGAGTTGGTGTACCTGGTGCGCCCCGTGACGGTCCCCGTCGCCGCCGGCGGACTGGCCGCGCCGCTCAGCGCGCGGCTGGTGCGCCCACGCTCACGCCTGACCTGGTTTGTCTACGGACGCGTCGGGGGCCGGCCCCGCCAGATCATCGGCCTGCTCGACTATGGGTCGGGACGGATCATCTGGGATCTGCGCCGCGTGACCAGAGGGCGTCGATGAGCCTGCGTCGACGAAACCACCGGAAGAAGCGCCACGACCTTCGCCGCGTGCTGTTCGCGTGCGCGGGGGGCCTGGTCGGCGCCAGCACCCTGGTTGCCGCGCACTCGTTCGAACTCGTGCGCGACGAGGTTCGCGCGGACACGTGCGATGCGGTCAAGCTGGGGCAGAACTCCAGGATCTTCGACCGCAACGGAAAGCTCCTGACGACGATCGCGGCCGAGAACAACCGTGATCCGATCCGCTACGACGACATGCCCACGTTCCTGATCGACGCCACGGTCGCGATCGAGGACAAGAAGTTCTTCGCGCATCGCGGGATCGACTACCGACGCATCGCGAGCGCCGCGCTCAAGGACCTGTCCCGTCAAGCCGGCAGCACCGACGGCAGGCAAGGCGGCTCGACCATCACGATGCAGCTCATGAAGAACCTGTGTCACCCCAGCGAGGCGCGCAGCGTCTCGATCAAGCTGACCGAGGCGCACCTGGCGAGCAACTTCGAAAAGGCGTACGGCAAGAAAACGATCATGCAGCGCTACCTCAACAGCGTCTTCTACGGCAACAACTCCATCGGTGTGCAGGCCGCGTCGCAGACGTACTTCAGCCGGGACGCAGCCAAGCTGACGCTGCCTCAGGCCGCACTCCTCGCAGGCCTGCCGCAGGCGCCGTCGGACTACAACCCGTTCCGCCGGTACGACGATGCCCTCAAGCGGCGCAACCTGGTGCTCGACGAGATGGTGGAAGAGGGATTCATCACCGCACAGAAAGCCGCGCGAGCCAAGCGCGCGGGCCTGGGCCTCAAGAAGGGCAACGCGTTCGGGTTGAAACGCGAGGGGTACTACACCGACTACGTTCAGAACATCCTGGATTCCGAGCTGGGCCGCAAACGGGTTCAAGAAGGCGGCTACCGGATCTCCACCACGATCGATCCGAAGCTTCAAGACGCAGCGCGGACGGCGATGCGCAATGTCCTCTCGCGATACAGCAGTGCCCCGCCCTCGGCAGCAATCGTCATGATCGACGCCAAGTCGGGCCACGTCCTGACGATGGCATCCAGCGAGGAGTACAACCGGAAGAACCAGTTCAATGTCGCCGGACCGCAAGCGTTGCGTCGCGCCGGCTCGACGTTCAAGACCTTCGTCTTGACGACCGCACTGGAGCGGGGCATCAGCCCGAACACGCGCTACTTCAGCAAGTCACCGCTCAAGGTTGCCGGACCGGGATGCCCAGGGCAGGACCCGAGCTACGCGGTCTCGACCTATAGCCGCAGCGGTGGCGGGATGATGTCGATCGCGCAGGCGACAGTGCGTTCCGACAACAGCGTCTACGCTCAGATGACCTGCGACGTCGGGCCGGACGCCGTCTACAAGCTGATGCGCAAACTCGGGATCACGTCGTTGGTACCCGATGACCAGTACAACGTCTCCCTCGGGCTCGGCTCCCCCAAACTCGGGGTCAGCGTGCTGGAGATGGCGCGGGCCTACGCACCGCTCGCAAACGGCGGGTTCAAAGTCAGGGTGCTTCCCATGACGAAGCTCGTTCGACCAGACGGCAAGATCACGCCGTTCAAGCCCAAGCTCACACGGGTGCTCTCGGCCGGCGTGGCGGCGGAAGTCACAAAAATTCTCCGCGCGAACGTCCAGGGCGGCACCGGCACCACCGCGAACCTCCCGAACGTACCCGTGGCAGGCAAGACCGGGACCGTTGACGAGTTCAAAGACGCCTGGTTCGTCGGCTACACACCGAAGTACGTCACCGCCGTCTGGGTCGGCTACTCCAACCCGCCACGGTCGATGCCGGGCGTCACCGGAGGCAGCCTGCCCGCCAGCATCTGGCGGCAGTTCATGGAGGTCGCGACCAAGGGTGAGTCCGGCCAGGCGTTCTTGATTCCCAAGACACCGTTCGTCAGCAAGCCCTTCTCGAGCTACTGGACGCGTCAGGCCTCTGCGCTGGCCGCGGCCGCGACCAAGAAAAAGGCCGACGCAGAAGCGAAGAAGAAGAAAGAGGAAGGCGACAAAAAGAAGGACCGCGACGGCGACGGCGTGCCCGACGCGCCCGGGACGCCCACCGACCCCACCACGCCGGGCGGCCCGACGGACCCGCCGCCCACCGGCGGGGGACCCCCGACCGGCGGGACACCCCCAGCCGGCGAGACTCCCCCACCCGCCGCGGCACCCGTCACCCCGACTCCGTAGGGGCCTGATGGACGTCCTCGGTCGACTCGCCGATCGCATCGCCCGACCCACGGGCGCGGCGGTGGTCGCGGGACTCCTCTCCCTCGTGTTTGTGCTGTTCCTGCCCGCCGGCGAGGATGCTGCCGCGCACCTGTACCAAACCCAGCGCTGGAGTGACTGGGGATGGCAGTTCTGGGACAACTTTTGGTACGCGGGCCGCTACAGCCAGATCAACTACAGCCTGCTGTACTACCCGCTCGCCGCGATCCTGGGGACCGCCACGATCGTGGCCGCGTCGGTCGCAGGCGCCGCGGCGGCGTTCAGCCGGATCATCCATCGGCGCTGGGCAAGCGTCGCGACGTGGCCGTGCGTGGCGTTCGCGTTCCTTGCCCCCCTACCGGTGCTGACCGGCACGTATCCGTTCCTGCTCGGCATTGCGCTCGGGCTGGCTGCCCTGGTGGCCCTGCAGGCGGGTCGGCGCAAGCTGACCATCGCGCTCGCCGCCCTCGTCGCGGTGGCGCATCTTCTGGCACTGCTGTTGCTCGTCACGGCCCTGATCGGCATTGCGGCCGCCACACCACGGTGGTGGCAACGCCACGGCGTCCGCACCCTGGCGCTGGGACTCGCGACCGTCGTGGGCGCGGCGGCGCTGATGTGGCGGGCGTTCAGCACCCCGGGGGGCGAGTACCCGTTCGACATCCTCGACCTCGCCGTGGTGCTCGCGTTCTGCACCGCCGGTTGGCTCTTGGCACGTGGGCGTCCCGATCTGCGCATCTTGCTCGGCATCTTCGGCGTCTACGCCCTCCTGGCGGTCACGGCGTTCGCCATCTCGTCCCCGATCGGTGCCAACGTCGGACGCCTGCTGTTGTTCATGGGAGCGCCGCTGCTCTTGATACCGCTGGCCGCCAGGCGCTTCGAGCCCCGTGGCCTGACCGTGGCCGTTCTGGCGGGCGCATTGCTGTGGCAGACGTTTCCGGCCGTTGCCGGCCTTCGCACCGCCAACTCGGTGCGCTCGTCCAACGAGGAGTTCTGGTACCCCGTCGAGGCCTTCCTCGCCGCCCACGGCGACCCGAACCACCGGATCGAGGTCGTCGCGACCGACCAGCACTGGGAGGCGTTCTTTCTTGCACGGCGGGGTGTCATGTTGACGCGGGGCTGGTACCGCCAGGACGACTTCCCCGCCAACCAGGACCTGTACGGGGAGCTGACCGCGACCAAGTACCACACCTGGCTGCGGCGCCTGGGCGTGCAGTACGTCTTCCTGCCCGACGACAAGCTGGACTACAGCGCGCAGGCCGAGGCGGCGTTACTGCGCGAGTCGCAGGTGTTGCCGCTGGTGGCCCGCATCGGCGATTGGTCCGTCTACGAGGTGCCGAACGCGACGCCGATCGCAACACCGCCGGATCTGATCGAGATCCGGCACATCGACGCCCGGGAGGTCACGTTCGAGGTCAAACGCGCCGGCAACTATCGGCTGCGGCTGCGCTACACGCCGTACTGGCGGGTCATCCGCGGCGATGCGTGCGTGGCACCGCGCGAGCCCTGGGCGACCGAGCTTCGTGTCGCCCAGCCGGGCACGATCACCCTGCGTTTCGAAGTCGGCGTCGGCAAGGTCGTCAAGACCGTGCTGGGTCGCGAAGCCGTCTGCGACGATCCCGCTACGGCGGACCCTGCCGAGGTGCCCAGGAGGGACCTCCGAGAGTCCAGTCCAGGCGTGCCTCGAAGTCGTTGACAAACAGCGCCCACACCATCCACGCGAGGACCGAGACGACCCCGAAGAACGCGCTGCCACGGTAGATCGTCAGCGCGAAGGCGTCGCCGGTCTTCCTGCGAAGCCACGGCCACAGAGGATCCTTGGGGGCGACCTCGGCTTCGAAGTACGCGGTCGTCAGCACCCGCCACTTGAGCGCGAGCCACCCGACCCAAAACAGATCCCACGCCCCCCCCAAGGACGTGTAGTACGCGATCGCGTCCTTACGCCGACCCGCCTCGCCGACGTATTGCCACACGTCCAGGTGGGCGTGCCAGTCGGTGAGCGGCCAGAACAACATGACCCCGACGGAGTCGAACGTGTCGGACAACACGTGGGCCACCGCACCGATCAGAAACGAGGTCGCCCAGATGCGATGCTTGGACCACAGCAGGATGATGAGCGAGACGACGATCGCAAACAGCAGGCTGTGCGTGAAGCCCACACCGGGAAACCCCCGGTGAAGCTGCACCGGATCGTCGACGATCTTGTGGTTGCCGGAGAAATCGAGGCCGTAGACGGCCCACTTGGTAAACAGATCCGGCGAGTAGGACCCCAGCAGGCAGAACGGCACGCTGATCGCGGCGCCCATGTGGGCCTTGATCAGGTACGGCTCGAGGTCGTGGGCGGCCCAACTCACCTGGCGCGGCGGCCGAGGATTTTGGGCGCGAGCACCGTCGCACCGAACACGAACAGGAGCGACTCCCAAAAGCCCAGCAGGAATGCGGGCGGAGACGCGATGCCGAGAGCGGCGTAGACAGCGCCCGCGACGCACCAGTAGACGACGGCCGGCCGGCCGGATCGCCCTGGTTGTGACGTGTGTGTGGGCGGCGTCTCGTCGAGCACGGCGGGACTGTAGCGATCGCGTGTGCATGCGGAGTACCGTGCGGCGCCGATGCCCACGAGCGACGACATCCGCATCATGACCTGGAACCTGTTTCACGGCCAGGACGGTGCTCGGCTGGGGCCGACACTGCGCTCAGCCCTGCTACGCAGCGATGTCGCCGACGAGACCCACGTCCACGTCAACACCAAGTGGTTGCGCGAGATGGCGGCCCTGATCAGCTCCCGACGCCCGACGGTCGCCGCGCTGCAGGAGGTGCCCCCGCTTGGGGTTGCGGTATTGGCCGAGGCCACAAGCATGCAGGCGGTCCACGCGCTGATGCCGCCGCTCATCGGCACGACCCGGTTGCGTGGCCGGCTCGCCGGGCGCAACCCCGACCTGTGGCAGACGCACGAGGGCACCGCCAACGTGTTGCTGATCGCGCCGGAGTGGCAAATCGTGCCGGGCGGCGTGTGGACGGTGCGCCACAACCCGCCGGCGTTCGTCGTTCGACATGCGCGGGCACTGGACCTTGGACCACGCGAAACGCTTCATTGGCTACTCGAACCACGACGGCTCGTCGCCGCGCGACTGCGTCACCGGTCCGGCCGGACCCTGACCGTGGCGTCGATGCATTGCCACAACTCGCTGGTGTGGGAGCTGATCGCGCGCGAGGTCCGCCGCGTCGTGCCGAAGATCCTCGAACGCGTCCCGCCTGATGAACCGGTGGTGGTGGCCGGCGACCTCAACGCCGCGGGCCGCGGGCATCCTGCGATCATGGCGCTCGATGCATTGGGCCTGACCGAGCAGACGGTGCAGGAACTCGTCCTGGACCATATCTTTCACCGCCACCTGGACGTGGTCGCACCGCCGCGGGCGCTCCATACCGGCACGCGCGAACTGCCGGTCACCAGGAAGGGACGGGCCCGGCTGGTGCTGCTGTCAGACCACGACCCCGTGGAGGCGACCTACCGGCTCGCGGGGTGTGCCACCGCCGCGCCGACCACCTGACGCACGCCGGCGGCAAAAGTGGCGACGTCGGCGTCGGTCGTGTCCCACGCGGTCATCCACCGCACCTGGCAGGTTGCGGCGTCCCACGGCCAGAAGAAGCACCACGCCTGAAGCGGCTCGATCGACCCGGCCGGGATGCGCGGAAAGACGCTGTTGACTCGGGGCGACTGCGCGTAGACGACACCGGGTATTTCAGACGTCAGTGCGTACAGCTCGCGGGCCTTGACGTTGGCGTGCGCAGCCAGCGCGATCCAAAGATCTCCGTCCAGCAGCGCCGAGAACTGCGCCGCGACGAAGCGCATCTTCGACGGGAGTTGCGTCACCTGCTTGCGGACGAACCTGGCCGACCGCGCGAGCTCGGGGGCCAGGTACACGACGGCGTCCCCTCCGAGCATCCCGTTCTTGGTTCCGCCGAAGGTCAGCACATCGACGCCGGCCTCGACGGTGAACGCGCGGAGCGCCGCGATGGTCCCACCCAGAGCGGCCACGGCGTTGGCGATCCGGGCGCCGTCCATATGAACCCGCATGCCGTACCGATGTGCGCGCTGGCAGAGCGCGCCGACCTCGTCCGCGGTGTACACGGTGCCGAGCTCCGTGCTCTGCGTGATCGAGACGACCCCCGGCTGTGCGTGGTGCTCGACGCCCAGCAGGTGTGCCAGTCCATCCAGTTGATCGGGGTGGAGTTTTGCGTCGTCGGAAGCAAGCTCGATGATCTTGGCGCCGAGGATCCGCTCTGGCGCGCCGGTCTCGTCGACGGCGATGTGCGCCCACCGGCTGCAGACCACCGCCTCGGCGGGCCCAAGCATCGTGGCCAATCCGAGGATGTTGGCTCCCGTCCCGCCAAATGTCAGCAAGGTCGTCGTGTCCGCCCCGAACAACTCCTGGAACTGCGCCTGACACGCGCGGGTCCACGCGTCGTCGCCGTACGCGACTGCATGACCGACGTTAGCGCGGCCCACCGCCTCCAGCACCGCCGGGTGGATCCCGGCGGCATTATCGCTCGAGAACGATCGCGTCGGTGGAGCGGCAAGGACCATTACCCGCAGTATCCCAGGGGCTCACCACTCGGTGTCTGACCCGACAAGGGACTCGTCGCGCGAAACATCGCCGCAGTGAGACTCGTTCTCGAACGCTGTGGACGATCGGCCACGCCCGACATCACGTTCGTGTGCGGTCAGCCGAATGCCGCCCCGCGAGTGGCTCAGGAGGAGGTGCCGCGCACCCACTCGAGCGACATCGCCACGATGCCGGACGCCGCCGCCGCCGCCAGCAACGCCACGGGTTGCGCGCGAAGTGGCGTCTGCGGCCCGTCTCCCAGATCAAGGGGGACCGCCACGCTCGAGATGCGCCACGCACTCCAGAGCGCCCACGCGAGACACAGCGCGCCCGCAACGGCGCAGATTCCCGCGAGCCAGCGCGACGACTGCTCCCGTGGGTCGGAGTCACTTGCCGCGACGTACACGCCGATCGCAACGACGATGCCGGCGAGAACCGGCAGGCTCCACAGCTCGCCACGTACATCGACACCGCGAACGACGACGACGCGGCCCGGCAGGTCGACGCGGTACCACCCCAAGAACGGCAGGGTCCCGGCACACGCGCCGAGTACCGCGACACCGAGGCCGAAGACCCGTGCCGTCACGGGGTGTCCTTGACCCGCCTGAACACCAGGACACCGTCACGTGCGAAGATCGTCGCGTAGTCGGCCCGCCGACGGAGCTGTTCGACGAGAACGGCGTGTTCTGCGGGCTTGACTTCGTCGCCCACATCGGCACGCGCTGTGTCGACGACGACGAAGTCCGCAGTGCCGATCGACGGAAAGATGAGGATCGAGCGCCGGTCGGAGAGGTGTCCTCCGATCCGATTGGCGGCAGACACGGTGGCGTTCGGAGGAATCGTCGCGATCGCTTGACGAAGCAGGGCGGCGCGGTCGGGCACCGCAAACTGCTCCGCGCGCACCTGCGACCCGCCGGGGACGTGCTGCCAGAACGGCAGCGGACCCCACACATACCCCGACACCACCGCCGCCGCGATGAGCGCGCCGGCAAGAGGTCCCGGCGCGACGATCCGGGGGTGGAGCCAGGCCGGCAGGCGGCGGCTCCTGAGCGTGGCGAGCCCCCGGATTGCCGCGGCCAGGAGGAACGGTGCGATGACCGCCGAGTAGTGGTATTCGATGCTGTGTTGCTCGGGTCGTGCGGACAACAGGTTGAGGACAAGGTCGGGGAGCGCGCCCGCCGCCAGGAGCGGGGCACCGAGCGATAGGGCCAGCAGCGGCACGAGCACTGCGAGGACGTACATGCCGCGATCGGCAGACACCGCAACCTCCACCGCATCCCACGGGTGTGTCACGAGCGTCTTCATGACGCCTCCGACGCCGTCACCCAGATCGCCATAGCGATCTTCGACGAACGCGTTGCCCCCACCGGATCGGTAGTGCGGGATGATGAGGCCGACCGCGATCGCGGTCCACGCGACCGACAACACGGCCAGGATCGCGCCCGCGCGCCGGCGACCGAGGCTGATCATCATCCACAGGCCCAGGATGGCGAGCGCGAGCCCGACCTGCTCCTTGGTCAGCGCCGCCAGGGTGGCGAGCACGGCCAGCGTGACGTACCGATCGGCGACCGCCGCCCAGATGCACCACAGAAGCAGCGGCGCGGCGAGGGTCACTGGGTGGAAGTCGAAGAGGGTGGCCCACTGCACGGCAGGCAACAGGAGCGCAACCGCCGCGAATGCGACGGCAAGCCGCGCGTCTTCGAGCCAGCGGCGGGCCAGCATGTACGCCGGGACGGCCATCGTCGCGACGGCAAGAGCTTGAACCACGAGCAGCATCTCCGGGTGCGGCCAGACCTTCCACAGGGGTGCGAACAGCCCGAGGATCGGATCGACGTGCGCGCCCAGGCGCGAGACCCGGAGACCGTCGGGATCGCTGACCCGGAACAGCTCACCGCGCGAGGCGCTCCAGACGGCTTGCGTCATGTTGCCCAGGTCATAGCGGGCCGTAAAGAACCCCCGGTGGCGAAGTAATGAGAGCGGGATGAACACGGCCGCGTACGCCACGACGAGGCCTGCGACGACGACTCGTGGCCACCGCTCCGAACGCGCCGGCCGTGAACTCACCGCCTGCGCCCGACCATGACAACGAGGCCGACGAATCCAAGTTCGAGCACCGTCATCACGAATCGCAGTCCAAAGGCGAGGGCCAGCGCCACCTCGCCGGGGACGTGTCGAGCAAGCACGACGGCCAGGATGCCGTCGCGCACGCCGAGCCCGGACGGGATGATGAATGCCAGGAACGAGATGACAAAGGCGAACATGAACGCCAACCCGATCTCCACCACACCGCCCACCTCGGGCCCCGCCGCAGATCGCAGGAGCGCCCAGACCGCCGCCATGAGCACGGTGGTCCCGACCGTGTAGGACACGAGCAGCTTGCCGACCTGACGCCCGGTGAACAACGTGTCGAGGGCGGGTCGCCGAGCACGACGAAGTGCCCACGTCGACAGGCGCCGGAACGGGACGGGGTGCAGGCAGACCAGCACGACCGGCACCACGATCAGAAGCCACAACAACCGCGCGTCGCCGGGGTTGCCGTACCCGGCCAGGAACCCGACCGACGCAACCGTCCCGATGCCGAGCGCCAATGCCTGCTCGTAGATGGTGGCGGTCAGCGTTGCGCGCTTCGGCACCCCCTGGTCGTGTGCCATGACGGCGCGTCCCACCACCATCATCACATTGCCGGGGATGTAGCGCGCAAGGAGTGACCTGGCCCAGATCGACAGGCTGACGCGGCGGCGTGGATGGACCGGCGAGAGCCACTCCACCGCGACGCAGTAGGTGAGCCCGCTGATCGCGTACGCCATGAGGAACAGTACGGCGCCGAGTGCCAACCACCCAGGCTCGAGGCGCCAGTCGTATTGCGAGACCTTGCTCCACCCCCGCGCCAGCGCGACGACAAGCGCCGCGACCACGAGCACGACGACGACCGTCGTGATCCAACGCCGGCGCAGCGATCGTGAGGGCTCGGGTACCTCTGTCTCGGGAGTGGTGTCAGTGGCCATCGGGGGACCGAACTGTATTCCGGGCCCGGACCACGAGTATGAAGCGGTTATGACATCGGGTATGAAGTTCGGCCGCCATCAGCGTTTGAGTCACCCGCAGGATGGCTCAGAGGCCGCCCAAGAGTCGTGCTGAGGGCGGCGTATGGTCAGCCGCCGTTGGCACGCAGGAACGCCTGCGCGACGACGGTGGGGTCCTGGGCGTCGAGTTCGACCTGGCCGATGAGTGACCGGAGGTTGTCGGTGGTGACCAACGCGGCGACGCGCTCGAGCGTCGGTGCGAACGTCGCAGGCGCACTTGCAAGGTACACCTGCCCCGCGACGATGAGGCCGTGCCGGGGCGTACCCGCAAGGCGCCGGGTGCGGTCGCGCAGTGCGACGAGTGACAACCGGGCTGCACGGGGCTCCGCGGCGCTCGACAGCACACAGTGAACCCGGCGTGCGGCGATCAGGTCGAACCGTTTGGCATCCGCCGCGACGATGACCCGACGGAACCGCACCCGAAGCGCCGCGATGCCGTCGGCCCGCACGATGTGCGCGGCGGTCGCCGCATAGGTCAGGTTGCCGGCGGCCCGTCCGAGCGTCAGGAGTCCTGACAGCTTGTGGCCGCGGACAACCCCTTTGCGACACGCCACTTGCGGGGCATCGTCTGCCGGGCTGATGGCGAGGGGCACGTGACCGCGTGTGGCGAGCTGTGCCCCGAGCGTCGACGCCAACGCGGCATCGTCGCGCACACTCGGATGGGCGAGCACGCGCTCAAGGAGCGTCGCTGTCTCGGTTGCGTAGGCGTCGATTGTGCCTGCGGTCAGCGCGGCATCAGCTGCGCTCGCCGACGAAAGCGTCACCCGCGTGACCGTAAAACCCTGACCGAGGAGTGCCTGCGCGGAGACCTCGGCCGTCAGGCGGCTCGATGTCGTGCCAGTGTCGGCGATGGTCACCTGGGTGCCGGCACTCAGGCCGGTCGAGGCTGCGGCAAGTGCCGCGAAACCGGCGGCGGCGGCGCGAGGGCCTTTGCCGGAATAACTCACGCGAAGGATGGCGAGCGAAAACCGCGTGAGGCGGTGCTGGTGAGCCTCGCTGCGACTGGTCGTCACAGCGATCTCGCCAGTGCCGTATCGCGACGGTGTGCGGCCGCCAACCGAGCGGGAGTGTTCCGCCACAGGCCCTTAAGTAACGCTGACAATGGTTCCATAGGACGCAAATTCGTAGACGCCACGTGCTTCGGGGTAGCCGATCCGGATGCAGCCGTGCGAGGCAGAGTACGCAGGCACGCTGGGGTACTCGTGGAACGCATACCCGCCGACGAAGTAGCTCGCGTACGGGAGCCACACGCTGAACGGGTTGGACCACGACATGCGCTCCTTGCGCCCGATGCGGAACGTGCCCCGCGGGGTGCGGCCGCCCACTCCTGTCGACACATGCACGGCGCGTCTGACCTGGCCCCGCTCGATCAACAGGGCCACGCCCCGGAATCGGTTGACCTCGATGCGACGGGACCGGCTCCTGACTCGCGGCGCCGGGATCTTGGCGACCGTGGCTCGTCGACGCGTTGCGAAGGTGGCGAGCCCGGTTCGTGGCAGCCCCTCCCACGCCTGGAATGCCAGAAGCGCCTGGGAGGTGCGGTAGTCGAGGCGCCCGTTGACGGCGTTGGCCGACAGATATCGAAGCTGTACCAGGCGCCGTTGCAGCGCGGCCATGCCGACCGGGATCGGCCCGATGACCTCACGTTTGGTCAACGACCCCAGGGTGATGACCGCTCCAGGATCCGACCCCGCTGCCGGTATCTGTTCGTCACCCAGCAGTATCCGCACGCCGGCGACGTCGGCGGCGGCGGTCGCGGTGTGCGCGAGCTGCGCCAGGCGCTGATCGACGTCATCACCCGTCCCGCCGACCGCGAACGTCTGGGACAGTCGCACGAAGGCGACGCCCCCCTGCACGACGATCTCCTGCGCCACGATGCCCTTGGGGATCGCGGTTCGGATGCCGTCCCGGCGTTCGGCCGCGGTGGGGCCGCGCAACAGCGAAGCCACGGCGACCTGCAACCGATCTGCGCCGTCGGGCACCACGCGCTGCACGGTTTGCAGACGGTCGTCGCGCGCAAAGAACACGTCGACCTTGGTCGCCGCGAGCGCCGGTACGGCGGCGCCCAACGCGGCGAGGCCGAGCGCAAGCAATGTCAGCAGGCACACGGCCCGTCGCGCAGCAGTCGTCACACCACGAATTTACACGGGCGGCGTCGAGAGTCCTGCCCCGGTGCGTTCGGATTCCACGACCCGATCAATCCGCGCGGCGACCTCATCGACATCGCGGCGCAGGTGGTTACGCTGGATCATCTCGCTGACCAAACCGATCGTGAAGAGCTGGACCCCGACGACCGTCAGGAGCACCCCGAGCTGCAGGAGCGGTCGCTGCCCGATCGAACTGCCCAGGATCTTGACGATCGCGAGATACAGCGAGATGCCGATGCCGACGATCGTGAAGACCAGGCCGAGCCCGCCGAACAGGTGCATCGGCCGCCACCGAAACCGTCCGATGAACATGATCGTCAGAAGGTCGAGGAACCCCCGCACATAGCGTTCGAGGCCGTACTTGGACACGCCGAACCTGCGCGGGCGATGGTTGACCGCCATCTCCCGGACCCGGTAGCCCTCGGCGGCGGCCATGACCGGGATGTAGCGGTACAGGTCCCCTGACAGGGACAGGGACTTGACGACCTCGGCGCGATAGGCCTTGAGGCCACAGTTGAGGTCGTGCAGCGCGAGCCCGGACAGCTTGTTGGTGACGCCGTTGAACACCTTGGACGCCGCGCGCTTGGTCCACGGATCCCGGCGATCGGCCTTCCATCCGCTGATCAGGTCGGCGCCGTCCTCGAGCGCCGCGAGCATCGCCGGGATCTCGCCGGGGTCGTCTTGCAGATCCGCGTCCATCGTCACCACCATGCCGCCGGTCGCGTGGCGAAACCCCGCCATCAGGGCCGCGCCCTTGCCGAAGTTCCGCCGCAGCACGACGACCCGGACCTCGGGTTCGGCGGCCGCAAGCTGCTCCAAGAGTTCCGTGCTGCCGTCTGTCGACCCGTCATCGACGAACACCACCTCGGCGGGGCGACCCAGCGCACGCACGACGGGCAGCACCTCGTCGAGAAGCGGACGCAGTGACTCCCGCTCGTTGTACACCGGGATCACAAGGGAGATGGATTCCACCGGACGGACTATATGGTCCGGGCGTGGCGGACCTGTTGTCCTATGACGAAGCGCTTGCCGTCGTCCTCGCGGCGTGCCGGCCCGTGGCGACGGAGCGGATCCCGTTGGCAGAGGCCGCGGGACGGGTGCTGGCGGTCGCGCCAGGGGTGACAATGGCGTTGCCGCCGTTTGCCAACAGCGCGATGGACGGGTTCGCGTTTCGGATCGCCGACGTCCCCCCCGGGGGAGCGCGATTGCCGCTCGATCCCGGTGTTCCGGCGGGCACGGAGCCGGCGCCGCTCCGGCCTGGTTTCGCGGTGCCGATCGCGACGGGTGGTCCGATTCCGATCGGCGCCGACACGGTGGTGGCGATCGAGGACGCGATCCGTGTCGACGCACACTTGCAGGTGCCGGGGGGACTCACCGGCGGGGCGCATGTACGGGTGGCCGGAAGCGACCTGCCGGTCGGTCCTTCGCCGCTCGCCACAGGCATCCCCCTGGACTCCGCGGCGGGCGCGGTGCTGGCAGCGATCGGGGCCGTCGAGGTCGAGGTGTTCCGGAGGCCGGTCATCACGGTCCTGGCCACCGGCTCCGAGCTCGTCCCCCCGAGCGCAACCCCGGGCCCGGCGCAGATCCGTGATGCCAACTCCACCGCGCTGGCCTGGGCGCACACCCGCGCGGGCGGCGCGGTACGGCAGATGGGAATCGCCGCCGACGATTCGGAAACGCTCCGCCGGTTGCTCGAGGATGCGCTCCGTGCCGATGTCGTCATCACGTGTGCAGGCGTGTCGGTCGGGGAGCGGGACCTTGTGCGGGCAACGCTGGGCGAGCTGGGGGTCGAGCCGCGGTTCTGGGGGATCGACCTGAAACCTGGCAAGCCCATCGCATTCGGCATGGCGGGCGACATCCCGGTCATCGCACTGCCCGGAAACCCCGCTTCGGCGCTCGTGTGCTCCGCGCTCATCGCCGAGCCCGCCACCCGGGCGCGCGCCGGCTGGTCGGCGCCCGCACCGGACTGGGAGATGGCGACGGCCGGGCAGGGCTGGCCTGTCGCAGAGGGCCGCATGCACGCAGTCCGCTGCCGGCTCGACGCGGGGGACGACGGGCCGATCGCCACCCCGACCGGCGATCAGCGCTCGCACCGCATCGGGTCCATGGTCGGCGCGACCGCGTTGGCCATGATCGAGGAGCGCCACCAGGTGCGCCCCGGCGAGCGCGTGCGCGTCACCCGCATCGGTTGACACGAGGCCGCCTCGGCGTCCACGGTTCAATCCGGGCCCGGCCTCAGGTCAGGGGCTCTTCTTCTTCCTCTTCTTTTTCTTCTTCTTCGGCACGGACCCGTCGTGTGGGGAGTCGTCGGGCGCCACAGGCGTGGTTGGGGCCGGGTCCTGCGCAATCACCGGCGCCGGCTTGGCGCGGACAGACTCGCGCCCTGTGCCGGCGACGGCCACAGGTGCCGCGGCGCGCCCGGACAGCCCGATCGCCGACAGGACCTCCGTACGCCATGTCTCGGCGAACCCGGGTGCATCCGGATCGACGCCCAGCAGACGTGCGGCGCCCGGGTGAGAGATGGGGAACCAGCACATCGCGAGCCCGACGAGCGCAGCACGGTCGCGGTCCGGGCCGAGCCCCTCGAGCGCGTCGCGAAGTGCCTCCGCATGGGGCTCGCCGGCCACGGCGCCGTCCGCGCGGTCGATGAGCCGCACAAGCGACGCACGTGATGTGAGGAGGGACAGGAACGCGTCGACGGTCTGGCTGACCCGCTCGGCCGGCGTACGGCCCCCCACGGCATCGCGGACACGCAGGGTCTCGGCCAACATGCGCATGGTCGCAGCCGCGCGCCCCACCACGACCTGGTGCAGGGCCTCCTTGGACCCAAAGAAGTAGCCCGGCGTCCCCCGCGAGACACCGGCGGCCGCACCGACCTGCGCCATCGTGACGGCGTCGTAGCCGTGCTCGGCGAACAGGGATTCGGCGGCGTCCAGAATGGCGGCGCGTGAACGATCCGCGTCGCGCTGTCTGGGTTGTTCCACGGTCCTCCGATCCCACGAACTTGCCGAACGCCAAGCTACCGCGCGTGTCGGATGGCACGGGTGCCCCCGCGGCCCCGCACCAACCCCTTGCGCGCGCGAAACGCGACCAACGTGCTGAGTGACCAGACGCAGACGCCGACGAGGACCGCGAGAATCGGCCCGGCCAAGCCCCTGGCACCCGAGACCGACGTCTCACAGAGGTACCAGACCGCAAACACGGGGTTACGGTCGATGTCCGAGGCGGTCATCAGCACCACTGCGATCGGCGCCGACAGCGCAAGGGCCGCGAGGGCTCCGACGTGCCACCGGCGGGGCACGACCGTCGCCGCGAGCGCCGCGTGCGCCGCGGGCAGGATCAGCACGAGCGCAAAGGGGGTGAACCACCACGCGACGAGCGTGATGAGCCCGAGCCACACGAGCGCGCCTGCCGCCTCGGCCGGGGAGTTCGCGCCGGTGGCGATGACGCGCGGACGCACCCACAGCCACACGACCAGCGCCACAAGCGCCAGGAACAGCATCACGAGCACCGCGCGCCCACCCACAGCGAGTTCGGCGGGCGACGGCGGGCGACCGACGTTCGGTGGCCGCAGTACCCCCCACATCGTCATCAGGTGCGCCAGAAGGAGCACCGCAAGCGGGGTGACGAACCGCCACGCGACGGCTCGCAGCCCCACTGAGAGCCGCACCCGGGCCCTGCGGACGCGGGCGGCCGCGTCGAGCGCCATCACCAGGAGCGGAAGTGCGAGCAAGAGCAGCGCAAGGCGACCGACCGAGGGGCGCAGCACCCTCCCGGCGTAGGCAAGCGCAGCGTCAGGGCTGTTGGCACGCTCGATCGCATCGATGCGGTTGATCAGGTGGAGCGTCGCGGTCCCCGCGGCGCCGACCCGCAGCGGGTCGAGCGGCGACGTATCGGCCACCGGCACGGACTCGTCGCGTCCCGAAAGCGTCACGGCCGGAATCCCGAGATCGATCGCTGCACGTTGATCACCACGGGTCTCGGGTGCCGCCAGACGCACGAGTTGCTCTCCGAACGAGGGGAGGGGGCTGGCGACAAAACCTGCGCTTTGCATCGAACGCTCCGCCAATTGACGCAGCGCGAGGGCCTGCCTGCCCGCGCCCTCGGACCAGAGGTGGAACTCACGACCCGTCCCCTCGGCGGGAGCATCCAGGATGACCACGCCCGCGATACGAGAACGCTCCACGCTTCTGAGGTACCAGCGAAGCCCGGCGTTGCCGAGCGACGTCCCGTCGACCGACAGGAAGATGAGCCGATGGCGATACCTGCTCTTCGCCGCCGTACGGGCGAGTTCGACGAGTATCGCCGTACTGGACGCGCCGACCGCCACCCCACGGGGAGTGTCGCGACGGGCGACGATCAGGATGTTGCGCTGGGACCTGGCCTCCGCCGTGGCCGGCTGCGTGAAGAACACATTCGCCAGTGAGAGTTCGGCTCCGCGTGCCCGTGCGAGAAAGGGCTGGACGGCGACGCGGTTGCCCTGGTCGAGCTCGTCGAAGCGCGCCCGGACCCACTCGGTGCCCGCCCGGGCCCCCGATGTCCCCGGCGCACGCGCCGGTGCGACCTTTGCGAGATCCGCCGCCGCCCTGACGGCGTCCGCCGCAATGAACGTCGCGACCCCACTGGGTTCGACATCCTCCGAGGGCGGCTCGAGGGTCAGGAACGCCACGAGCAGTGCGACGACCGCCACGAGCCAAGCTTGGAGATAGAGCCGTCTGTTGAGCATTCGGAGGGAGCCACGGGCCACACGTGGGCCCTACTTGCTAGCACGGTGGACCATACGCCGCATTCACCACGGCTCTTGGTCGGCCTATTCCTGGCCCTTCGGGCCACTCAAACGCTGACTGCGGCTGGACTTCCAAACGCCGCATTCACCACGGCTCTTGGTCGGCCTATTCCTGGCCCTTCGGGCCACTCAAACGCTGACTGCGGCTGGATTTCCAAACGCCGCATTCATTATTCATTACGGCGGGCTCTGCAGTCGGCCCTCCTCAGGGTGGCTGGGTAGAGTGTCGTGCCGACGTCGGAAGCGGGCCCCACGACATGCAGTCACTGATCCTCGTGTCAAATCGCGGCCCTGCCACGTTCGAGCGGCGGGGGCGGCGTCCGCGCACCGTCACGCGCGGTGGTGGTGGGCTTGTCAGCGCGCTGTCGGGGCTGATCGAGCACACCCCGGCACTGTGGGTGTCGGCCGCGATCACACCCGAGGACGCGGTGGTGGCAGAGGAGGCCGGCGGCGGCTCGTTCGCCCTTCCCGACATCGGTGTCGGTACGCGGGGCCGGTTCGTCGTGCTCGACCCGGAGACCTACCACGCGTACTACAACGTCATCGCCAACCCAATGCTGTGGTTCATCCAGCACTACCTGTGGGACCTCTCGAACGCCCCGGATGTGCGCCGGCAGGAGTTGGACGCATGGGAGTACGGCTATGTGGCGGCCAACCACGCGTTTGCCGAGGCGGTGATCGCCGAGCTCCCCGCGCAGGCGGAGACCGTCGTGATGATCCACGACTACCACCTGTACGTCGCGCCCAGCATCATCCGGGCAGCGCGTCCTGACGCACTCCTGCATTTCTTCGTCCACATCCCATGGCCCCAGCCGGACGCGTGGCGGGTGCTGCCCCCGCACATCCGCGAGACGATTCTGCGCGGGCTCTTGGCCAACGACATCGTGTCGTTTCACACCCGCCGCTATGCCCGCAACTTTCTGTTGACGTGCGAGGAACTCTTGGACATCCGCGTCGACTACCGGCGACGCCAGGTCTCGTGGGACGGGCGAGACGTGTGGATCCGCTCGTATCCGATCTCGATCAACGCCCCGATGTTCCAGAAGATGTCCCAAAGCCCCGAGGTCGCCGTCGAGGAGAAGCACGTCCTGCGCCGCCGTCGCAAGTACATGGTCTGCCGTGTCGACCGCACGGATCTGTCCAAGAACATCCTGCGCGGGTTCAAGGCGTTCGACCGTTTCTTGGATCAGCACCCCGAGTTCGCCGAACAGATCACGTTCACGGCCATGCTGCAGCCGTCACGCCAGGACGTAGACGAGTACGTGGAATACGTCCAGAAGATCCGCGACCTGGTCAGCTACATCAACACCAAGCACGGCAACACCGACTGGATGCCGATCGACCTGCGCTTCGAGAGCAACCTGGCCCGTGCCGTCGCGATTTACAAACACTACGACGTCTTGATGGTCAACCCGGTATTCGACGGGATGAACCTTGTCGCCAAGGAGGCGCCGATCGTCAACGAACGCGACGGCGTGCTGATCCTGTCCGAGAACACCGGGGCACACGAGGAGATCGGGTCGTTCGCGCTGTCGGTCAACCCCTTCGACATCGAATCGCAGGCGGCGGCGCTGTACGAGGCGTTGACGATGGATCCGGCCGAGCGCGCCAGCCGTGCCGACCAGATGCGCCGAATCGTCAACGAGAACGACGTGACGAAGTGGCTTGCCGCCCAGCAGACCGACATCGCGCGTAAGCAGAGCAAGGCGCATGCCACCCCCACGAAGCGAGAAGAATGACCGACGACAAGTCGCACCTGGACAAACACGGCAATGCCCGCATGGTGGGGGTCGGGCACAAACCGATACAGATCCGCCGCGCCCGCGCCTGGGCCCAAGTCAAGATGACCACGGACGCAGCGCGCGCGATCAGCGACGGCGCCCTGCCCAAGGGTGACGCCGCAGCCGTCGCCCGCATCGCCGGGATCATGGCGGCCAAGCGCACATCGGATCTGATCCCGTTGTGCCATCCGCTGCCGATCGAGCGGGTGGCGGTCGACGTGACGAGCGCACCCGACGAGGGCCTGGTCACGATCGAGGCGACGGTCGAGACATCGGCCAAGACCGGCGTCGAGATGGAGGCCCTGACCGCCGCGGCGATCGCTGCGCTCGCCATCTACGACATGGTCAAGGGTGTCGATCGCGGGGTCGAGATCGTCGGTGTCCGCCTGCTCGAAAAAACCAAGCAGGATCTCGTCGAAGCCCCGTGAACCTGGCCATCGTCACCGTGTCAACCCGGGCCGCGGCAGGCATCTATGACGATCGCTCAGGCGAACTGCTCGTCGCGCTCGCCACGGGCGCCGGCCACGCCGTCGTCCGCCGCGAGCTGGTGCCTGACGGCGAGGCGCAGCTCGCCGAGCTGCTGCGGACGCTGTGCACCGACCCCGCGGTCGACCTGGTGATCACGACCGGGGGAACGGGCCTGACGCCGATGGACCGCACACCGGAGGCCACAGCGACGATCTGCGACCGCATCGTTCCCGGTATCGGCGAGGCGATACGCAACGCGTCGGTCGCGACCGTTCCCTACGCGATGCTCTCGCGAGGGATCGCCGGCATCTGCGACGAAACCCTGATCGTCAACCTGCCGGGCTCGCCCGGGGGCGCAGCCGACGGGTGGGCCGTCGTCGCCGGGGTCGCAGCGCACGCGGTTTCGCAGATCCGGGGCGGCGATCATCCGCCTCCGGGGCTGTCAAGCCGCGACGGCTCCTGACCGATACTCAATTGCATGCAGGAAGTTCCCTGCCGAGACCCAACCTCTGAGTGAGGGTGTCGTTCGTTCGCGCCCGCGACCGGGCTGCCCGCTCAATCCGCATACGTGCCAAAGGAGATCCCCTTGCGTCGACGCCACCGGTTCGTTCTCGTCCCCCTCGCCCTGTTCGGCCTCGTCGGAGCCGGATGCGGCGGCGGTGACAGCGCAGCGGACAAATCGCCGACCCCGGCGGCGTCCTCGGGCGATGCCAAGACGATCCTCTCGTCGGTCACACTCTCCACCCAACAGGGACCCCAGAAGATCGACCTCGAGGTCGGGGTCACGCTGAAGGGGACACTCAAAGAGCCGATGCTGGCGGCATTCCTGGGCGACGGCGCAATCTCTTTGAACCTCAGCGGTCCGATCGACCCGGCGGCCAAGGCGGCCGACCTGACGTTCGACGTCAAAGCGGGCAAAGTCAACCTGGCCGGCGGGCTCCGTCTGGCCGGCGACAAGGCGTTCCTGAAGCTCAAAGACAAGTGGTACGCACTGCCCGCCGACGCGCTCAAGGGCACATCGAGCGGGGCCGAGAACATCGACCCCACCAAGATTCTGGCGGCCCTCGGCGACCCGAGCGAACTGATCGACGACGTCGTCGTCGTGGGCACCGAGGACATCGAGGGCATCACCACCGACCACCTCACCGGCGATCTGGACATGGCGGCGCTCGTCAAGGCCATCGCCCGCATCGCGGAGTCGCTCGGCCCCGGCGCGACCGGACCCATCGATGCCAAGGAGATCGCCAAAGCGACCGCGCAAATCGAAAAATCCGTCACGAACGCCAAAGTGGCGCTGTGGATCGGTCGCGAGGACAAGCAGGTCCATCGCTTCAAGATCGACCTGAGCGCGGTCCTGGACGACACGACCAAGGCGTCGAGCGGACTCGATGGGCTGGACGTCGCGGCAACCCTGACGTCGACCCCCACGGATTCGCCCAAGGTCGAAGCCCCGGAGGGAGCCGGCACGGAGAAAGATCTGCAGACCGACATCCTCCCGATCCTGCTCGGCGGTTTGGGCGGCGCAACGCCGTAGCCATCTCGCTCGCGGGTTCCGGCAGCCACGACCGCCGGAACCCGCGTCGGCACACGAGTTCCCCTGCGCGACCGTTTTCGGGACTCCCGGCCACACTGGGGTACCCTTGCGCGCGATGCCCAGTCCGCACCGCCTCGAGATCTCTGCAATGGGGGCGGTCCGGCCACCTGTCGAGACCGTGCTCGCCTCCGCCCGTCGACGCGAGGAGCAGGGGTTCGACGCCATCTGGTGGGCCGATCACTTCCTGCACTGGTTCCCGACCTCCATCTGGACACCGGATCTGGTCCCGCAGGCCGCGGCCGGCCAGTCCAACCCGCACGTGTGGTTCGACCCGTTCCCGGTCATCGCGGCGGCCGCGAGCGTCACGAGCGACATCCGCCTGGGGGTCGGCGTCACGGACCTGGTGCGACGCCATCCCGCGGTGCTCGCCCAGACCGCGCTGACCCTGGACCATCTGAGCGGGGGCCGATTCATCCTGGGCGTCGGCTCGGGTGAGTCGCTCAACCTCGATCCGGTGGGATTGGGCAACGAGCGCCCCCTGGCCCGCCTGACCGAAGGGCTCAAGGTCATCCGAGCCCTGTTCGACGCACCCGACCCGATCGACTTCGACGGCGAATTCACTACCCTGCGCGGAATGACGCTCGGGCTCCGGCCACACGGCGCGCTCCCACCGCCGGTGTGGGTTGCGGCGCACCGCCCCAAGGGGCTCGCGCTCGCCGGGCGCACCGCCGACGGATGGATCCCCTTGGCGACCGACCCCAAGACGTACTCCGCGATGCTCGATCAGGTCAGGGCGGCCGCCCGCACCGCCGGCCGCGCCGATGACGCCGTCACCCCGGGTCTTTACGCACGCGTGGTGCTCGCAGACGACCGTGACACCGCCGATCGCATCATCGACGACTCGCTGCTGATGCGGTTCATCGCTCTGACCCGCCCGGCAGAAGCCTATGCCGCGCGCGGCGCCGAGCACCCCCTGGGCGCAGGCGCATTCGGCCTGACGAGCTTTCTGCCGACTCGATACGGTCGGGACGAGGCGCTCGCCCTGGCCGGACAGGTTCCGCGCGATGTGGTTCGCGACACCGTCATCTCGGGCACCCCTGACGATGTGACGGCCGCCATCACGCGGTTTGTCACGGCGGGCGCGCGCCACGTGCAGCTGACCAACATGACCCCGCTTGCCGCACCGGGCCACGCGGCCGAAAGCGAAGCGCTGTTGGGCGACGTCGTCACCCAACTTCGCGCCGCGCACTCAACGGAGGATCTCCACTGAAGTCACGCATCGCACTCATCGCCCTGGCCACCGCATGTGTCGGAGCGAGTGTCGGCCCGGCATCCGCCGCACGAAGCCAGCGACTCGTCAGCGGGTGGCCGACGGTATCGCTCGCGCTCTCCGGCAAGAACGTCGTGCTGGCCACGTCGACCGCACCGGTGATCCGGCCCGGGGGCTTCACGGTATTCCGGACGGACACGGTCCGCCTCGTGTTGAACGGGGACAAACTGACGGGGCGCTCGGTGGAGGACATCATCCTCCGCACAAGCGCCGGACGCACGAGCGCAGGCCCCATCGCCGGCGATTCGACCGGCCGCTACGTGATCATCGCGACCGGGGCCAACTTTCCGCCGCAGGTCGTGTTCTGTTGCACCAGCGAGCCACGTGATCTGCCCCTCGAAGCCGATGGGCGGGTCAACGGGCCGCGCGCCATCGCCGCAACGCTCGACGGGCCCGTCGCCCGATACGTGATGCGCACGGCCGGCGGCACCCACACGCTCGTCAGCTACACCGTCTCGGACCGTCCCGGCCAACCGTTCACCCAACGACTCGCGGGGCCATTGTCCGGCGACGCCCCGTCACTCGTCGCGATGGCACCGGGAATCGTGGCGACCGTCGACGCCGCAAGCGGCCGCACGATCCATCTTCGCACGACCTCCCCGGGCGCCTACGAGTTGTTCGGCGGGCAGATCCTGCCGCCACAACCCGGCGTGATCACCCGACTGCACCTGACCCGGTCGATGGCCGTTGCGCTCGTACGCACCGCCGCCGGATTCGAGTTGGTCCGCCACGACGCGCCCACATGGCAACGGACCGTGATCTGGCGTGGAACGCGCGCGCCTGAACTGTCCGCGGTCGGTGACCGCACCGTCGTCTTCACCACCGGCGTCGTCGTGCGTCAGAGCGTGCCCGGCCGCACACGCGAGCTCGTGCGACTGCGCGGCAAGCTCGTGGCCCTCGCAACCGACGGGCGGCGGGTGGCGGTCGCAGAGCGCCGTATCGTGACCGTTCGCCGCGCCAAGGCCCGCAAAACCGCGATCGTCGTCGCGTCGGTGCTGCAACCCCCTGGGGTCTACTCACTGGGAGGTGGATCGTGACGCACATCCTGACCCTGTTCGCCCTCCTGGTTGTGTGGGCGACGCCTGCGATCGGCGCTCCCGTGGTGGCAATCGAGGATGACCTGGTTTTCCACCTGACCGACCCGGCCCAGATCGACACCCGGACGGATCTGATCGCATCGACGGGCGTCAAGTACACACGCCTGGGACTCGACTGGAACCATGTCGCGCCCACCCGGCCAGCGAACCCCGACGACCCGGCCGACCCGGCCTACGATTGGTCGCGGTATGACCGGATGATCACCAACTTTCGCCGGAGTGGGATCGGCACGATGGTCACGCTCAACGGCACGCCGCCGTGGGCATCGACCAGCGGCAAATGGAACGCGTCGCCGCGCATCGCCGACGGAGCCGCGTTCGCAGGAGCCGTCGCCCGCCGCTACAACGGCTCCTACCCTGCCCCCGCAGGCGGAACGCTGCCGGCCATCAAGACGATCAGCGTCCGCAACGAGCCCAACATCTATCTGTTCACCACGCCGCAGTGCGCGCGGGTGGGCAACCGCTGGGTGCCGGTGTCACCCACGTTCTATGCGGCACTGCTGACGGCCTCCGAGCCCAAAATCCGCTCGGCGAATCCCGATGTCCTCATCGTGGCGGGCGAGACCGGGTCGACCAAGGAGGAGTCGGGCGGGTGCAAGAACGCGATCACGACGATCGGGACATTCGAGTTCACCCGACTGCTCCACAAGCAGTTGGGCGGCGGGCGCGACATGCCGTTCGACATGTGGGCGCAGCACCTGTACCCCGTGGGACCGCCCGACCGCGCGGCGTTCTTTCCATCGTGGCGCAGCCTGCCCGGTCTGACGAAGCTGCTCAACAAGATGCACCCGACCAACCGGATGCCCCTCATCATCTCCGAGACCGGGTACACCACGAGCTACTCGCCGTACCACCGGTACTTCGCGTCGGAGGCCCAGCAGGCCAAGTGGGTCGACCTGACGTACAAGGTCGCTGCCCAGAACGCGCAGGTCGAGTTGGTCGTGTGGTTCAACATGCAGGATCACCGCAACTGGCCCGCCGGGCTCTTTCGTGCCGACCTGTCCAAGAAGCCGTCGTTCAGCCGGTTTCGCGCCTTGGCGACACGAACGCCACTCTCCGCGAAATGGGCCTTGCCGTAGCGGTGGTTCAGGTGGATCTCGGTGGTGGACGTCGAAGAGGTACGCCGGGTGACGACCGACTGGTCGTCACCACGTACCCTCCCCACCTGACGTGAGCGACGTTCCCGCGATCCACACGAGCGACCCGGCCGGCCCTGTCCGCGCTCGACGCCTGGTGGCCGTCGGGCTCGTCGTGCTGTTCGCGGTGGGACTCGCGGTGTTCTTGGCACCGTTCGCGTTTCCGACCCCGCCACCCATCGTGACGCGGTTCCAGACCACCAAGCAGTTCAGCCCAACGGGCGACGGCACCCGCGAGATCGCGCGTATCGCGATCAGGTTGAGCCAGCCGAGCCTCGTCGACATCCAGATCCGCGACCGCGATGACACGCTCGTCAAGGGACTCATCTCAGAGCGACGCCCGACCGGCATCGTGTCGTTGGACTGGGACGGCACGAATGACCAGGGACAACCCGCGTCCGACGGTCGGTACAAGGTGGTGTTGCGCGCGCGGGGGCCGGGGGGCAAGAAGTTCAACAGAAGCCGTTCGGTCGTTCTGGACCGCCAGGCGCCGCCGCTTGGCACGCTGTCGGTGCAGTCCGCCGCGTTGGCCGGACCCGGCGCCGGCGAATGTCGCGTCGCCGCCACCGCGCTCGACCGCGGCACGATCGGCATCGAGGTGCTCCGCGCCGCCGGAACACCCGCGATCGCACGATTCGGACCCAAGAACGTGAGCGCGGGCGAGACGACGCTGTGGGACTGGGACGGCAAGGCCGCCGACGGGACCGCCACCACCCCGGGTCTCTACGTGGTGCGCGCGTTCCTCGCCGACGCGCCGGGCAACCGCTCGGAACAGTCCGCGACCTGTTGGGTCGGTCATCTGATCGGCACCCTGGCCCCGCCGCGACCGAAGCTCGGCACCCGGGCGCGCGTCCTGCTGCGCCGGCCCGACGGGTCGCGGATCGCGCCGTCGACCCGAGTGCGACTCGCGGTGTTCCGGCGCATCGGCGATCCGGGCAGCGCACGCCAGGTGCTGGGAGCGCCCGTCGGCGCACAGGCGAGCGGGCGCGCCGGATCCGTGCGCATCCAGCTTCCCCGCAAGATCCCCGCGGCTGACCTCTGGGTCGTCGCGACCACCGACACCGGCCGGGCGTTGATCCCGCTGCGACCATGACCACGGTCGAGTCGTTCCAGGCCGTCGCCGCGATCGGCGCCGCCGCGGGCGTGCTGGGGTTGTTGATCCCCGCACGGGGACGCACCTCGACCGGCGCGCGGATCGCAGGGGCCCTGGCGATGACGATCGCATCGTGGCTTCTGCTCGTCGGAAGCCTCGTCTCCAGAAGCGATCTGACCAGATTGACGGATCGGCTCGACTCACCGGCGCGGCTCGGCGCGGCCACCGTCGCGGTGATCGTCGTGCTGGCCGTGACGGTGGTCCTGGCGCGCCTGTGCATCCGTCGCCCGGTGGTGTGGCTGGTGCTGGTC
Source organism: Actinomycetota bacterium (assembly GCA_031376485.1). Lineage (GTDB taxonomy): Bacteria > Actinomycetota > Thermoleophilia > Miltoncostaeales > Miltoncostaeaceae > CALMEC01. Next base: position 61,391 of record JANMDV010000057.1, read on the forward strand.
GCAGTGGCGCTCCCCATCCGCATCCCCGTGTCGCTCGGCAGCGACCGGGGCGGCAACCTGCTCCTGCCGCTGTACTGGGTCATCGTCATCGGTATCGTGGCATGGGCGTGGGGCCGGACTCGCGGGACGCTGCGCGAGGCCATCGATCGCCGCTCCGCCCTCGACATCCCGATCGCCGCGTTCACCGCGTTCTCAGTCGTGTCGATCTGGTGGAGCGCCGACATGCAGGAGGGCACCGTCAAGGCGGTGTTCTTCTACATCCCGTTCGTCATCCTGTATCGCCTCGTGGTCAACTGGTGGCCCCTCGCGACTCGGCCCATGCGTGCAGTGGTCTTCACCACGCTGGGGATGGCCGTCGCCGTCGCCGCCGTCGCAGTCGGCCAGTTCGCGACGAGCACGATCTGGTGGAACGACACCCTGAAGCAGGGCAACGTCTACAACCGCTTTTTTCGCGCGAACGGCATCTTCTATGACCCCAACATCCTGGGGCGCTACCTGATGCTGGCGCTCGTCGTGACCGCGGCGTACGCGGTGGTCGCCAACCGCAGCCGGCAGCTCGCCGTCCTCGGACTGGTCGCCGGGGTCGTGGCCGCAGGAGTCGTCGTCACGTTCTCACGCTCGAGCGCGTTGGGACTGATGGTGGCGGTGACGTTGCTCGCCTTCCGCGCGTTCGGCTGGCGGCGGACGCTCCTGGTCGGGGCGAGCGCCCTCGTTCTCGTCGGCGGTCCGGCGATCGCCTTCAACGCCAACGTCCGCGACAAGGCGACATCACTTGAGCGCCTCGCGAGCACCGGCGAGGGCCGGCTGCGCCTGGTCGAAGGCGGCATCGAGCTGTGGAAGACCGCGCCCGTGGCCGGTGTCGGTCTGGGCGCCTTCTCGCAGGAGTACCGCAGCACGGTTCCACGCAAGGAGGCGGTCAGGACCCGGGTGTTCATTTCGCACACTGCGCCTGTCACCACGTTGGCGGAGCTCGGCGTGATCGGGTTTGCCCTGTTCCTGGTGCTCCTGGGCGTCGGCACCACCGTGCTGTGGCGCGGGTCGCGTCAGACTCCCGGCGAGGGCGGATGGGCACAGTGGACGATCATGGCGATCCTCGTCGCAATCGTGGTACACAGCCTGCTCTACTCCGCGCTCTTCGAGGACCCGTACGTGTGGACCCTCGCCGCCATCGGGGTCGCGCTCGGCGCCGCACAGAACGCGGAGGCGCGGCAAGCGACCCGTGCGCTGCCCGCGGTCGCAGCCACGACCGGCTGAAGCGCGCATGATGACCGGCAGCGATCCCCTGCGCATCCTGTGCCTCAGCAACATGTACCCGGGACCCACCGATCCCGATTACGGCGCCTTCGTCGAGGTCATGTGCGACGCGATCGAACGGGGGGGCCACCACGTCGAGCGCGTCGTCATCGACACCCGCGCCCGCGGGCCGCTGCACACACCGGCCAAGTACACCGGACTCGCTGCCCGCGCTCTCGGCCGAACGCGCCGCGCCGACGTCATCTACGCGCACTACCTCTTCCCAACGGGTGCAATCGCCGCGGCGAGCGGTCGCCTGTTCGGCCGGCCGTGGGTCATCACCGCCCACGGTCGCGATGTCCGTAACCTGCAGAGCCCGCGGCTTCGTGCGCTGACGGCGCCGGCTGTGCGGGGCGCTTCGGCGATCATCGCCGTCAGCGCCTACCTGGCAGAGGAGCTTCGCGCATCGGGACTGCAGCTTCCTGCAGTCCACGTCGCCAACATGGGTGTCGACCTCGAGCGCTTCCGGCCGGCGGATCGCGCCGCGGCACGGGCACGACTGGGCTTGGGATCGGGACCGCTGGTGCTCGCGGTGGGGGGACTGACCGAGCGCAAGAACCCGCTCCGACTGCTGCAGGCCTTCCAACTGGTCCGCCGCACACATCCCGACGCAACCTTGGTCGTGGTGGGCGACGGCCCGCTGGCCGGAGCGATCCGCGCGGGCGGAGTGCGCCACGGCCTGGGCGGCGCGGTCCTGATGCCGGGAGCGGTCCCGAACTCCGCGATCGCCGAATGGATGGCCGCGTCGGACGTCCTGGCGTTGCCGAGCCTGGTCGAGCCGCTGGGCGTCGTCGCGCTCGAGGCGCTCGCGAGCGGCCGTCCCGTCGTTGCCACACGGGTCGGCGGCGTCGTCGAGGTGGTCGGCCAGGGCGGTGTCACAGTCGACCCGCTCGACCCCGCCGCGATCGCGGACGGCCTGCTCCGCATGATTGCCAGGCCTCCCTCGCCCGCCGTATGCCGAACCGCGGCCGAACGCCACGGCGTCGACCGTCAGGCCGCGCGGGTCGTCTCGGTGCTGCAGGCGGCAGTCACCGGGCCCGTGCCGGAATAAGGGTTCGCGCAAAATTAACTGCTGTGCCGGATGGCGAGCGAAAACCGAGTGAGACGGTGGTGGCGAGCCTCGCCGCTACTGGTGGTAACGGCGATCTCGCCAGTGCCGTAGTGCGACGGTTTGCAGCCGCCGAACGGTGAGGTAGTCATGACACAGGCCCTAAGGGATCGCCCAGTCGTTTCTGCGTGGTCCCGTACTTCTCACGAAGGAGACCGAGCGGGAGTTCTGGAACAGAATCTACGAAGCGGAGTTCGGCGCATCCGTCAGGGTGAGCCTTCCCTCGACCTGCAATGCGTCGAGGGCATCGGCGACGTGAGGGTCGAACTGTGTGCCCGAACAGGCACGGACTTCACGAAGCGCCTCCGCCTGGCTGCGTGGCACCCCGTACACCCGGACACTCGTCATCGCGTCCCACGCGTCGGCGAGGGCGACGATGCGGGCTCCGTCGGGGATCTCGGTTCCTGACAGACGATCCGGGTAGCCCAATCCGTCCCAGCGCTCGTGGTGACCGCGCACCCACGAGACCTGATCGGGTTGCAGCACGTCCGAAACGATCTCGGCGCCGAGGCGCGCGTGCGTCGCGACTTCGGTGAACTCTTGCGGGGTGAGCCGTTCAGGCTTGAAGAGGAGAGCGTCGGCAACGCCGATCTTGCCGACATCGTGCAGCAGCGCGGCCTCCTCCAACAGGATCAGTCGATCCTGACTCCATCCCATGTGGGAGCCGAGTCGCACCGCGACGGCCGCCACCCGCTCTGCATGACGCGCGGTCGAAGGATCCTTGGCGTCCACGGCCCGTGCCAGCGCCCGAAGCGCGGTCACTCCCTGACTGCGTGCCAGCCGTTCCGCCCGCTCCGTCACCGAAAGCTCCTGGACGACCTCGGGTGAGTACCGCAACGTGACGTTGCGTCCATGGGCCTTGGCCCAGTAGAGCGCTCCGTCTGCCAGACGAAGGAGCGACCCCGCATCAGACGCCTGAGTCAGGTCCGCGACACCCGCCGATGCGGTGATCGCGCCCACCCCCCCGGCGAACGGGGTCGCGGCGACCGCAAGGCGGGCGCGTTCGGCCGCACGCCACGCATTGATTCCATCGCTGCCCGGGAGGATCCAGGCGAACTCCTCGCCGCCGATCCGGGCGACCAGCTCACCGAACCGCGCCTCGCCGGCGAGGCGTCGGGCGGCTCCGGCCAGAACCTCGTCGCCGACTTGGTGGCCGAAGGCGTCGTTGACTTCCTTGAAGCGGTCCAGGTCAAGGACGACCAGGGCCAGCTCGCCGTCTTCGGCGCGCGCGCGCGCGATTTCCTGCTCCAGCCGCTCGTGGAAATGCCGGTGGTTGGCAAGACCCGTGAGCGGATCCGTGGCGGCCTGGCTGGCAAGCCGGGCACGGGCATCGGCGTTCGCAACCGTCAGGCCCACGAGTTCGGCAAACCGACCGATGCGCTGTTCGGATCCCTCGGGCAACCCGCCGTCGCGTGTCGTGAGCGCTGCGACAGCACCCCATCGCACGGCCCCCACGGCAACCGGAGCGGCGACGCCTGCACGGTATCCCTGGCCGGTCAGCACCTGTGCGGTTGTGAAGTCGATTCCACTGAAGTCAGCGACATGAACCGCCTCGCCGAAGCGGGCGACCAGCGCGGTGGGCGCGCCACCATCCAGCGGGACGCGAGGGGGGGGTCGGTCGGCGGGCGAGTCAGGGTCGAGCCAGACGCCGACGTCAACGCCCCGATCTGCGACCAGGTCGAAGCGGGTGACGACTCCGGCCTCGACGCCCAGCATGAGCGCAACCTCCCGCGCCACCATGTCGAACACCTCGGAGGGCTCTGCCCCTCGTGCGACCACCGTCGCCACGCGCCGCAGAACGTCCTGCTCGGCGGCACGCTCGCGAAACTCCAACTCGGCCCGCTTGCGGTCGGTCACATCTTTGAGGATGTGGACCCAGCCGACGGTCCCGGCGCCCTCCGCGAGTGGCGACGAGGTCAGGATGACCAGGCGATTGTCGCCATCGGGACCCGCGATCTCGATGTCGACCTCGCCTGTGAAGTCGGACGCGACCCCGGACGCCCATGGTGGGGGCGCGCCAATGAGGTCAGTGTCACTCGCGCCGGTCATCTGGCAGAGCCGTGCGTTCGCCTCGGCGACACGACCAGAGCTGTCGAGGACCGCCACGCCGTCCTGCACCGCGGCCATCACGGCCGCGGTCGCGTCCCGCTCAGCTGCGATCTGTGCGAGCGCCCCGCGGCGGGCGCGATCGATCGCGGTCCACAGGACGCCATTGGCTGCCAGCAAGAGCACCACGAGCCCTCCCAGAATTGCCACCAGCCGAATGACGATCCGCTCCTGGGATCGGCCCTTCGCGACGACCTGGCGATCAACCACGGTGAACCACTCGGTAAGCGTCCGTTCGACCGCGCCGATCCCGGCATCCGCGCGGGCGATGAACGCGCGGTCCTGCGCTGACCCCGGAAGGATCGTCGACGTGTCTCCCGACACGATCGCGCCCAGGGAGGCGGCGGCGGCCGAGGCGCGCTTGATGACGTCTGCCTCTGCAGCGATCCCTGCCCGCTGGGTAACGAGCGTGCCGAGGTTCGCGGCGCCGGCGGCGAACTGGGCTTTGAGCGCAGGGGGGATCTCGGCGGTCTCATTCCGGTCGGGCATTCGCCAATAGGCCAGTTGGGCAGCGCGAATCTCATCGCGAAGTCCGACGAGGGTGCCTCGAGCGCCTTCGTCTTTATCCCGCGCGTCGCCGATCGACACGACGCTCAACGCGATCACGGTCGCGGCAACGACAGTTGCAAGGGCGGTCACGGTGACGAGCACGATCTGAATGCGGTGCAGGAAGCGGATGCGCTCGCCGGAGGTACTCCCGGCGCCGATCACCGCCACGGCCCACGCCCCTGGATATCACACACAGGTTTCATAAGGTGAGGATACTTCAATTTTACGGGGTGACGGAGACCGCAGACTGCCGACCGCTGAGACATGCGCTGCTACCCTCCCGCGCCGATGTCCGTACGCGCCATGCCCCGGCCGGCACTCGTCGTCCTCGCCGTCGGCATATGTGTCGTGGGCATGCTCGCCGCCGTCAACCCACTCGCCGGGCTGGGCCTGGCGGTCGCAGGACTTGCGGTCGTGATCCTGAGGACGACGGAGCTGCCGCGACTCGGCCGCGTCGCCGTCGGCGCGGCTGCCGTCACGGCGATCCTCGGTCCGAATCTGGCATTGCCACAAGCGCCGTCGCTCTTTGCGTTCCGCGTGGTGATCGTGCTGCTCGGCCTGGGAGTGGTGGCCTACCTGCTGATGGATGGCCGGCTCGTCATCCCACGCGGGTTGCCCCGGACGGCCGGTCTTCTGATCGGCCTGACGGCGTGGTCGCTCCTCTCGATCTTCTGGTCGACCGACGCCGCCGCCGCGCTTCGCTGGACGTTGTTCTTGGTGATGATGGCGGGGCTCGCGATCGGAATCCCCCTGGCGTTTCGACGGCGTCTGGCCGCCATCCGGCTCCTGATCGCGCTGGGAGTGACGTTTACCGTCGCGACCGCCCTTGCGCTCGCCGAGGTCAGGTTCGGCGTCAGGCTGCCCACCTCGACGCTCGCGGGAAGCACCCGGGACGCGGCGTTTGCCACCAGCCTGTTCGGCAACCAGAACAACTTCGCGACGTACCTGACCCTGACACTGCCGTACTTCCTGTGCCTGCCGATCGTCTTCCGTGACGCGCGCCTGATCGCATTGGGCGCCGTCGGCGGCGCCGTCACCCTGGCCGCACTCCTGTTTACCGGGAGCCGCTCCAACCTGATCGCGACGTTCCTGGTGCTGGGCGGCCTCGTCCTGGTGCTCGCCACCGACCGACGGCGACGCGGGCGGGCGGTGGGCGGTATCACCGTTGCGGTCCTGGCCGTGTTGCTGGTGGCGCCCTCGCTCGGGGGCGGAGGGCTCATCCCGCTGCCGGAGCGGATCGTCACGAAGTTCGACATCAGCATCTTGTCCCAACAACAGAAGGCAGGCCTGGGGTCGGGCGCCGTGCGCGCATCGGTTCTCGACGAGGGGCTCGGGCTCGTCGCCGACTCCGGCGGGCTCGGCGTCGGCGCCGGCAACGCCGAGACGCGCGTCCGCTCGCTCGCCAACTTCACCGGCGTCGAGAACCTGCACAACTGGTGGCTCGAAGTCCTGGTCAACCTGGGCGTCGTCGGATTCGCGCTCTACCTGGGCTTCTACCTGACGCTCCTTCGCGGCCAGCTTCGCGCGGCACGTCGAACCGAGGACCCGTTCGTGCGTTGGCTCGGGTTGGCCGGTGGGCTGTCACTTGTGGGATTTGTCGTGGGTTCGCTGGGACCGGCATCCGTGATCCACTTTGCACCCATGTGGATCACATTCGGCCTCGGCATGCTGACGCTCGTGATGGCACGCGCGGCCGACACCCCCGTCGCGTCCTCGGCGGGCGACACCCAACGTGTGGAGCACACGCAGTGAAGATCCTCATCCTGTCGCACCTGTATCCGAGCGCCGTCGACCCCACGGCGGGGACGTTCGTACACGAGCAGGTGTCGGCACTGATCGAACTGGGCCACGACGTGCGCGTGGTATCGCCAAAAGCGTTCGCGCCCCCGCTCCTCAAACGATGGGCCCGCTACCACGACATCCCGCGCGGTGACCGTGTCGCCGGCGTTCCCGTCTTGTACCCGCGCAAGGTGACGCTGCCCGGCGGGCGGCTGGGCCACTGGAACGCCGAGTCCATGCGCCTGGCCATCGCCGGACCCCTGGCGCGCATCCACTCGCGCTGGCCGTTTGACGTCATCCATGCCCACATGCTCGTGCCCGACGGCTGGGCCGCCGCACGCGTGGGGGCGAAGCTCGGCGTCCCCGTGCTGGCCACAGCCCATCGGGCGGATGTGCTGGATGTCCCCGCGCGCGGTGGTGCGCAGCGCACACAGGTCGAGCAAACCGTCGCCACCGTCGACCAGATCGTCGCGGTCAGCCGGGCAATGAAAGCCGCCTGCGACAACCTGGCAACCCCACGCCGCCCCGTCGCGGTCGTGCCGAACGGCGCCGACACACGGGTGTTCTTCCCTCGGGACCGCGCCGAGGCACGCCAACGTTTGGGATTGCCCCTGGACGCGCCCGTCGTCACGTTCGTGGGCATGTTGACGCCACGCAAGGGGATCGACACGCTCATCGAGGCCATGGGCCTCCTTGCGCGCACCGACCTGGGCGCGCCAATCCTGGCGATCGCCGGTATCGGCGAGCTACAGGGGTCGCTCGAGGCGCGTGCCCGCACGCTGGGCATCGCGGATCGTCTGCGGTTTGCCGGCAAGGTCGCACACGACGAGGTGGCGTGGTGGATGGCCGCGGGCGACGTGTTCTGCCTGCCGAGCCTCAGCGAGGGACTCCCCACCGTCGTGTGCGAGGCCATGGCGTGCGGGCGGGCGGTCGTGGCGACCGCGGTCGACGGCACGCCCGAGATCGTGGACGACGGCGCCACCGGCCTGTTGGTACCCCCGCGCGACGCGCAGTCGCTCGCGACCGCGCTGGAGCGCCTGCTGGGCGACGACACGCTGCGCCAAAGGTTTGAGGACGAGGCGCTGGCGCGGGCCCGTCAGACTTACACGTGGGCCGCCAACGCCCGAGCGCACGTCGGCCTGTACGAGGCGATCGCGCGATGACCCAGCCGGTCCGCGAAGTCGCGCTCGTCTGCACGAGCGACGATCCGGCCCTGGCCGACCGGCTCCGCGATGCGACCTCGCGCGAGGTCGTCCCCACGGTGGTCATCCGCGGGGCCGATGCCCGCGCACGGCGGCTCGCGCAGGCGGCGGGCGCGGAGATCACGACGGAACCCGTCGCAGACACCGCCGATCGGGTTGTGCTGCGGACGTGGGACGGACCGGCCCTGGACGCGCTTTTGGAGCGGGGCTGGCGGTTGGGACCGGTCGGCAGCGCCCCCCTGGCCGTCCCGGTGCGCCTGGACGGGCTGCGGGCACTCCACCTGACCAGCGTCCACCGACCCGACGACGGACGAATCTTCCACAAGGAGGTCGCCGCGCTCCGTGCGGCGGGGGCCGACGCGACCGTCCTGGGCCTCGATCCGCGGCCGCCACGCGCGCGCAGGGCGGCGGCCGGGTGGCGACTGGTCGCCGAAGCCCGGCGGCGCGACGTCGACGTCGTCCACATCCACGACCCCGAGCTTTTGCCCGCCGCATGGCTTCTGCGGCGGCGCACCGGCCGGCCCGTCATCTACGACGCGCATGAGTATCTGGGACAGACCACGCGCACCAAGCCGTGGATCCCCGCGCGACTCCGCGCGCCCGCCGCCATCGCCGTCGCGCACATCGAGCACGCCCTGGCAGGCGGGATCGATGCCGTCGTCACGGTCACCGAGGATATGGCCGTCGGGTTCGCCGATGCCGGTGTCCGCGCCGTCAGCGTCGCCAACTACGCGCCGATGGCGCGCTTTCCCGATCCGGGCGAGCCCGAAGGCCGGTTGGTGGTCTACGTGGGCGGCGTCAGCCGGTCGCGCGGCCTCGATCTGATGCTGCAGGCGTTCGCGATGGTGGACGTCCCCGACGCACGACTGCTTCTTGCGGGTCCCGGCGATCCGGGGTCCCTGCCGCCGCGGGTCGAGCATGTGGGGTGGGTCGACTACACCGACGTGCCCGGCCTGCTGCGACGTGCCGCGGTCGTGTGGATGCCCCAACCCCGGACGCCCAATTGGGATCGCGCCCGCCCCACCAAGGTCATGGAGGCCATGGCGTCGGGACGCCCCGTCGTGACCAGTGACCTGCGGCGGACGGTCGCGATGGTGCGACAAGCCGGATGTGGGATGGTCGTCCCGTATGACGACCCAGGCGCCCACGCCGCCGCCCTGACGGAACTGCTGCGCGACCCCGTGCGGGCGCGGGCCCTGGGAGCCGCAGGCCGCGCGGCGTTCACAGACCGGATGACGTTCGAGGGCGAGGCCGCAAAACTGGTCAGGCTCTACGCCGAGCTGACAGGACGTGCTGCGTGAGGGTCCTGTACGTCTCCCAGTACTTCGTGCGCGGCGACCAGCCCGGTGGGGTGCGCCACTGGCATCACACACGGGCGCTCGCCGATCGCGGCCACGACGTCCACGTCGTCACCTCCTACGTGCAGCACAAGGAGCGCAGCGTCCCCCAGGAGTTCACGGGACGTCGCATCGTCCGACGCGACGAGGACGGCATGGTGGTCTGGCGGACCTACGCCACCCCGGGGTACGGCGTCGACATGCGGTCACGCCTTGCCAACTATCTGAGCTTTGCGTTCTGGGCCTTGGCGGCGGGAATTCGCGCACCCAGACCGGCCGTCGTGGTCGCGTCATCCCCGTCGCTCCCAGCAGCCGCGGGTGCGGCGATCCTCGCGTTGGTCAAACGCGCGTCGTTCGTACTGGAGGTCCGCGACCTGTGGCCGGGATCGGCAGTCGCCATGGGCCTGGTGCGCCAAGGTGGGGTCATCTACCGGGTCGCCCGCGCGCTGGAGTGGTTCTGCTACCGCCGCGCCAGGCACATCGTCGCGCTGACGGACGGCATCAGGGACGCGATCATCGCCACCGGCATCCCGGCCGCGCGCGTGACCCTGATCACGAACGGCGTCGACCGGCGCGAAACCCCTGCCGGTTCGGTGGACGTCCCGGTCCCGGCCGACGCGTTCGTCGCGATGTACGTCGGCGCGCATGGCACGTACAGCTCGTTGGGGACGGTTCTGGACGCCGCACAGGCGCTTGACGACGATCCCTTGGTGCGGTTCGTGCTGGTCGGCGGGGGGGACCAGAAGCCCGCGTTGCAGGCCGACGCCGCGCGACGCGGCCTGACCAACGTCGTGTTCGTCGACCCGGTGCCCAAACGCGACGTGCCGGCCTGGCTTGCCCGGGCGGACGTCTGCCTGCTGCCCTACCAAGACCGCGCGCTGTTCGCAGGCGCCCTCCCCAACAAGACGTTCGACTACATGGGGGCGGGCAAACCGATCATCGCGGCCGTCCCCGTCGGCGAGCTTTCCCGGCTCGTCGCGGCCGCCGACTGCGGCATTGCCATCGCGCCCGAGGATCCCGGCGCAATGGCCGACGCCATCCGGCGCCTGGCCGCCGATCGCGCCCTTGCGGCCCGGTTCGGAGCCGCCGGCGCCGAGTTTGTCTGCACCCACTACGACAGGAAGGCCCTCGCCGAGCGGTTTGTCGCGGTCGTCGAGGGGTGTCATCCGTCAACCGGCGGAGACCGACGTGGAATGGGGGCGGGGTCATAGGCCGCCCAAGTGCCGTGTCGAAGGTGGCGTATAGCCGCCCCAAGCGTGCGCTCGATTTGGTGATCGCGGTGCCCCTGTTCGTCGTGGCGGCGCCGGTGATGGTCGCTGTGGCGGTGTGGGTGCGGCACGATTCCCCGGGCCCGGTCCTCTTTCGTCAGGAGCGGGTCGGGTTGCACGGACGGCCGTTCCGGTTGCTCAAGTTCCGGACGATGGTGGTCGGTGCGGAGCGATTGGGTGCGGGCCTTGCGATCGACCGGGACGACGCGCGCATCACCCGCGCGGGCACGACCTTGCGGCGACTGTCGCTCGACGAGCTGCCCCAGTTGTGGAACGTGATCCGCGGCGACATGAGCATCGTGGGTCCGCGGCCGACAGTGGCGGCACAGGTCGCGCGCTACACCGACCTGCAGCGGCGCAGGCTCGAGGCACGGCCCGGCATCACGGGCCTCGCACAGGTGCGCGGGCGGGCTTCGATCCCGTGGTCGCAGCGGATCGCGATCGACATCGAGTACATCGACCGATGGAGTCTCGGGTTGGACCTGCAGATTATGCTGCGTACCATCGCGGTCGTCGTGCGGCGCGACGACACCTACCGCGGGGAGACCGGCGGATTCGACCTGCCCCCGATCGACGTGGAGGACCCACCATCGCCGAAGTGACCGTTCTGTTGACCTGCGCGGGATCGCGCGTCGACATCGTGCGTGCGTTCCAGGCCGCCCTTCCCGACGGCCCCCACAACGTCCGCGTGTTGATCAGCGACGCGGGCGAGGCCTCGCCGACGCGGTTCGCCGCCGACGGCGTCGTCGACCTGCCCATGGTCGAAGACCCCGGCTACCGCGCGGCCGTCGTCGCGGTCTGCCGGCGCGAGCAGGTGCGGGCGCTCTTGCCGCTGACGGATCTGGACCCTGTGCTCTTGGCCACGTCCGCGCCCGAACTCGCCGCGATCGGCACTTCGGTGTTCTTGCCCGAGCCCCATGTGGCGCTGGGATGCCAGGACAAGTGGGAGTGCCACCAGATGTTGCAGGCCGCGGGCCTGCCGTCGCCGCCGACGTGGCTGGCGGGCTCGGTCGACCTGGCCGACCTGCCGTACCCGATGCTGCTGAAACCGCGTTTGGGCTTCGCCGCGCGCCACATCTACCGGGCCGCCGATGCCGACGAGCTCGCGTTCTTCGAGCGCTACTCCCCGCTCGAATCGGTGTACCAGCAAGCCCTCGACGGAATCGAGTTCTCGACCGACTGCCTGGGCGACCTGCAGGGACGGGCACTCGGCGCGATCCCGCGCTCGATGATGCAGGCCAAGGGCGGTGAGCAGGTCAAAGGCGAGTCGCTCGACGACCCGCAACTCGTGGAATTGGCCGTGCGCACGGTCGAGATGTTGGGCCTGCGGGGCCCGTCATGCATTCAGTGTTTTCGCAAGGACGGCGAGATCCAGGGCATCACCGACATCAACACGCGGTTCGGCGGAGGATTCCCGCTGCCCCTCGCCGCAGGGGGCGGATACCCGGAGTTGATCGTGCGGATCGCCGCGGGCGAACACCCCGAATCGCGCGTGGGCGCGCACCGCGCCGGGGTCGTCATGACCCGTTACCTCGACCAGACGATCCTTCATCGGGCACCCGGAGGGTTTCTGGCCGTCCCGGGCAACGGGTAGGTTGCGCGGGTGGAGAAGGAGATCACCCTTGGCGACTACGGGCGCGTGCTGTGGAGCGGCCGGTGGGTGGTGCTCATCGCGGCCGTGGGCGCCGCACTCGTCGGACTCGTCGTCAGCCTCGCACGCGAGACCACGTACACGTCGTCCAGCATCGTCTACATGGGCCTGGTGACGACGGCGCGGACGGGCGTGCCGGTCTCGACGCCGTTCACGACCCCGGCCACCGCGCAGAAGGCTTTGGCCGCCGACCGGTTCGTGCAGGCCACCGCCGACAGCGCGGACGTGGACTTCGATCGTGTCAAGGACGGCATCGCGTTCGTCGTCGAACGGGTGCCCGGTGCCGTCGGCGGCAACCAACCGACGGTGGCCACCATCCGGTACACGGATCGAGACCGCCCGACGGCCATCAGGGTCACGAACGCCTATGCGAAGAGCGTGTTCACCGTCGTTCAGGGCTTCTACCAAGGCGTGCTCGACGTCGAGCAGCAGATCGTCGACCGCAGCAACGCCCGGATGGCGGTCATCGAGAAGTCGCTCGATACCGTGCGGGCACAGAACCCCGCGGTGTCGACTTCGCTCGTCTCGCTGCAACAGGAACTCGCGACGCTCCAGCAGCGCGCGGACGAAGCCATCCTGCTCCTGGCGAAGACCAAGCAGATCGAGCAGCCCTACGTCATCTCCGAGGCCACGTCCGCGGCCTCGTCGGCGCGACCCGGGCAGCGGTTGCGCACGATCGTGTTCGGGACGGTGCTCGGTCTGATCCTGGGCGCGATCGTGACGTTCATCTGGCGCGGCAGCCCGGCGGGCCGTGCGTCTGCGTAGCCGCCACCTGGCACTCCTGGCAGTCGCCGGGCTCACCGCCGGGTGCGGCGGGGACGGCCCCACGCCGTCGACGACCAGTGCTGCCCCGACGCCCCCGGGGATCACGGTCAACGTCATCGACGGCGACACGCGGGCGCCGTTGACGGGCGCGACGGTGCGCGCGATCGACGAGCAATCGGGACAGCCCACCGCCGAGGTGGTCACCGACGGCAACGGCAACGCGACGATCCCGGCGGGCACGTCCTTGGCACAAGCGATCAGTCCAAAGTACGGATCCGACGCACGCAGCATCCCATCCGACAAGACGACCGTCACGATCCCGCTCTACGATCCCGCCCTGCAGAGTCCCGAGTACGGCGGCGGGAGCGAGCGGACCAGGGACGTGCCCGCCGTGCAGCTTCCGCCGCCGGCAGGCAAGCCGACCTGGGACTGGACGGGGAGGGCCCTGATCGAGTTCCCACCCGCGGTCGCCCGCGGTGTCGTCGCGCTGACCACCAACACCGGTCGCGTACTGGTGTTCAATGCCCGTACCGGCGTCATCATCTGGACCAAACGCCAGAGCACCACGACGCCCATCGCCTCGTCCCCCGCGATCCTGCCGACCGAGGGCATGGTCCTGGTCTCGGGGATGGACGGCCGGCTGGTGGCCTACGGCCTGGCCAACCCCGGACGCGAACTGTGGACGTTCTCGACCGGCCGCAGCAAGATCGAGTCGTCCCCGCTGGTCAGCGAGGGAACCGCCTACGTCGGCGCCCACAACGGCCGACTCTACGCCGTCGCGACCGACAGCGGCAAGGCCCGATGGACGTTCCAGGCGGCCGGCGACATCAAGGGCAGCGTCGCCAAGTCCGGTGACACGATCGTGTTCGGCGACTACTCCGGCACGATCTACGGGGTCTCGACGGCCGGGCAGGAACTCTGGCGTACCAAAGTCGGCAAACGCCTGTATGGCGGACCCGGGATCTCGGGCAACACCGTCGTCATCGGTGATGTCGGGGGGGCGGTCATCGCCGTCGACCTTCGGACCGGACGCAGGCGCTGGAGTCATCGCACGGCGGGTGCGGCCAGCGTCTACTCAAGCCCGGCGATCGCCAAGGGGACCGTGTTCATCGGTTCGTACAACGGCCGGTTCGAGGCGCTGCGCCTGACGGACGGGAGCGTTCGCTGGTCATATGACGTCGGCGGGCGGATCTCGGGGTCGGCGACCGTCGTCGGCAGAACGGTGTACACGTCGGTGCTCGCGCGCAAAGGTGAGCCTGACCGGACGTTCGGGCTGGACATCGCGAACGGAAAGGTGCGCTGGCAGAACGACGACGGCCGCTACTCCCCCGCGGTCGGCGCCGGGCGCACGCTGTACATCGTGGGAAAGAACACGTTGTATGCGTACAGGACGGAGTAAGCGCCGGATCGCGTTGATCTCCGCCGGCCTCGCGCTGGTGTTGGCTGCCGGCGCGGGCGCGTACCTGGTGACCCGCAATGACGCCGGCAACGTGGAGGGCAGCACCGAGGGGTTCGTCGCGACGGAGAAGGGACCGCAGATCCCGGTGCCCGCGGGCACCTGGCCCGAGTACGGGTTCGACGCGCAACGGACACGGGCCAACGAGGCACTGGCGTTGGAGCCGCCGTTTACCGAACGGTGGCGCTACGACGCGGCCTCGCTTCTGGAGTTCCCACCCGTCGTCGGGGACGGCCGGGCGATCTTCGGCACCAACGACGGTCGTGCAGTCGCGGTCGACACCACCAACGGGCGTGAGTTGTGGTCGACCAAGTTGAGCGGCCAGTTGGCGTCGTCACCGGCGTTGACACGGGATCTCGCCCTCTTCGCGACGACACGCGGTCGCCTGGTCGCGCTCGGCGTGGACGACGGCAAGCGCCGCTGGAACGTCCGTGCCGGCTCATCGAGCGAATCCTCGCCCCTGGTGATCGGTGACGGCGCGTACATCGGCACGCTGGACGCCACGGTGGTCCGGGTCGACATCGGCACCGGCAAGATCGTCTGGAAGGTGCGCGCACCGGGCGAGATCAAGGCGAGCCTCGCCGCCGCGGGACCGAACGTGGTGGTCGGTGACTACGCGGGACGCATCACGGCGTTCGCCCAGCGCGACGGCGCAGTGGCATGGCGCACGACGAGCCCGGCGCCGCGATTTCGCGGCCCGGGACGGTTCTACGCCGGGCCGGCGGTCGCATACGGCCGCGTCTACCTGGGCAACATCAACAACCGGATCGTGGCCCTGCAGGCGAACACCGGCAAGCGCGCCTGGGTCCGGATGCTGGGGGACTTCGTCTACTCGAGTGCCGCGGTCAGCCGCCAAACCGTCTTCGTCGGAAGCTACGACCACAAGCTGTACGCGCTCGACGCGGTGACCGGCACCGTGCGATGGACGTTCGACGCCGGAGAGCGCGTCTCCGGGTCACCATCGGTCATCGGCCGCCTCGTTTACGTGTCAACCCTCGCTCGCGGCGGCCGCAACGGGACCACATTCGCGGTCGACGCCACGACCGGCAAGTCGGTCTGGTCGTTTCCCGATGGTCGCTACAGCCCGGCCGTCGGCGTCGACGGCCTGCTGCTCCTGACCGGCCGCCAGGTGTTGTACGGGCTCACCCCGGCGTGAACGCGCAAGCCATCGCGCGGGCTGCCGGAATCGTCGCCCTGTTCGGGGTGCTCTCGCGGGTCCTGGGGTTCGTGCGCGAGGCCGTGCTGTCGCGCACGTTCGGCACCCGCGGCCAGGGCGGAGCACAGGCCGATGTGTTCGCCAACTCACTGTTTCTGGTCAACACGGTCGCGGCGCTCTTGCTCTACACCCTCGTGACGCTGATCATCCCTGCGTTCGAGCAGGAGCGACAGGAACGCGACGAGGCCTCCGCCTGGAGCCTGTTGTGGACGGTCGGCGCATGGGTCGTCGTGGGGCTCTGCGCGCTTGGCACGCTCGCCGCCGTCTGGCCGCAGGCCCCGACCGCCCTGTTCGGCTTGGACGACGCGCGGGCCGACCTGATGGAGCACCTGGTGCGCATCATGTCCGCAGGGCTCGCGCTGCAGGGGGTCTCGGCGCTTCTGACCGCCGTCCTGCAGTCCCAACGTCGGTTCGCAGGACCCGCCGCCGTCGGCGTCGCGTTCAACCTGGGCGTGATCCTGGGACTTCTGATCGGCGGGCGCAGCGTCGAGGCCGCGGCGTGGGGGATGGTCGCGGGTGCCGGAGCGCAGGTGCTCTTTCAGCTTCCGCAGCTCATCGGAGTGCTTCGCACCGCCCCCGGTCGCCCGTCGTGGAGCCATCCCCGGTTGCGGTCGTTCAGCACCCTCGCGGTTCCCGTCCTCGCAGCGTCACTGTCGCAGCAGATCAACGGGTTCACCGACAAGTTGTTTGCCAACTCGCTGGAGTACGGCCGCACGGCTGCGCTCAACTACGCCAGTGCGGCCGGTTCCGCCCCGAGGACGATCCTGCTGATGCCGCTGCTCGCGCCGATCTTCCCCGTCATCTCGCGGATGCTGGCCGAGGGCCGGCGGCGCGAGACTGCGGTCGCGTTCAACCGCGCGGCCGGTGTGCTGGGGCTCGTTTCGGTGCCGATGGGGGCGTTTCTGATGATCTACCCGTCGGAGGTCGCGCGGATCTTGTTTGGCGGGTCCAAGTGCGACGCCGCCTGCGTGACCGACATCGCGGGGCCGCTGCGGTGGTATGCGCTGGCCGTCTGGGCGGCGTTCATCGGGTACCTGCTCAACCGCAGCCTGTCGGCCGCCAATCGTGCGCGCGAAATCATGGTCGCCACGCTCATCACCGTCGCCGCCACGATCGTGCTGGACCTGATTTTGCTGGGTCCGATGGGCCATTCGGGTCTGGCACTCGCGACGGCGCTCGGCGTCATCCTGAACACCGCCATCACCACGCGGATGCTGGCGCGGGCCCTGCCGGGATTTTCGCCGCGACACCTGATCGCGCGACAGGGACGTCTGATCGCCTGCGGAGCGATCGCGGCCGGCGTCGCGCTCGCCCTCGACGGCCTGCTGCCGGACGCCGACGGGTCCGTCGCAGCGACCGCAGGGATGCTTGTCGTCAAGGCTGCGATCGCCGGGGCGGTCTATGTGGGGGCGACCCGGATCCTTGCGGCCACCGAGCTGCGCGAAGGGGCGAGGTCACTCCGCTCGATCGGGCGTCGGGCGCGGCCGGCATGAGGGCGACGCGCCTGCCCGCCGGAGTGACCGTCGGGGCGATCGTCCTGGCCGGTCTCGCAGCGCGCCTCGCCGCCTACACCGGCCAGTCATTTTCATGGGCTTCGGACGAATCCCGGTTCATCGGCGTCGTCCAGAACCTTTCGAACGGATACTTCCCGTCCGGCGACGCGGAGTGGTTCGGCAGCCGCATCGGCCTGCTCTGGCCGGTCGCGGGGCTCTTCCGACTGTTCGACGGCAGCGACGCCGTGGTGGCGATCTGGCCGCTTGCCGTGTCGCTGACCGGCATCGTGGCGGCGTACCTGTTGGGTCGGGATCTGGCCGGCAGGCGCGTGGGATACGTCGCAGCCGCAATCGTCGCGGTGGCGCCACTCGAGGCGCTCGTCGGCACCCGGCTGCGACCGGATGCAATCGCACCGGCGGTGCTGGCGTTCGCCATCTGGTGCGCGCTGCGCGCGGGTCGGTCCGCAGGGAGAGCCGCGCGGTGGGCGTTCGCCGCCGGACTGCTCTTGGGGGTCGCCTGGTCTGTGCGCGAGAACGCGCTCATCCTGATCCCGGTACTCGCGCTGGCAGGCTGGGGGGCAGGCCGCCGCGGGCTTGTCGCAGCGGCGGCCGGCGCCGCCGTCATGCCTGCGGCCTCGGCGCTCGCGTTCGCGGTCGGGGCCGGCGAGCCGTTGCGACCGCTCATCGGCGCGGGCACCGAGGGCGAGTTCCGCGATCCGATCGAGGCGTTCTCGTGGTCCGACACGTATGCGGCGGCCATCGGGCGGGATACGTTCGATCCGGGCAGCCCGTTCTTTCTGCTAACGATGGCACTCGTCGGTGCCATCGGCTTCCACTTGTACGCGCGCGATCGGCGCGTGCTGCTGCCCGGGGTCTGGCTCGCATGGACCGCCCTCTACCTCGAGTTCGGCACGTTGTTCAACCTCGCCAAGCCAATTCGGTACCTGACGCTCTGCACGATCCCCTGCGCGCTGGTGATCGCCTTGGCGATCGACGGGCGGTTCGCGGCGCTCGCCCCGGTCGGGGTTGCGATCGCGACGATTTGCGCGCTGTGGTACCTGCCCGGACGCGTGCTGCGACCGGACGACTCGACCCTCGTCGCACGCGTGGCCGACCGGCTGCGCGGGCTCCCCGAGGGCCCCGTGCTCGCAGAGAGCTACACGTGGTACGCAAAGCTCACCACGTACACCGCGCGACACCGGCTGACGATCCCCACGGTCCAGGATCCCGAATTTCTGTCCCCGGCTCAGGCGCGACGCACGCGCCTGCTCCTGCCCCTGCCCGATCCCGCCGATGCGACGAGCGGGTATCTGGTGACCGGCCCGGTCCACCGCCGATCGGGATGGCCCTCCAACTGGAGCCAGGCCCAAGCGCGGATCGCCACGGCGTTGACCCCCGATCAGCTCGCTGTCGTCGCCACGGTCGGACCTGCCAAGATATGGCGGTGGCAGCGATGATCGGGATCGTGATCCCCGCACATAACGAAGAGCGCACCGTCGGGGCGGTGGTCTCTGCGATTCGCGCCACGCTCCCCGACGCGCATGTCGTCGTGGTCGACGACCGGTCCCGCGACGCGACGGCGGCGGTCGCACGGCAAGCCGGGGCGGACGTGGTGTGTACCCATGCGGGGCGAGGCGGGTACGCCGAGGCGCTGCGACGTGGATACCAGGCGGTACTGGCCGCAGGCGCCGACGGGATCGCACAGGTCGATGCGGACGGACAACACCTCGCCGGCGACCTGCGGGTCTTGCTGGACGGGTTGGAACACTTCGACGTCGTGGTCGGCAGCAGGTTCCTCGGACCGGGCTACCGCATGCCGATCCCACGCCGGCTCGCCATCACGTCGTGCCGCTGGATGGCCCGGCACATCGGGCGACTGCCGTTGACAGACCCCACGTCGGGGTTCCGTGCCATGCGCGCGACCGTCGCCCGCGACGTCGCGACCCACGGCTTCCCGGACAACCTGACCGAGGTCAGCTACCTGATCCGGTTGCACCGATCCGGTCGCTCTATCGGCGAGATCCCGGTGACGATGCGCCCGCCGCCCGACGGGTCCATGCACGACGGGTTCGCAGGCGTTCGCAACTTCCTGCGGATCGTGCGCGTCACCGCCGGCCTGGCCCTGGATCGCCGGTACAGGTAGGGTTGGCGGCATGGCAACGTGTGTCGTCACCGGGGGGGCGGGCTTCCTCGGCTCGCATCTGTGCGAACGACTCCTCGCCGAAGGCAACGGTGTCGTCTGCATCGACAACCTCGACACCGGTTCGCTCGAGAACATCGAGCACATCCGCGATCCCCGGTTCACGTTCATCCTGCACGACATGGTGGATCACATCGAGATCCCGGGACCCGTCCATGAGATCTACCACCTGGCGTCACCGGCCAGCCCCATCGACTACCTGCGCCTGCCGCTGCACACGCTCAAGGTCGGGTCATACGGAACGCACAACGCGCTCGGACTCGCCAAGCGACACCGCGCCCGGTTTCTGTTGTCCTCGACGAGCGAGGTCTACGGCGACCCGCAGGTGCATCCACAACCCGAGACCTACTGGGGCCACGTCAACCCGATCGGGCCGCGCGGCGTTTACGACGAGGCCAAGCGGTACGCCGAGGCGCTGACCATGGCCTACAACCGTCAGCAGGGCGTCGACACCAAGATCGTCCGCATCTTCAACACGTACGGCCCGCGTATGCGCCCCCACGACGGTCGCGCAATCCCGACGTTCCTGCGCCAGGCCATGGCCAACAAGCCGATCACCATCTTCGGCGAGGGCTCGCAGACGCGCTCGTTCTGCTTCGTCACGGACCTGATCGAGGGCCTGACCCGCCTGATCCGGAGTGACTACCACGAGCCCGTCAACATCGGCAACCCGGGCGAGTACACGATCCTGCAGCTTGCGGAAGCCATTGTCCGCCTGACGGGCAGCCGGTCGGAGCTGGTCTACGAGGCCTTGCCGCAGGACGACCCGATGATCCGCCAGCCGGACATCACGCTCGCACGGGCGCTCCTGGGGTGGGAGGCGACGATCGAGCTGGACGAGGGACTGCAGATCACAATCGACGCGCTGACCACTGATATGACCGTGCCGAAGGGGAGTACGAGCGGTCTGCGCGAGTGACGTGACTTCGCCGGAGGACGGGCCGGTCGTTCGGGCCACGGGCCTGACGAAACGATACGGCCAGGTCGCGGCCGTCGACGCAATCGCGTTCAGCATCCGGCGACAGGAGTGCTTCGGATTCCTCGGCCCCAACGGCGCCGGCAAGACGACGACGATGCGCATGCTGTCGTGCCTGGCGCGACGCGACGCCGGCCTGCTCGAGGTGCTCGGACTGGACCCGGCCGACCACGCCCGCGCGGTCAAACGCCGCATCGGCGTCGTCGCGCAGGAGATCAACCTGGATCTGGAGCTGACCGTTCGCGAGAACCTGCGCGTGTACGCCCGGTACTTCGACATCCCGCGTCGTGAGGCCGCGCGCCGCGCTGATGAGCTCCTGGCCTTCGTAGAGCTCACCGACCGCGCTGACGACCCCGTGGAGCGTCTTTCCGGTGGGATGAAGCGCCGTATCCAGATCGCGCGTGCGCTGATCAACGAACCCGAGCTGGTGCTCCTGGACGAGCCGACCACGGGACTCGACCCGCAGGCTCGGCACCTGGTGTGGGAACGGCTGCGGGCGCTCAAGGAGCAGGGCGTCACGCTGGTGCTGACAACGCACTACATGGACGAGGCCGAACAGCTGTGTGACCGACTCGTCGTGATGGACCGGGGACGCATCGCCCGCGAGGGCGCACCGGCCGAGCTGATTGCCGCCGAGGTCGGACGCGAGGCCCTCGAGCTGCGCGTCGCGACGTCCGACGTCGCCGAACTCCTGGGGCGCCTGGGCGCCGCCGTCGACGGACACCAGATCCGCGGCGACGTCCTGAACCTCTACTCAGACGATGCAGAGGAGCTGTTCGTGCGGGCCCGCGCGACCGGCGTCCCACTGGAGCTTCAGATGGTCCGCCGCGCCACGCTCGAAGACGTGTTCCTGGCGGTCACCGGACACCGACTGAACGAATCAGGCTGACGGCGTCGTCGGCAGCGCCTTCGGCAGCATTGTCAGTCCGCCGCGCCTCCCGTGCCACCGACCACGAACCCTGGCCTGCTCGCCGACCTGGCGGCTTCGTGGTGGCGTTGAATGCGAGCATGTTGGACTGATCCGGCTGGTCGTTAACCGAACGGGCGACGGACTCGATGGCCCTGGATGCGCTCCGAGAGCGGCGTGATGTCCTGTGCGATCTGGACGACGCGGGAATCGATCACGGTCATGCCCGACACGATCTCGACGGCGGTGCCCCGGGACACCGACGGGCACAACGAAACATCACGAAGGCCGGTGGCGCGGGGTCCCCGCCACCCGGCGCCTGGCGTTACCCGGGCGACGGATCATCGTCGGTGTCATCGGCCCACAGATCACGTTTCCACGGGGCCGGTTGCCCGAACATCGTGGCCAGCCAGATGCCCAGCACGTACAGCCCGAGCTGGGGGATCATCAGCAGCATCATGCTGAGCGGATCGCCGCCGGGCATGATCGCGGCCACGGCTGCGATGGCGACGATGGCGATGCGCCACTGTTTCCGATACTGGGTTGCGGTCACCACGCCCAG
>JANMDV010000092.1:0-4854 GCA_031376485.1 Actinomycetota bacterium
ATGGAGAAACTGCAGGACGCCGACCGCTTCTACTACCTGTTCCGACTCGCGGGAACCAACTTCCTCAGCGAACTCGAGGGTAACTCGTTCGCCGCGATGGTGATGCGCAACACGGACGCCACGCATCTGCCCGGGGATGTCTTCGCACGGCCGGACTTCGTCATCGAACGGGGTGATTCGAGCACGTGGCCGGCAGGCCCGCTGGGCGCCGCACTCGAGACGGTGCCGCAGACGCCGAGCGACCAGCTGCGCTTCAAGGGCCAAGAGCACGTCGTCATGGGTGGCAGATCGGTCGCCGACAACCTGCACGCCAGCGTGGGTGATGACACCCTCTGGGGCGATGCCGGCAACGACCGGCTCGAGGGCGGTGCCGGCAACGACATCATCAACGCCGGCGACGGCGACGACATCCTCACTGACAGCGGCGGCGACGACAATCTCAAGGGCAACAACGGCAACGACGCCATCAACGCCGGCCCCGGCTTGGACCTGGTGCTCGGAGGCGACGGCAAAGACTTCGTCATCGGCGGCGTCAACACCAAGGAAGTCTTCGCCGGCAACCAGAACGACTTCGTCTTGGGCAGCAGCTCCGCCGACACGGTGCTCGGCGGCGCAGGAGACGACTGGCTCGAGGGCGGCAACTCGGTGGATGCGCTGAATGGAGGGAGCGCCGCGCCGTTCGAGAACGCCACGACGGACGGCAACGACGTCCTGAACGGCCAGGGCGGCAACGACGACCACCACGGCGAGGGTGGCGACGACATCATGCTGAGCGGCGGGGGCGTCGAGTTCAACGAAGGCATGCTCGGCTTCGACTGGGTCACCCACAAGAGCGACCCCCAGGCGGCCGATGCCGACCTCAACCGGGGCGTCCTGCTGCCGCCGGACCTGGCCGCCGTTCGCGACCGGTACCGCACGATCGAGGGCCTCTCGGGCTGGAACCTCAACGACGTCCTGCGTGGCGACAACGTCACGGCCCTGACCGCCCTGCCCGGCAACTCGATCGACAGCGCGGCTCAGGCCGGCGTCATTGACGGCCTGGGAGGCGCGGGAGGCGTGCTCGGCGGCGGGAATCAGTTCGCCGGGGGCAACATCATCCTCGGTGGCGAAGGCAGTGACATCATCGAAGGCCGCGCCGGCAACGACATCATCGACGGCGACAAGTGGCTGGACGTGCAACTCCAGGCGGGCGCAGCGCTACCGGTCGACAACATGACCGCGCTTCAAGCGGGCGTGTTCGGCGGCACCATCAACCCAGTCAACGTGAACATCCTTCGCGCGATCAAGGATCCGGCCGCCACCGCCATCGACACCGCCGAGTTCTCCGGTGCGAGCACCGAGTACACGGGCGTCCCCCTGGACAACTCGGTGATCGAGGGAGGGACGGTCACCGTCAACCACTCGGCGCCCGCGGGGGTTGTCAACGACGGCGTGGACATTCTGACGAACGTCGAGCGGCTGCGGTTCACCGATCGGACGGCCGTGCTCGTCTTCAACCCCAACAACCAGCCCGCCACCGGCCGGCCCGCCATCCTTGGCGCGCCGCTTGAGGGCCAGACCCTGACTGCCGACCCCGGGACGCTGGCGGATAACCAGAGCCCCCTCCCCGCTGGCATCAACCCCGCCGCGATCGTCTACAGCTGGCAGATGGAGGCCGGCGCCGGCACGTGGGTGAGCGTCGGGAGGGGCCCCACCTTCACGCCCGGCCCCGGAGAGGTCGGGGCGCGCCTTCGCCTTACAGCCGTCTTCCAGGACGGCCAGGGGGTGTCCGAAAGCGGCACGTCGGCGCCGACCGGGGCCGTCGTCAACGTCAACGACCCGCCCACCGGGGCGCCGTTCCTCAGTAACACGTCACCGGTGGTCGGATTCGCAGTCACGGCGTCCAGAGGGTCGATCGGCGACGCCGACGGCATTGTGAACGCCACGTTCGGGTTCCAATGGCAGCAGGGCAGCGGCACGAGCTTCACGAACATCTTGGGCGCCACCGGCGCGACTTTCACCCCCTCCGCGGGGCAGCTCGGACAGCAGCTTCGTGTCAGGGTCAGCTACACCGACGACAGGGGCACCGCCGAGACCGTGTTCTCAGGCGCGACCGCAGCGGTCGTCGCGGCCAGGGTCGCGGCTGAGATCGTCGCGAACCGGGTGTTGCAGCCTTTGGTGCCGTTTGCCATCAGCACCATCCGGGTCACCCCGACAGGCGCGGTTGCGAAGGGCGTCCGGGCACTGTCGTCCCCGGTCCTCATCAGGTTCCGGCTCAGGGGCGCGGCGACGGTCCGCCTGGACGTGCGAAATACAAAGGGCGTGCTCGTGCGTCGCTTCAACCGCAAGGTCAAGAAGGCCGGGCTTGTCACCTTCAAGTGGAACTTGAACAACACCAAGGGTCGCCGGGTCATCACTGGTCGGTACCGCCTGGTGGTCTCCATCTCCAACCGTGATGGGACGACGAGGTTCAACCGGACCGTCCAAGTCCGCAGCTAACCCCCAACCGGCTCCATCCGCTTCCTGTCCCCCGTGGGCTTCGGTCCACGGGGGACAGCTCGTTTAACGAGCCCGGTCCGGCGGAGGAGCTGGCGGTGCGGCAGCAGCTTTCCATCCGTCGCTCGCGGTCCGCGCCTGAACGCACCAGTTGGCGCTCACGAAGGACCCTTGAGCGGGGCAACCTCGCGGCGCGCCGTCTCGACGGGTACCGTCCCGAGGCCACCTCGAACCGGGAGCATTCCGTTGAGCATTCACGAGTCCCAGGAATGGGCAGCACTCCGTGCGCATCACGCAGACGTGGCGGACGGTCACCTGCGTGAGCTGTTCGCCGACGATCCGGTCCGCGGCGAGGCGATGACCGCAACGGCGGGGGACCTGTTTCTGGACTACTCCAAGAATCGGGTGACCCCCCAGACCATTCGTCTGCTGGTCGCGCTGGCCGAACGGGCGGGGTTACGTGACCGGATCGACGCCATGTTCCGCGGCGACCGCATCAACACAACCGAGGACCGCGCGGTCCTGCACACGGCGCTTCGGGCGCCCCGCGGTGCGACGATCGAGATCGACGGACATGACGTGGTGCCCGACGTCCACGACGTGCTCGACCGGATGGGCACGTTCGCCGAGCGAGTGCGAAGCGGCCAGTGGCACGGGTTCTCCGACCGTCGCATTCGCAACGTCGTCAACATCGGGATCGGGGGCTCGGACCTGGGTCCGGCGATGGCATACGAGGCCCTGCGTGACTTCTCGGAGCGCACGATGCGGTTTCGGTTTGTCTCGAACGTCGACGGCGACGACATCTGGGAGGCCACCCACGACCTGGATCCCCACGAGACGCTCTTCGTCGTCGCGTCCAAGACGTTTACCACGATCGAGACGATCACCAACGCCACCTCGGCCCGGGCGTGGCTCTTGGCGGCACTCGGCGACGACGCAGCGGTCGCCAAGCACTTCGTCGCGGTGTCGACCAACGCCGAGGCGGTTGCCGCGTTCGGCATCGACACCGACAACATGTTCGGCTTCTGGGACTGGGTCGGCGGTCGCTACAGCTTGGACTCGGCGATCGGCCTGTCGCTGATGGTGGCGATCGGACCCGAGCGGTTCGGCCAAATGCTGGACGGGTTCCACACCATCGACGAGCACTTCCGCACGACGCCGTTCGAGCGCAACCTGCCGGTTCTGATGGGCCTGCTGGGTGTGTGGTACGGCAACTTCTTCGGCGCCGAGACCCACGCCGTCCTGCCCTACTCCCAGTACCTCTCGCGCTTTGCGGCCTACCTGCAGCAGCTCGACATGGAATCCAACGGAAAGTCCGTCGACCTGGACGGCGCCCGCGTGGCCTACCAAACCGGGCCCGTGGTCTGGGGCACGCCCGGCACCAACGGGCAACACGCCTACTATCAACTGATCCACCAGGGCACGAAGCTGATCCCGTGCGACTTCATCGGGTTCTGCCACCCCGCTCACCACGTCGCCGAACATCACGACCAGCTGATGGCGAACTTCTTTGCCCAAACCGAGGCCCTGGCGTTCGGCAAGACGCGCGACGAGGTTGCGGCGGAGGGTGTGTCCGCCCACCAGATACCCCATCGCGTGTTTGCGGGCAATCGTCCGTCCAACACCATCATGGCGCCGCGTCTGACACCGAGCGTGCTGGGGCAGTTGGTCGCGCTCTATGAGCACCGTGTGTTCACGATGGGCGCGATCTGGGACATCAACCCGTTCGACCAATGGGGCGTCGAACTCGGCAAGATGCTTGCCAAACGCATCGCTCCGGAGCTCGATGCGGATGATCCGCCCACGCCGGCCCACGACAGTTCGACCAACGCGCTGATCCGCAGGTATCGGCACGCGCGCGGACGCGCGTAGGCTCCGCCACAACGAGCCGGAGGAGATCGGGATGCAGCTGGGAATGGTCGGCCTGGGCCGGATGGGCGCCAACATCGTGCGCCGCCTGATGCGAGACGGACACGAGTGCGTCGTGTCCGACGTCGACCGCGCGGCCGTCCGCACGCTGGTTAAGGAGGGCGCGATCGGCGCGAAGGACCTAGCGGATTTTGCCGCCAAGCTCACGACCCCGCGCACCGCCTGGGTCATGGTGCCGGCAGGCATCACCGGCCGGGTGGTCGCGGACGTGGCCGCGCACCTCGAAACGGGCGACGTCGTCATCGACGGCGGCAACAGCTACTACCGCGACGATATCCACCGGGCGGCGGCGCTGGCCGAACGGGGCATCGGCTTTGTGGACGTCGGCACGAGCGGCGGGGTGTTCGGCCTGGAGCGCGGTTTCTGCATGATGATCGGCGGCGAGCCGAAAACCGTCAAACGGCTGGACCCGATCTTTCGCACGCTGGCGCCGGGAGTTGCCGCGGCTCC
>JANMDV010000105.1:0-32505 GCA_031376485.1 Actinomycetota bacterium
TCCTCAGCAGGTGCCGTCGACCGGCGCCACGGTTGACCTGACACCGCGGCTGAGCGCCCTCGAGACCCGCGTCGCCGGGCTCTGTGCTGCGGCCACCCCACCCTGCTGAGTCCACGCCACGCCTGACGGCAGCCCCAGCTCACCACGGCCGCCTCCCAGCGTGCCGGACGATCAAATGGGGGCGGTCGCCGTTGTTGGGACAGGATCCCAAGTGTGTCGAATCGTCACATAACTCACTCGCGTCATGTAACGATTGGCCGTCGCGTACACCGCCAATTGGCAGTTAAAAAGGGGCTGGACCCGTCCCTCGTCGAACCGGCCGAGTACCAGGTTGGGCGGCGCGGTCGGGTGCCGCCTACAGGCCGTAGGCGCGGTGCAGCAGGGCGATCGGGTGGACCGATGGGACGCCGGATCCGTGGGCGATCTGCCAGCGGCACGTCTCGGAGTCGCAGACAGAGAGCTCAGGCGCCATCGCGCGGATCATGCGAAACAGGCCCGCGCCGACATCCATTGCGACCGCGTACCTCTCGCGTTTGAGGCCGTAGGTGCCGGCGACGCCGCAGCAGACTTCGCCGCTCTCGACGACCTCGAGGCCAGGCACGAGGCGAAGCAGCTCGACCGCGGGCGTGCCGATGCCATGCCCGCGCAGCTGGCAAGGCGCGTGGTACGGGACGGTCAGCTCGACCGGCCGGAAGTCGGTGCGAAGCTCACCGCACTCATGCAGGTCCAGCAGGAACTCGCAGATGTCGAACGTGTGCTTGCCGACCAGCTCCAAGTCGTCATCCTGCACGCCCAGGATCTCGCGCGCCTCGCGCTTGAGCATGAGCCCGCAACTTGTCGACGTCGCGACGATGGCGTGCCCATCGCGCACCGTCGGCGCGAGCGCGGCGACAAGCCGTCGGACGCAGCGCCGCGCGTCGTCGAACAAGCCGTTCGATTGGAGCGGCAGCCCACAGCACCCCTGGGTCGGCGTCAATACGCGGTACCCGTTGTGCTCGAGCACCTCGATGGCCATCCGCCCGGTCTCGACCTCGTAGTAGTTGGCTGCGCAGCCGTGGAAGTACGTCACTGTCCGCTCGCCTTGTGACGGGGAACGCCGACGCAGCCAGCGCCGCAAGGTCTGGGTCGCATACTTCGGCAGCGGCGCGAATCGGTGGATGCCGAGCGTCCGCTCAATCAGGCGCCGGGCGACGCGGCTGCGCAGCCCCAGGTTCGCCAGGCGGGGGACGGGCGCGCCGAGTGCTCCCGCCACGGTCGGCCGAGAGATGACGCGATCGCGCAGCGGGATACCGCGCTCCTGCTTCATCACCGCGCGCGCCTGGGCATTGATCTCGGCGATCTTGACGTCCTGCGGACACACGTAGGTGCAGATACCGCACCCCGAGCACCAGTCGAGCGAACTGTCCGGCGACACTCCGTCGGCCCGGTAGCGCTCCGCCTGCGGCCCGACGAATTTGGGGCCGGGAAAGAGTGGCGTGACCGCCGCGACCGGGCACGCCGTCTCGCAGATCGTGCACTTGACGCAGTGGTCGAGCGAGTTGCGCATCAGGTCGGTCATGAGTCGTCCTCGAGGATCGAATCGGCGGCGGCGAGGGCGCTCGCCAACGCGATCCCCTCACCCGACTTTTCGCGCCAGCGGATGGCCCCGGCCAACAGGCCCCCCACCGCGTACAGGTTCTCGTACACCGCCTCGCCGTCCGGTCCGATCGGACGCATGGCCGCATCGACGGCGACGCCGGCGCGAAAGAGCGGGTGCTCGGCCCAGTAGTCGGCGTCAAACGGCGGGGAGCCCTGAGGAGGTACGCCAACGAGCGGCAGGTTCAGCACGCGTTCGCGCACCACGCCGTACGAGTCGACGGCGAGCGCCCCGGACTCGAAGCCGCCGGTCGCAAGCACGAAGGCGCTTGCGGCGTAGCGTCGTTCGCGGCCGGCTGTGTCCGCGGTGACCGCGGTGATCCGTCGCCCCTCGGCGGTGGCACCGGTCACCAGCGACCCCATCACGATGCGCCCTCCTGCCGCACGCAGTGCCGCTGCCGACCTCTCGCCCAACCGCATCCCGGCGATCGAGGGCGGAGGCGTCGGAATCTCGAACACCGGCGCACCGACCCGCTCCTGCAGCGCGCCCCACACCTCCGGCGCGTTGCGAAGTCCCAGGATCGCCGGCACACCGACGGTCTCGCCGTCGTCAACGAGCGGCGCGAGCTCCGCAGCCAGGGTCTCCCCGAACGGACCGTCGTCCATCGCGCGGGCAAACACCACCGGCGAGACATCCGCCTCGCCCGGACGGGGGTTGGCCGTCAGCATGACCGATCGTGCGCTGACCGATCCGCCGCCCGGGACCTCGGCTCGCGCCAGATTGGCCGCGACCAGATCCGGGTGGAAGTCCTTCAGCGCGCGGAGTCCGACGATCAGGTAGCGCCGGCCGTCGCCGATCGCGCCCGCGGCCATGGTCTGCGGCGCCAGCGCCGTCGGTCGAAACGCCCCGACCGCCGTCGGCAGAAGGATGTTCACTGTGGAATCTCCGACAAACCAGTCGTCTGCGACCGTGTCGCGCAGCCACGCGAGGGCCGCGGCCACGCGGTCCGGTCCGAGTAGCCGGTAGGGGTGATCGGACGCGACGTGCGTGAGTGCGTCGAGCGGTCGCGTCACCCGCTGCGGCGCGTACCCCAGCACGTCGATGACGCCGGGGGAAAGATGCAGCCCGCCGACGCCGAACGAAATCAGGAGCGTGTTGTGGCCCGCCTGCGCCAGGCGCGTCGCGGCTGTCAGGCCTGCGAGGCCTGCGCCGATCACGACGACGTCGTTCACGCCGGGGTCCGAGCGTCGCGGCCGGGCAGGTGCTCCACGTCCAGAGTTCCCTGGAAGATCCAATCGTCGAGCGCCGCCTGGCGGACCTGGTCGCCGTACAGGATGGGATGCAGGCCGATCCAGCGATGCTCAAGGAACATGGCGAGCCGGTCGCTTGCAAGCTCGGCGTCGATGTGGCCAAGCTCGTGTGCGATGCCCGTTGCGCGGTAGGCGCAGAAGCCGCCCTGGCACGGTCCCATGCCGAGCCGAAGCTGCCTGCGCACGTCGTCGAAGGTTGCCGTGGGTCGTCGTTCCAGCAGGCTCTCGAGGGCCCGTCGCGACATCAGCTCGCACTCACAAATCAACTGGTCGTCGTGCATCGTCGCCTCGCGGGTCGCCAGACGCGATCCCAGCCAGTACGTCGTGCCGTCCTCGGACCCCGCCAACGGTTCGTCGGCGGTCCCGCACCGACGTGTCTGACCGAGTTGTGCGCACATCGCGTCGACAGTGACCTGCGCCATCAACCGATAGGTCGTTGCTTTGCCGCCGGTGATCGTCAGGAACCCCGTCACGCCGTCGCGCTCCTGGTGGTCGACGAGCGCGAGCCCTCGGCTCATGTGGCGCGTGTCGCTCGCGTCGGCGCGCTCGTCTTTGAAGAGCGGTCGGGCGCCTGCCCACGCATGGAGCGCCCGCGCACGTCGAAAGCCGGGTACCAGGATCTCGCCCGCGTCCAGCATCTCGCCCACTTCGGCGGCGGTGATCGCGAGCTCGTCCGGGCTCTTGGCTTGGGAGTCGGTGGTCCCGATGACGCACACCGTGCGGATCGGTACCAGGATGTCGCCGTCGCCGGGCGGTGCGCATCGGTTGATGACCGTGCCCACCAGCCGGTGGTTCATCGCGATCATGATGCCGCGGCCGGGCACGACGATCACACCCGGGCAGCCGGCCAGATCCGAAAGCTGCCCCGCCCAGACGCCCGCGGCGTTGATGGTGAACGCGGCCTCGATCCGGACGTCTTCATCGGTCACCCCGTCGTGGCAGACCGCGCCGACGACGGCGTCGCCCTGCCGCAGGATCTCGGTGACCCAGTGGTAGGGCAGGATCGTGGCGCCGTACGCCTCGGCCGAGCGCACGTTGCCCCAGATCAGCTTCCACGCGTCGACGGCGCAGTCGTTGACGGCGAACGCCCGGCTGATCTTTGGGGTGAGCCGCGGCTCACGCCGCAGGGCCTCCGCTACGGGGATCTCTTCGACGGTCACACCAGTCGTCTGGCACGCGGCCAAGAACTCATCCGCGTACGCCGGGGCGTCCAGAGGTGTGGTGACGAACATGCCGCCGGTCGTCTCGATCGCGTCCGCCGCGATGCGCTGCAGGACTTCCACCTCCTCTGCGCATTCGGTGGCCGACCGGGGATCGCTGACCACGTACCGTCCGCCGGAGTGCAGCAGCCCGTGGAACCTGCCGGTGGTGCCCTGCCCCAAGTCGACACGCTCGACCAGGATCGTCGAGAACCCGCGCATTGCCACGTCGCGCACGACGCCCCCTCCGGTGGCCCCGCCCCCGACGACCAGCACGTCGGTCGAAAGCCGTCTCACGTCGACCTCATGGACGCAGCTTGCCCGATCGCCCGAGCGGTGACACTCACGCCTCGAAGGTCGTACCCGACTCCATGCGGCGTTCGAGTCGTGGTGGTCGCGGCGTCTCGAGTGCTCGGGCGACGTCGCTGAGCGAAAGGAGACCCACGAGGCGGTCGCCGTCCTCGAGCACCAGCGCCCGCCCGGTGCCAAGCTCGTTGAGCTGCTCGAGCGCGGTCACCAGGTCGTCGGTCTCGCGAAGCCGCACCGATTCGCTCAGAGGCACCATGCAGTCGCGTACGTGCCGCGCATCCCACTCGGCGCGGGGGATCTCGGCGACGCAGCGGAAGGGCAGGATGCCGACCGCCGCGCCACGCGCGACGATGGGGTAGGTGGTGTAGCGGTTCGGCCAGACGACCTGATCCATAAACGCGCCCACCGTCGACGCGGCGTCGGCCGTGACCGGGTTGCGCACCATCAGATCACCCACCCGCAGCCCGGAGAGCGCTTGCCGGGTCGCGGAGTGCCGAACCTCGCCCTCGGCGGCGGCCAGCAGGAACCAGCCGAGGAATCCGAGCCAGACGCCGCTGAACTGACCCTGGACGATGAACATGAACACCCCGACGCCGATCAAGACGAAGCCGAAGCCACGGCCGGCGGCACCCGCGATCCGCGTCGCCCATACAAAATCACCACGCGTGTGCCACAACGCCGCCCGCAGTACTCGCCCGCCGTCGAGCGGAAGCGCCGGCAGGAGGTTGAACGCCAGCACGAACAGGTTGATGAACCCGAGCCACGTCACGACGCCGTCGACGGAGCCCGGCAGGCCGGCCAGTGCGGTCAGGATGAACGCGACGGCGAGCACCAGCGTGACGACGGGTCCGGCAATTGCGATACGGAACTCCGCTCCGGCGCTCGGAAACTGCCCGCGGAATCGGGCGACCCCGCCGAAGAGCCACAGAGTGATTCCGTCGATCTCCATCCCCTCGCGTCGCGCCCGCAGGGCATGGCCGAGTTCGTGGGCCAGGATCGAGACGAAGAACACCGCCGCCGCGACGATGCCCATTGACCAGTAGGCGCCGTCGGAAAGGCCAGGGTTGGTCTCCGGGAACACGCCGTCGGCGAGTGTCCACGCAGTCAGAGCAAAGACGACCAGCCACGTCCAGTTGATCCCGATCTCGACGCCGGCTACACGCCCCAATTTGAAGGTGCTCTGCATTCGTCAGCGTCCAATTCCCAAGGTGTGTATCGCGCGAGCCCGCTTCGGCCCGGCGCGAGGTGGCATGACGGCGGTCACGGCGGGATGGTTCGTTGTTACAACCTGGACGCGCGTTTTGCCCGCATACGAAACGCAAGGACGGTCAGCAGCCCGAGGGCCCAGCCGGTCGCGGCAGCAACGAAGATGATCAACGCAAGGGAGCCGGTCGTCTCCTTGACCAGCCAGTCGACCGCCACGCGCTGATTGTTCGACGCGACCCAAACGATCAGCAGCACCGCGACCGCGATCACGGCGACTGCCATGACGTACGGGCGCGCTTGACGCGCTGCGTCCTTCGTCGGCACGTCGCTGCGCACCGTACCTGTCTCATTCGTTGTCGCCATCAACGACAACGTGCCCGTTTGCGGATCGGGCTAAACAGAAACGGGCAGGGCAGCCAGTGACGTGTCGTGTCCAGCGGATGGGCACACACACGTGTGCATCGACACTCAGTCAGACGGCATCACCCGTCCGCTTCGGCGCTCTGGCCGCGGGAGAACTGTCCCTGCTTCTCGTTTTCGGGGTGGTGTTCCCGAGTCGCCTGGCCTTCGGCGAACGCGCCTTCGTGTCGGTGTTCGGCATGCTCCTGTCCCTCGGCGAAGTCGCCTGCCTGCTCGCGCTCTGGGTGTTTCTTGCTCCACTCCTGCCCCTCGGCGAAGTCGCGTTCCTCGTGATTGGGCCCCGATGGGGGTTCCTTGGCGCTCATGCGCGTGCTCCTCGCTGCTTCGTTCGCGTTACCGATGCGCCGAATGGCGCATCGGCGACGACAGACTGCTTGTGGTCTCGCTCATGACTCGCCGTACCCACCGTGACTCACCTGAAACCATGATGGGCGGGCGTGTGCCGTCACGGCCGCTTGGCCGTGTCGCGAAGGAGCAGGCCGTCGGCCATTTTGCGACCCGTGTGACTCGCGGACAACGAATTGCTCAAGATGGGGAGAAACGTACGACCAAAAAATGCCGGAGGGGTCCCGAAGCGGCCATCAACATGTCGCGGATGTGTCACAAGATGCGCACGGAGATGTCACAATTGGCCGAATCCGTCGGAGCCAAATGGCCGTTGTCATGGCAACCGAAGTATCGCCGGTGCGGTCGCGTCACACGCGCCAGAGGGTTGGGCTCGACATGACGCCGTCGCGCGCTGGGCCCCATGGATGGGCTCGTCGCGCCAGATCCGCCGAGGTGACATCCGTGCCGCGGTTACAGGGCGATTCGTCGGACCGTCTCGCGAGGCAGGAGTTCACGCGACGTTGCGATCACACCGTCGTCGCGACGCAAATGTCGAGCGGCGGGGCGTGCGTTTGAGGGGTGATCGTGGAGCGGGGCCGAACGGCGCCCGGTGCGGTACGTCTCAATACACACCGCACCGAGCGCTACCCGCGGACCAGAACCTCGTGCTCCGGGTCCCTCTGATCAATCGGCGCTTTGGAGAGCGAAATCGGACCGTGAGGTGGATACTCGCGCCACTCCTCGATCCGGCGGCGCACACCGCGGATCAATCCGTGCTCGGCAATCAACGATCCCAGCTGCGGACCATCCTGGTCCAGCTCGGCGGGGACGAGCGACTGCGTCGCGACTGCGGTTGTGGATGTCCAGATCATGCCGCCGCCAGTGCCGCGCGGTCGGCGATCATGAGCTTGCAGAGGTTCAGTGCGACCTTGTAGCCCATCTCACTGCCGCTGCTCGCGAGCACGACGGATCGTCCGAGGTGGTTGGCGAACGAGCCGAATCCAGAGCCCATGTTGTCCGAGATGACGACGATCGGGCCAGGCTGCTCGTGCAGGTCACGCTCGATTTCGGCGAGTTCGGTGACGCAGGCATCGCGAGCGTCGACGACGATGATCTCGTCGGTGCCCTGCCGCGGCGTCGCCGCAGGTAGCTCGGACACGACGTGACCGAACCGTTTCAGTGTCTCCGCGAGCGCAGATTCATCGCGACCTCTTGGGCCGACAACGCGAATCTCACAGCTGTTCATCAAATCCTCAGTTCCCGTGCGGGGTGGAAGAAGGCACATGCTCAAGCCGTCGCGTACGGATGCGTGACGACCAGGCCGGGCGGATGCCCGGCTGGAGCGGCCTTAGCCGGGTCTGAGGGCGAGGGTTGCGAACCCTCGAGGGCCCCGGCGACGACGGTCGCGAAGGGGGCTGGCAAAGAACGGAAGCACCATCAGGAGCGCGCCTATCAGGATCAAGGCAGCTTGGGTCTGTTGTGTGAGCGACGACTTGCCATCGGGAACGCCGAGCGGGAGGAAGCCCATCAGGAGGGCAAGGATCCCGGCGCCCTCGCCGGTCCATCCACCCGGAGGAGCGGCGAACCCGAACGGGAGGTCTGCGGCAACGTGCGTCGCCTGGGCGGGGGAATCCGTCTGCACCGGCTGCGCCACCGCGGTCTGTGCGTCGACGGCTCTCCCGAACGATGGCGGCGGCGGCCCGAATGTCTTGGGGCTGACAAACGGCAGGAGAAGGCCCGCCCCGAGACCCTGCACAATCGGGACGACGAGGGGGGTGATGACGGAGGGTTCCGCAGCCACCTTGACAGGAGTGAGCGTCGAGCCCACGACCACGGCGGCGACGGCAAGGGTGCTCAGATCAACCTGATCGGCGCTTGCTGCGATAGGCGCCGCGGGCGTGATCGCGGGAGCATCGGCACCCACCACCGCTGCGGGGGCCTCCTGGACCGCTATAAAGATGATCTCCTGCGGGGCGGCCGGTGTTGGCTGCGTGACCGCCGAGGGGACCGTCGGATCTGGCGTGGCCTGAGCAGCCGGGGTCGCTACGGCCATGGGGTCCACGAGCGGCGGCGGCGGCGGCGTGGCGGCGTCCGGGGCGACTGCGACCGGTGCGACTGCGACCGGTGCGGGTGCGACCGGCTCTTGGACGACTGGCGCAGGTGCGACCGGTGCGGGAACGAGTACGGGTTCCGCCACGGGGGTTGCGGTGACCGTCGGGGTCACGGTCGCGGTGGTATCGATGGCCGCGGGATCAACGACGGCGACGGCATCGACCACCGCAACGAGCGCCATGGCGCCGGGAACGCAGATGAGGCCTGTCAGAACGGCGACGCACACCACTGCTCGCATCACCAGTCGGCGATGGCGAATCGTGATCCCAGCGTCCTCGCGTCTCACTTCCACTCAAACCCCTGATCGCGTCAACCCAACGAGTGTGGCCGAAAGAATACTCAACAGATGCGCAAAGGCATAGGCCTGAGTCTTAAGTTCTTCGCGCGTTGAGCGCATCGCCGGCGAGGTGCATCGTGCGTGACCCGACTTCACGTCTGCTTCACGCGCGAGACTGTGCGCATGCACCCGCAAATAACGATGCGCGCCGCCGGTGTGCTGTTGCACGTGACGTCTCTGCCCGGCGGGCGTTTGGGGCCCGAGGCGTTCCGATTCGTCGACTGGCTCGTCGCGGCCGGGCAGACCTGGTGGCAAACCCTGCCCCTCGGCCCCCCCAACCGCCTGGGATCGCCGTACGAGGCCGCATCGGCGTTCGCAGGTTGGGCGGGACTTCTGGCCGAACCTGACGCGCCGGTCTCCGAACGGGATCTCAAACGCTTCGCTGCCCGCTCCGCGTGGGCGGAGGGGTGGTCGCATTTCGCCGGTGACGGCGCGCTGGCCGATCAGGTGCGCTTCGACCGCGAATGGACTGTGTTGCGACGCTACGCGAACGAGCGAGGCATCCGGATCCTGGGGGACATGCCGTTGTATGTGGCCATGAAGGGGGCGGACGCGACCCTCCGGCCTGAGTTGTTCGTCACGCACGAGGTCGCTGGATGCCCGCCGGACTACTTCAGCGAGGACGGCCAACTGTGGGGAAGCCCGCTGTATGACTGGCCGGCGATGCGCGCTGACGGGTATCGCTGGTGGATCGAGCGCATCCGCCGATCTCTGGAACTGGTCGACGCGGTGCGGATTGATCATTTTCGCGGGCTGGTCGCCTACTGGTCGATCCCGGCTGACGCCCCGACCGCGCGCTACGGGCGATGGCGCCGGGCGCCGGGACGAGCACTCATTGCAGCCGTGCGCGCCGAACTCGGTCCCGTCCCGTTGATCGCCGAGGATCTGGGTGTGATCACGCCTGCGGTCCACCAACTGCGGC
Organism: Actinomycetota bacterium; assembly: GCA_031376485.1. Taxonomy (GTDB): domain Bacteria; phylum Actinomycetota; class Thermoleophilia; order Miltoncostaeales; family Miltoncostaeaceae; genus CALMEC01. The sequence goes on from JANMDV010000105.1 coordinate 9,719, forward strand.
GCGATCTCGGCCTGCCCGGCATGTCGGTGCTGCAGTTCATGATGGACCGTTCCGAGGTGCAGTCCAACCCGCTCTGGATGGCCGAGGACCGGGTCATCTACCCGGGCACGCATGACAACACGACCGCCGCACAGTGGATCCGCGGGTTGGCAGCGCCGCAGCGCCGCCACCTTGATCGCTCCCTTTCGCTCGCCGGGCTGGACGTTGCCCGGTCGGCATGGTCGCTGGTGCAACTCGCCCACGTCGCGCCCGCGCGCACGGCGATTGTGCCGGCGCAGGATCTGCTCGGCCTTGGGCGCGAGGGGCGCATGAACACTCCCGGTCAGCGCCGCGGCAACTGGCGTTGGCAGCTCGCCTCGGGCACGTTGACGGATGGGCTGGCGGCACGTCTGCGGGAGCTGACCGCGGTGTCGGGACGCCTGCCACCCGACGTCTTCTCCTGAACCGAGGGCGGGCGAAAGATCAGCTCAGCGCGGAGCGACCGCGTGTGGCCAGGTGGCGTGTGCGCAGCCCGTCGAGTTGGGCGAGCCGTGCGATCTCCAACTCGCTCAGCCCGGATGCGAGCGGGACATCGGGCGGCCCCAAGGCCTCCGTCAGCCAGGCGTCGATGGCGCTGGCGGGGCCGCCTCCGGTTCGGGTCGCAACCAGCTGGCCGCGGCGCAGGAGCACCAGCACCGGCACGCTCGCGCGGCTCACGCGAATCGCCCGGGGCCACAAAAGCTGTTCGCGGTCGGCCCAATCGGCCGGTGATCCGAGCAGCGCGATCTCGACCGTCAGGCCGGGTCGCGCCCGGCGGATCTCCCGGAGGCTCGTCGGCAACAGCTCGCATGCCGGGCACTGGGGGATGCCCAGGCCCAACAGTGCCGTCGACGCCGCGTCGGCGCGAGCGAGTGCCTCGCGAAGCGGGCGTGGCGCGACGGTAAGATCCTGCACATGAATGACACTATCGCGGGCGATCGGGATCGGGCGGTCGCACTGCTCCACGAATGGGTGCGGGGCGAGGGGCTCCGGCGCCACGTCTATGCCACCGAGGCCGCGATGCGTGCGTATGCCCGGGAACTCGGAGAAGATGCAGATGTCTGGGGCAACGTCGGTCTTTTGCACGACTTCGACTACGAGCGACACCCCACGCTTGACAAGCATCCCCAAGACGGCGAGCCCGCGCTTGAGGCCGCCGGATATCCCGACTGGTTTCGCCGCGCGATTCTGAGCCACGCCGACCACCTGTCGCTACCGCGCGAGAGCCCGCTGGAGCGCCACCTGTACGCCTGCGACGAGCTTCCCAGCTTCATCCACGCATGTGCCCGAGTGCGTCCCGACGGATTCGGAGGGCTCGAGCCGAAGTCGGTCAGGAAGAAGCTGAAGCAGCCCAGCTTCGCGGCCGGGGTCAACCGGGACGATGTCGCGCGGGGTGCCGAGGACATCGGTTGCGACCTGGACGACCACATCCGGCTGATCGTGGCCGCACTCGCGCCTCTCGCCGCGCAGCTCGGGGTGGGGGAGTAACACGCGACCGATTCTTTTTCTTGAATGATTCAAGTGTGATGGTAGGCTGGTCGCGATGACGAATCATCTGCACGACGTCACCGAGCGGCTTCGCACCCAAGGACTGCGGGTGACGGCTCCACGGGTCGCCGTCCTGGACATCCTCGACCGGATGCCCGACCACCCCGACGCCGACGCGATCCGCGCCGCCGTCTCGCGGCGCCTCGGAAGCGTCTCCACCCAGGCCGTCTACAACATCCTCCACACCCTGACCGACGCCGGCCTCCTCAGGCGGATCGAGCCGGCGGGCCATCCCGCCCGGTACGAGACCAGGGTCGCCGACAACCACCACCACCTGATCTGCCGCGCCTGTGGGGAGACCCGCGACGTCGATTGCGCCATCGGGCATGCGCCGTGCCTCGACCCGTCCGAGAGCGCCGGGTTCGTGATCGACGAGGCCGAGGTCACCTTCTGGGGCATCTGCCCCGCCTGCCGCACCACCGAATCCCTGACGAAAGAGACGCCATGAGCGACACCCCGCGCCACCTGACCACACGGCAGGGCCATCCTGTCACCGACAATCAAAGCCAACGGACCGTCGGCGATCGTGGGCCCGCGACCCTCGAGAATTACCAGTTCATCGAGAAGATCGCGCACTTCGATCGCGAGCGCGTTCCCGAGCGCGTCGTCCATGCCCGCGGCTTCGTGGCCCACGGCTACTTCGAGGCCTACGGCACGATCGGCGACGAAGCGGCCTCCACATATACGCGCGCAAAGCTCTTCCAGGAAAAAGGCAAACGCACCCCGGTCACCATCCGCTTCTCGACGGTCATCGGCGGGCGTGACTCGTCCGAGGTCGCACGCGACCCCCGAGGATTTGCGGTCAAGTTCCGCACCGAGGACGGCAACTGGGACCTGGTCGGCAACAACCTTCCGGTGTTCTTCATCCGTGATGCCATCAAGTTCCCTGACGTCATTCACTCGCTCAAGCCCGACCCCGTCACGTTTCGACAGGAGCCCAACCGCATCTTCGATTTCATGAGCATGACCCCGGAGTCGATGCACATGCTGACGTGGCTCTTCAGCCCCCGGGGCATCCCGGCCGGCTACCGCCAGATGCAGGGCTTCGGCGTCAACACCTACAAAATGGTCGACGCGAACGGTGACGCGGTTCTCGTCAAGTACCACTGGGAGCCCAAGGAGGGCATCGCTTCCCTGACCCAGGCACAGGCGGACGCGATCCAGGCAACCGAACTCGGCAGCGCCTCCAAGGATGCCTACGAGGCGATTGCGCGCGGCGACTTTCCCGAGTGGGAGTTTCGCGTGCAGATCATGAGCGACGACGAGCACCCGGAGCTTGACTTCGACCCGCTCGACGACACCAAGGAGTGGCCCGAGGATCAGTTCCCGTTGTTGCCGATTGGCCGCATGGTCTTGGACCGCAACATCGAGAACCACTTCGCCGAAAACGAACAGATCGCGTTCGGCACGGGCGTTTTGGTGGACGGGCTTGAGTTTTCGGACGACAAGATGCTCGTCGGCCGGACGTTCTCCTACTCCGACACCCAGCGCCACCGGGTCGGACCCAACTACCTGCAGCTCGGCATCAACGCCCCTGAGGTTCCCGTCAGCACCAACCAGCGCGACGGCGCCATGGCCTACGCGGTCGACGGTGGGGGTCCCAACCCGCACGTCAACTACGAGCCCTCCAGCACCGGCGGGCTCGTCGAGGCGACGCCGGCCGGACCGGAGCACCGTCCCTCCGTCGAGGGACGGGTCGGTCGTCAGAAGATCGAACGTACCAACGACTACGGCCAGGCCGGCGATCGCTACCGCACGATGCCCGGATGGGAGCGCGACGACCTGGTCCTCAACCTCGTCGATCTGATCGGTCAATGCGAACGCCACATCCAGGACCGCATGGTCGAGCACTTCGCGCGCTGCGACGAGGAGTTCGGTCGGCGCGTGGCCGACGGCATCGGCATCGCCACGCCCGCCGGTTCGGTGTCGGCAGGCTGAACCACGTTAGGGTCCGCGCAAAAACTACTGCACCGTTTGGCGGCTGCAAACCGTCGCGATACGGCGTCGCCGAGATCGCCGTTACCACCAGTAGCGGCAAGGCTCGGCGACACCGTCTCACTCGGTTTTGCTTCGGAAATAGCCGCCCTGCGGTTCGCATTTCCAGCCGCCGGGGGCAAGCCCTGCTCCGGGCCGTTTCGCTCGCCATCCGGCCCAGCAGTTACTTTTGCGCGAACCCTAACCGCCTTTCGCTGCCGGCACGACCACAGCCGGACGTGCGGCCAAGACGTCGACCTCCACCAATCCCGCTCTCTTTCCTCTACGCGTAGCAAAAGTCGGGCTAGGGTGGTCCCTCGGATGTCCACTCCCCGCGTCGCACTCCACGTCCTCATCTTCTTCCCGCGTGGCGGCTCCGCTCAGGTGGTGCGCTATTTGAGCAGGTTCCTGGCGGCCACCGGGACGGGGTGGCGTTCCCGGGTGGTGGCTGGATCGCTCGGCACCCCCGGCGAGCCAGGGCACGCGTCGTCGTTCTTCCGCGACGTGGCCGACGTGGTGATGGTGCCCTACGACGCAGCGATGCGCGCCCCGGACCCCATGATGGCGAGCCCACCCCTGCACCCCTCCTACGAGGAGCGCCCCGGGGCGCCGGACCGGGTGTTCGCTTCGCTCGACGACGAGACCTACGAGCAGCACGTGGCCGCCTGGATGACCATCCTCGGAGCGCCGGGGGTGCTCGACGGGGTCCAGCTTGTCCATCTGCACCACCTGACCCCGGCGCACGAGGCGCTCGCTCGGTTGGCGCCGACCCTGCCCGTGGTGACCCACCTCCACGGAACCGAGCTGCTCATGCTCCAGGCCGTCGAGGATGGGGCCAAATGGCGGCACGGGGAGGCCTGGTCGCGGCGAATGCGCGGCTGGGCGGCGCGATCGACGCGCCTGCTCGCTTCCTCCACCGCCGCGGCAAGCCTGGCTGCGCAGCTGCTGCGGGTGGCACCCGAGAGGGTCCTGCTGGTGCCCAACGGCATCGACCCCAGCGTGTTCAACGGGGCTCGCGCCGATTCGGCCGAGCGAGCCGGACGCTGGCGACGCTGGCTGTGCGAGGACCCGCGGGGTTGGACGCCCGACGACCCCAGGCCCGGCTCCGTGCGGTACGAACCCGCGCAGCTCGGTCCGCTGCTCGACCCCGACGCCGTCGTCGTGCTGTTCGTCGGTCGGTTCACCGCGGTCAAACGCGCGGCGCTCCTGGTGCGCGCCCACGCCCGCGCTCGCGAGTTGCTCGGGCGGCCGCTGCCCCTGGTGCTGTGGGGAGGCTCGCCGGGGGAGTGGGAGGGCGAGCACCCCGCGCACGCGGCGGCGGCTTCCCCCTGGGCCGCCGAGGTGTACCTGGCCGGGTGGCGCGGGCACAGCCAGCTTTCACTGGCCCTTGCCTCAGCGGACCTGCTGGCGGTGCCCTCGGTGGCCGAGAGTTTCGGCCTGGTCTACGTGGAAGCAATGGCGATGGGCGTGCCGCCGATCGCCTGCGACGCCGAGGGGCCGCCGACGTTCATCGACGGCGATCCCGGCTCTGCCGCCCGGACGGGCTGGCTTGTGCCCCCGGACGACGAGGCCGCGCTGGCCGACGCGCTCGCGGCCGCGGCGGGCGACGCGGCCGAACGCACGCTGCGCGGGACCAACGGACGGGCGATGGTGGCCCGACGCTTCACCTGGCCGGCGATTGCGGCGGACCTCGCGACCCTCTACGACGAGATTGCGGATTGATCCGGCCGGGGCGAACAATCTTTGTGAGGGAGGTGAACCTCGTCGTCCAGCAAGACGCACCCGCAACACCCGGTACCTCGCCTCAGACCAACCGCGCCACCACCTCACCGAGGCAATGTCCGATTGACCTCGGGCGCCTGGCACAGGGAGGTGAACCCTGTCGGCTCCGCGCTGAGATTGGACCCTCGGCCGGCCGGTAAGCTCCGCCCATGAGACTCCCACCGTCAGTGTTCACGTCCGAATCTGGCCACCGTCGGTTATGGGTCACGGTCACCGTGAGCGCGGCACTGCTCGCCAGTTTCGCGACCGTCCGGGCCGACGGTGCGGTACTGGTCGGCCGGCTGGCCGACGGCAAGATCCCGGCGCTCGGGGCGGGAATCGTCACGGTGCGTGCGATCAACCCGCAGACGGGCGTCGTGGCGGCGTCCGCTGACGTCAACCCCAACGGGACGTGGCTGATGCGACTCCCCAATGGGCCGTACACCGTACTCGCCACGATCGTCCGGCGGGTGGGCGCGCGACAGGAGGCCATCACCCCGATCATCCGGGTGCGAGGGTCGAAGCCCACCACGCTCCGCGTGTCGCTGCGGCGCAAGCGCGCCCCAAAAGTCCGCCGGCAAACCGCGAACGAGGTCAACAGGTTCAGCCCGCACGCAACGCCGAGCGCTCCGGTCGTCGCATTCAAATACCTCACGGGTCCCTCACCGAACAATCGCGGCAAGAGCGTCAGCGACCTCCTGCTCACCGACATCAGTAGCGGCGGCAGCGCAATATGCGCCCCCAGGGTCAGAGAATGGGAACACATCGAGATTGTTAAAGCGGAGATCGAGTTTTCGAACAGCAAGTACACCGACCCGGCGACACGCATCCCCAGAGGGCAACTCCTCAAGATCGACCTGTTCGTCGAGGGCTCCATCGTCGAGAACGCAGATGGATCGATGAGCTGGGACATCAAGCTCCGAGACACCGCCACCGGTAAGGTCGTCGGTGGCGACACCACGTCAGTCCCGGCCGGTGGCGATTGGCTCGAAGCCGAAAGCCAGACGGCACGACGGTTGCTCGACCAGATCTGCGGTGGGAGCTACGACATCAACGTGGCGCTCCGCACGGATGCAACCTTCGCGACCCACGACGCCTCCGGCACGCTCAACGCGACGTTGACCGCCAATGGAAGCCCGACCGCAAAGGCGCCGCCGAGCGTCTTCACAGGGACCACCACGGCGAGCTACCAGAATGTGATCTTCATCAGCAAGATCTCGCCCTGCACGTACGCCAACGATCCGACCGTGCCGGGCAACCTCAGCTTCGACCTCGCGATCACGCAGGCCGGGCGCCTGCACGTTTCGTGGGCCGGCTCAGCGACTCTCGACGCAAAGGCGAGCGTGCTGTGCCCCGAAACCTCGCCGATCGCGGGTCAGGTCGGTCCGTCATTGCTCGCACCCTCGCCGATCGCGTTCGAACTCCCCGTCGACGGCGGTCAGCAGGCGGTAGCCGGAGGGTTCACAGCCGGCGGCGACGGCTGGGTCCATTCCGGCACCATCACGATCACACGCCGCCCACCGCAATAGCGGGCGATGCGGGCGTGACGACTTCGATCCCCCCGATGGCTGACCTGGCTGAGGCGGGGCTCGCTGGTCCTCCACCGGCGGCAAACCTCCAGATCGGCTGGTCGTGGGGGCGTGCGGCGAATGCCCATGCAGCATGCATCCGCCGCCGCCGTTGACAGTACGGCTCTCCTACTTCGACTCGAGCCAAGCTGAGGCGATCTCGCCGACGTGTCGGTGATCTGTTCCGCAGCACCCACCCAGCACGCTGAGGGCAGGAAGCCGAGTTCCGAGCGCGCGATACTCGGCGCCGAGTTCCTGTGGGTTGCCTTCGTCCAGCTCTGTCGCCTCGTCGAGTTCCGCATGGCTCTTGCGCGACGCGTTGGCGCGAAGCCCGCTGATGCGATCGATCCACGGGGCGTCTGACTCAAGGATGTCCTCGAAGTGCGTCGGATGCGCACAGTTGATCATGTAATAGTCGGGCCCACCGTCGCTCTCGCCGTCCACCTGGACGATGGCATCTCCCAGCGACAATCCGCTCGGCAGGCGGCCGTCGGTCTCGACCGTGAACGAGATCGCCACCGCCATCCCGGCCGCGCGCGCCGCGCGTGTCACTCCGACCGCCTCCTCGACGTAGGTCATCGTGATCGCACACACCATGTCGGCCGCGGAGTCCCTGAACACGCCGACCTGGCCGGCGTGATACGCCTCGGCCTCCTGCGCGGACATCATCTCGCCGGCGACGTAGCCGTCGCCCCGAGGTCCGATGCAGCCGCTGATGACGACGTTCGGGACGACTGCCTCGTAGTCGGCCCGAACGGCTTCGAGCAGCTCGATCGCTTTGCGGTTGAGTCGGTCGAGTTCGTCGGCGCTGTACCCGAGCGCGACTGCCCAGTCCGGGTTGGCCCGCCATGTGGGGCTCTCGAGCACCAGGCCGACGCCATGCGCGCGAGCGATCTCGGCATACGCGTCGTAGTAGCGACGCAGGGTCGTGGTGCCGTCGTCGCTTCGCAACAGGTCGACCGCCGCAAAGTACGGCAAGTCGATCCCGTGGTGGTAGATCAGGTCGGTTTCGAGGCCGCCGTCGGTGATCATGAGTTGCCCGTCGAGCTGCGGAAGGCGCTCGCGGTTCTTGGTCATTTCGTTCTCCTTCCAGATGTGCGTTGTGCTGCCCATTCCGTTCTCCCTTCGATAGCATCCAGACTAGTTAGTCTGTTTTTTAGCAGACCGTTTAGTCTGTTTCAAGGGGAGGACGCGATGCCGAAAGACGGTGCTCCGACGCGCACGCGCATTTTGGACAGCGCTGAGCGCCTGATGCTGCAGCGCGGCTTCGCGGCGACCTCGGTTGACGAGGTCATCGCCGACTCCCGCAGCTCCAAGGGAGCCTTCTTCCACCACTTCCCGACGAAGAACGATCTCGGCCGCGCCTTGGTGGCCCGCTACGCGGCGGCCGACGTCGAGCACCTCGAAACGTTCATGACAGCTGCCGAGGCCGAGATCGCCGACCCCGCCGGGCAGGTCATCGCGTTCATACGCCTGTTCGAGGAGGCGGCCGACGAGATCGTCGCCGAGCAGCCGAGCTGCCTCTACGTCTCGTTCATCTACGACCGCCAGCTCACCGAGGACGGCACGACCGAGATGATCGTCGATGCCATCGTCGCATGGCGCGATCTGCTCCGCGCGAAGCTGCAAGCCGCCGCCGACCTGCACCCTCCCAGCAGTGACATCGACCTCCAGGATCTCGCCGACCACGTGTTCGTCACGTTCGAGGGGGCCTTCATCCTCGCCCGCTCGCTGCAAGACCCATCACACATGCGCCGCCAGCTCGCCCTGCTTCGCGGGCTGCTCGAACTACTCTTTGACGTACCGAGCAAGGCGACCACGTCACCACGGACCCTCACCCGTCGTTCGCGCGACCGCCCCCGTCAATAGCCGTTACCGCGAACGGACGTACGTGGGAGGCAAACCCGTTCACCTCAGGGTGCCAGACACGCGAGGTGAATCACTCAGGCGAGGGGCAGGGTCCGTCCACAACCATTCACGTCGGGCGCCCGCCACCGGGAGCTGAAACGTGTTCGCCTCCCGGCAAGCCATTGCCCGTACCGTCGGCAGCAGCAGCTGGTCAGTAGCCGATGTGGATGTGGTCGTGATGGTTGCCCATCTCGAAGTTCCAACCCTCGGACAGCCACCTGTCATACCCGTAGATCACCTGTGACGGCTGGTACTGGGTGCCGCGCAGCTGGTTGACGATTTCTTCGTAGAGCCGGCCGCATTCGCCGTCCGGACCCCCCGTGCAGATCTGGCCGTTGACGGCGCCGATGTCGAGTGCCCGACCCAAACTGTGCGCACTCACCCGCGAGCTGCCGGCGACGTAGGTGCTGTGGTCGGTGCGCATCGAGGTGATCGTGACCTGGCGTCGGCTCGCGATCCACGTGAGCAAGTCGACCACGCGTGGGTCGACCTGTCCCGAGACCAAGTCGTTGATCTGCGACTGGCGGGTATACCGGATGTTCGGGTTCGTCGCGACGGCGGTGGCCGTCGACTGGGCTGTGCGTGGGATTGCGGCGCCGTTGCGCGCCTCGGATGCCCGGAGCACCGCCGCAAGGTCGGCGCCCGGAGGCGCACCCGGGACGTAGGTGGCGGGAAGCTCCGACGTGACCTCGCCTTCGATTTCGCCATGCGCCGTCCCGGGTGTGGCTGCGCCGGCGCCGGTCGACCCGCTGCCGCCGGCCGTCAGGTTCGCCAGGACCTCGCGCGCGGCCACGGGCTCGAGGGCACTCGCGGCCGAGGCCGTGTACTGGACCGCCCATTGCGGCTGTATCGACGGAGCCTTTCCGCCCGAGGGCGCCGCGATGATCACCCCAAGCGGGATGGCGATCAGAAGGGCCAGGGCAAAACGTCCACGATCCACGATGCGGACGGCGTTGAGCATCGCGGCGTTCAGCATCAAGTAGCCATCGACGGAACGAGCGTCAGACTTGACCCCTGGCACCTCCTGGCAGAGTCCCCCTGGAGCTTGTGCGCCGTTGCCTCTCCAGGCACATCGCCAGGGCCAGGTCTCGCGACCCACGCCACTATCGGATACTTGGTAGGATGACTTTCATGACGCGTGTCAAGATCTCCGCGACACTCGCGCCCGAGCGTATCGCCGCGGCACGTGCTGTTGTTGAGACCGCGTCGCTCTCGGAGCTTCTGGATCTCGCGCTCGACGCCCTCGTCGAGCGAGAGCTCGAGCGACGCTGGTTGGACGCGTACGAGGGCGACGCGGTTGACCTGCCAGGGGCGGTCCCGGTCGACCTCGGCCACATTCCGTGGGAGGACGAGTGACGCCGCACCGCGGCGACATCTGGTGGGCCGACATCCCAGGCGACAAAAGAAGACCCGTTCTGATCCTGACGCGTGAGCGGTTCATCCCGAGGTTGAGCGCGATCCTCGTCGCCCCGATCACAACGCGGGTGCGCGCGATCCCGACCGAGGTGCTGCTCGGAGAAGATCAAGGGCTTCCACGCATATGCGCGGCGAACTTCGACAACGTGCTGACCCTCGCCAAGAGTTCGCTGCGCGAGCGGATCTCGCGCTTGGACGCCGAGCGCCTCGCCCAAGCCTGCCGGGCCTACCGCTTCGCCGCCGACTGCCGGTAACAGTTCGCAAGCCTCTTCCGCGAAGCCGGAAAGGGGCTCGAACCCCTGACCTGCCCTCACACGACCGCCGAACCTTTCGGCAACGCCCCGAAATGCACCGGAACCGATGGATGTCCTGCGCACTCCGGCCCCGTCCCCGCTTGCAATGCGATAGTTATCCGTTCCACATCACAAGGAGGGGCTCATGCCTTCGCCAACCCTCATCCCCGGCGCACCGTGCTGGATCGACCTCTACAGCTCCGATACCGACGCCGCCACGACGTTCTACAGCGGGCTCCTGGGCTGGAGTGCCGAGCCACCCGAGGAAGGATTCGGCGGCTACTTCACCTTCACCAAGGACGGCAAGTTCGTCGCCGGGTGCATGCCCAGCGACGGCCCGACGGGCGCCCCCGACAGCTGGACCGTCTACCTGACGACCGACGATGTCGAGGCGACCGCCAAGGCGGCGACCGAGCACGGCGGCCAGGTGTACCTGGCGCCGATGCAAGTCGGAGAGCACGGCAGCTTCGCGATGCTCGGCGACTCGGGCAACGCGGGGATCGGCGCGTGGCAAGCGGGAAAGATGAAGGGCTTCGACGTGCGTAACGAAGTCGGCACCCCGACCTGGTTCGAGCTCCACACACGCGATTACGCGGGAGCGGTCGCCTTTTATCGCGACGTCTTCGGCTGGGAGCCGCGCACGATGAGCGACACGCCCGAGTTCCGCTACACGACGCTCGGCGAGGGCGACGACGCGCTCGCCGGCATCATGGACGACACCTCCTCCGCCCCCGAGGGGAGCCCGGCAGGCTGGTCGGTCTACTTCCGCGTCGACGACACCGACGCGGCTCTGGCGCGTGTGGTCGAGCTTGGCGGAACAGTCGTCGAGCCGGCGGTGGACACACCGTACGGCCGTCTCGCCCAGGCCGCCGACCCCACCGGCGTGGTCTTCAGGTTGGTCGCAAACTGAAACGCAAGACCTGCCCCTGACTTGCCGCTTGCAAGGCGCACGAGCGATTGCGGATGAACCCTTCGATCATTCCCCGCGGCTTGCCCCGCGGCTGCCTGGCACTTGGAAGTGAACCGTTCTCGCCTTCGCCTGGAAGTGAGCTACGTTCACTTTCGGTGTGAAGACTGGTGCGGGTAGGCTCGTCTTCATGGAACCACCAGACGCCGTCGAGATCCGGGTGCTCGGCTGCCTCATCGAAAAGCAGCGAACAACCCCCGACGTCTACCCGTTGTCGCTGAACAGCCTCCGCCTCGCGTGCAACCAGGCGACCAACCGTGAGCCGGTGGTCGAATACGACGAGCAGTCGATCCGCGACGCCCTGCAGCGGCTTGCGCTCAGACGGTGGACCCGATTGGCGAGCGACTCCGGTAGCCGGGCCACCAAGTACCGGCACCTGCTCGACGAGACGCTCAACGTGAAGCCGCCGGAGCTATCGGTCCTGACGGTGCTCATGCTCCGCGGGGCGCAAACCCCGGGCGAACTCAAGGCCCGCACCGACCGGCTCTTCCCGTTCGCAAGCCTCACCGACCTCCAGCAGACGCTGGACGCGCTGGCCGAGCGGCAGCTGGTCGAACGCCTGGAACGTCGGCCGGGCCAGAAGGAAGAACGCTGGGTCCAGCTCCTCGGTGGGGCGGCGGTGAACTCGGGGGCAAGCGCCGAGCCGGTGGACGGCCCGGCTCCCGCGAAGGCCGATCGCCTCACAGAACTCGAGGAGCGCGTCCGCCGACTCGAGGAGCAGATCACCACGCTGATCCCGGCTCGCCCTCCTGCCTGCTGAGGTCCACCGACCGCCCAGGTCGCCACTCACCGTGGCCTGGCGTCCGGTGTGCTCTTTCGCGGCAACGAGGAGCGCAGGGACGAAGTGGGTTGTCATACCGTCCCGCGTTCGATGATCGTCGTCGACCCCTCGACCCGGATCGAGTATCTCCGCGACCCGACTCCGCGATCTGCAACGCCGTCGATGACCTCCTCGACAGCGACATCGACATCACCGACGCGGCCAGCATGGAAGTTCTCGCCGAGGCCAGCGCCGAACCTGCCCAACTGCGTGAACTCCTCGACCGCGACCGTCCTTCCGACGACCCCGGCCGACTACGGCCACGCCGCCGCGCTCTCCCGATCCTGCAGGCGCAGCGGCGAAACCATCCGAAAGGATCGACGTGCGGTCGGCGACGTTCAAGCTTCGACGGCGCCGGGCCGATATCACGCGGAGGCATCTGTCGAAGCCACGGAGCAAGGACGCATATGGGACCCGGACTCAAAATCCTCGTTGGAGCAGTGACGGCCGGTGCGCTGATGTGCGCATCTGCGTCCGCGGCCCTTTGGACGGCGCCGGAGGAGCTGGCGGCCTCAGGAAGCACCCCCGATGTCGCCGTCGCGAAGAACAGCGACGCGGTGGCGGTGTGGAAGGCGCCCGATGGCAGCGCCATGGCGCGTATCCGCCCCGCCTCGAGCTACATGTGGCAGCCGGCGATCCAGGTCTCTCCGGCGGGGCAGACGGTCAGTGAGCCGAGCGTGGCGATGGGTTTCACCGGCAAGGCCACGGCCGTGTGGACCGTGGGATCTGGTCTTGGCGCCGAGGTCTGGATGGCGACTCGCGCGGACGCAAGCGCGAACTGGGGCCCTGCCGCAGAACTCGACACCGACGCCGCCACCCTTGCTGCGCACAGCCCCCAGGTCTTCGACTCGGCGGGCAACGTCACGATCGTCTGGGTGCGGCAGACGGCAGGGGGTCAGCAGGTCGTCGCGAACGGGGGCGGATCGGCCGTGACGCCGATCTCGACGGTCGAGACCTCGTTGGTGACGAGCGTCCGGGTGTACGGCGGCCTTTCTTTGACCGCCGGCACCTTCCTGTGGACGCGGGCCGACGGCTCGGTCCAATCGGCGACCCGTCCGGGCGGAGCCTTCAACTTCGCCACCACCACGCTCAGGCCCGCCGGAGACCCCGTCTCAGAGGCGAACCTCGCGGCCGCCGCAGGATCTCCCACGACCCGCCTGCTCGCAAGCTGGCTCGAGGGCGCTCCCGGCGCGACCCACGCGGCGTTCGCCCACCGACTGACCACCGACACCACGTGGTCGGTGGCCGCGGCGCTCGATCCCGATCCGGGCACCGACGTCGACGTCCTGGTCACCTCGACGGCCGGGGGCTTCGACTTCCTGTGGTACCACGTCCTCGTCGACGGCGTGACGTATCGAGCCCGGTCCAGGCGCCTCAACCCTGATCTGACGTGGACGCCACGTCTGGACTTCGCGGCGCTGCTGCCGGAACCGATCGCGTACACGCAGGAGAGTGCGCGCCCCGTCATTACCCTCAAGGGGGCGTCGATGATGCCGGAGATCACAGCGACAGGCACCCGCGCGGTGCTCGCCGGGCAGGGCGGACGCGATGCACGCGCCGCCGTGTCGTTCAACGGGGACGCGGCGCTCGTCTGGTCACGCCCGGACTCGCCGAGCGCGACTCCGGTCATGGTGTCGCTCTACGACGCCAACGCCCCCATGTACCTGGGGGTGACCAAGCCAAACGGCACCGTCGGGCAATCCCTGACCTTCACCGCGTCTGCTACCGACCCGTTCACCCAGCCGACCTATCAGTGGTCATTCGGTGACGGATCGAGCGCTGTCGGGCCCTCCGTCACGCACGCCTACGCCGCGGCTGGAACGTTCGTCGTCAGCATCGTCATCCGCGACGGGGGCGGAAACGCCAACACGTCGGGGACCGGCTCGATCACCATCGTGAGCGCCCCAGCCCCGCCCGCGGCCACCACTCCGGCGGATACGTCTCAGACACCGATCGTCACACCGACACCGATCGTGACGCCGCTTGCCGTGCCGAGCGAGGCGTGGGTGCGTGGCCGAAGCGTCGGCATCCGTACCCGGGTGACGCTCGCGGCCGGCAAACGCTGCAGCGGTCGCGTCGCCGCCACGATCGGAATCGGAGCCGGTTTGCGCCGGGCCTCGCTGACCCTGGCGATGGGAACCTTTGCGGGCCGGCGACTGTGCCTGGCAACCGGTGCGCTGACACCGGCCAAGGCCCCCAAGGTTGGGTCGCTGGTGACCGTCAAGGGCACCCCGATCCGGACGCGCACCGTCAAGGTCAAAGCGACCAAGTAGGCGCCCGACAGGCGAAGGACCAGGTCCGTCGCCCGCCGGCATTGGGTCGAGCAAACCCTGCCGCGAAAACAGCGGGGCTACACCACGGCGGGGATAGGCGGCTGCGGGGGAGCACCCGCAGGGTGCATCCTTCGGGTTGACCCCGAACCCGCATGGCGACGGCCATCCGTGCGCATCCCCGCCGCGAGGGGCGGTGGATCCAGGCTGAGTGAACGTGAGGCGCCGGGCTGCGCTACCCATTCACCTCGAAAGGCCAAATCGTGCCAGACACGGGAGGTGAACCATGTTCGCCTCCGTAAGCGCCGTTCGGACCGAGGACGCCGAGGATCTCTCCCTCGACGGCATGCAGGCTCAGATCCTGCACCGCGACGATGTGCCCATAGTGCCGAGCGATGTCCACAGCCTCGATCGTGGCCCTTCCCGACGTTGGGACGGACGGCGCGGACTGCGGCAGGATCGACGCTCGGTCGGTGTTCATTCCCGCACCGTGTCACCCGTAGATGAATGCCGGCGAGCGGCTCATGGCGTCGTCCGTGAGACCGATCCGACTCCGACGCTGAGCAGCTCGCGCGGGTCACCGCGTTCTGAGGCCAGGTGCAGATGCGGCACTCCGTTCGCGGCGCCCGAGCGGCCGATCTCCTGGTCGCGGATCACGACCACACCGGCGGCCATTCCCGGCGCGTAGGAGCTCAGGTGGCCGTACCAGAAGCGGTTCGCGCCGCAGTCGAGGGTCAGGCGCAGGCCGCTGAAGCGCGACGCCGTGTCGAGGCCGCCCGAGCTCGGACCGAGCCCCGGCCCGATCACCCCGCCACAGACCGCGTGGACCGAGGTCCCCACCGGAACCCCGAGGTCGACTGCGTTGTCCGATTGCCAGTTTCCAAGCGTATGCGTACCCACTCCAGGAACACCGATGATCTGGACGTCGCCCGTTCCGAGCGGCGATGCGTACGGGCCGCCGCCGCTTGTCAGGCGGTACCAGGCGGCGCGGCGAAGCACGGCGTCCACGTACGCCGGATCGTTGTTGTATCGAAGCAGCGCGGTCCGGTAGTTGCCCGGCGCACCGTCCGCGACCAGCTTCCGCGCGGCTGAGGCCATCGCATCGGCAGGAGAGTACGGGTTGAGACGACCGTCGCCGTCGCCGTCGGTCGCGTAGGTCTCCCACGTGCTCGGGTGGCCGTTCGTCAGGTTGAACTGCATCGGGCCCGCGCAACAGCCGGCGCGGTTGAGCCCATCGCGCACACCGGGAAGCGGACTGCGCCCATGGTCGGTCTCGATGGAGCCGATCGCCGCGAGAATGGCCCAATCGATGCCGGCGTGGGCGGCGGCTTGCCGGTACAGGGGGAGGTAGTCGGGAGGGATCGACAGCCCGTCCGGAAAGACCCCCGGGTTCGTCGCCGACGCCCCCGGCGGGCCGGCGAATGTGGCGGTGAGCGCCGGCCCTGCCGACGGGGCACGGTCGTCAGGGATCGGGGCGGGCTTCGGCCCGCCCATGCGGCCACCCCCGGGCGGCACGTGTCGGGGAGGGGCCTTGCGCCTCCCCGACCGGACCCTGTGTCGCCTGGGGGCCGCAGGACGGGGTGCCCGAGCGACCTGTGCGCCACCGAGGGCGAACGGCGAAACCACCGAGTACGACGGTGGCGCCGGAACTCCCGTCGGCTGGCTCACCGGCAACGCGGAGGCGGCGTCGGGACTCTGTGCGCCGGCGACGGGCGCCGCGGGAACTGGTTCCTCCGGCGCTGCCTGCGGTTGGGCACCGGTGGGCGGGACCGGCGTCGACCCGGGTGCCGGGGCCGGTGGCCCTGTCATCGACGCACCCTCGACGACGGCGCCCGGGCCAAGTCCCGTCGGCTCCGCAGACAGTGGGTCATCGGTGGACGAAGGGGGCGTCGGCTCCGCAACCGCCGACCCCGCGATCGGCGCAACGTCGACGGAGCCGCCTGAGACCGTGGACGCGCCGGGTCGGGCCGCGCCCCGCCCCTCGGCTCGCAGCGAGGGAACCACGATCAGGAGCGCGGCGAGCGCCCCCGTGACCGCGGCTCGACGCATGGCACCGAGGCAGCGGATCGAAGATGACGCGGGACGTTCCATGCGTCCACTCTGTCTCTGGCCGGTGAACCCCAGATGAACACACGTACGCCGGCTGCGAGCCGGCGCCGGTCACGGGCGGTCCGGAGCCGCCAAGGGGAGCGCAATGGACACCTCGGCTCCACCGTCGGGATGATTGGCGATCTGCGCGGTGCCGCCCCAGCTCTCGGCGATCCTTCGCGTGATCGCGAGGCCCAGGCCGGACCCGGGGCGACTTCGTGCCTCGTCCGCGCGGGCGAACGGCTCGAACGCATACGGAAGGAATTGCTCCGGGAAGCCCGGCCCCTCGTCGCGGAGATGGATCCGCACGTGGGCGCCGTCCGTCCGAACCGACAGTCGGGCGTTCCCCGCGCCGTGACGGAGCGCGTTGTCCAGCATGTTGCCGAGCACCTGCTCCAGCTGGAGCGAATCGACACGCACCCGTTGCCTGCCCGGCGCGACGACGGTCAGGCTGCGACCGGCGCGCTCGAACACCGGGCTGAACCGCGCTCGGATCACTTCGACCACCGTCGCGACATCCACGCCCACCGGCAGGCTCGGCGAGGCGCCCCCACCGCTGTGCGTGTAGACGAGCAGATTGTCGGCGAGCTGCGACAACCGGTCGGTCTCGTCGATCGCCGAACGCATCGAGGCGTGAAGCTCTGCTGGCGATCCGTTCTCTCGGAGCGCGACCTCCAGCTCCGTCTTGAGCAAGGCCAGCGGCGTGCGCAGCTCGTGGCCGGCATCGGTCAGCAGACGGCGCTCGCGGACGAGGGTGTCCTGCAATCGCTCCAGCATGGCGTTGAGCGTCTCCCCGAGGTGCCGAACCTCGTCATTGGCGGCCACGACGGGGAGACGCTCGTCCGGGCGGTCCGCGGACAGCGCCTCGGCGCGGCGGCGCATCGCGTCGATCGGTCGCAGGGCGGCTCGGGACATGAAGTAACCACCGAGCGAGAGCAACAGCAACGCGATCGGGCCGCCGATCAGGAACTGGTCTCGCAGACTGGCGAGCGCGTCGGTGCGATCACCGAGTGTTGCGCCGACGACGAGGACCGACGGCTTTCCTTGGAACGTGAACGGTGCCGCGAGCGCGCGCGACGGTCCATCCTGACCGGGCAGCGTCTCGCGGGTGAGCAGGATCGTCTGGCCGAGGGCTCGGCGGAGCTCCGCCGGCGACAGCACCGGCGAGTCCCGCAGCGCTCGCGACGCGTCGACAATCGAACCATCGGATCTGAGGATCTGCGCGTAGAGCTCATCCGGATCGAGAAGGCGGAAGCTGGTCGCGCGCAACGCCCCGTCCGTGGTGCCAACGGTACCCGCCAGGTCCTGCGCGCGGGCGCGAAGCCCCTGGTCGATCGAGAAGCTCAGGTCACCGGCGGTGCGCAGGTAGATGAAGGCGAACGTGACGGCCAGGACGAACGCGACGGACACGAAGTACGCCAGGGTCAGACGGACCCGAATCGGCAGACGAATCAAACCTCGTCGTCTCGACGCAGGCGGTACCCGGCGCCGCGCACCGTCTCGAGCGTGCTCAGGCCGAACGGGCGATCGATCTTCTCGCGAAGGCGACGGACGAACACCTCGATGATGTTGGACCGGTGCTCGTAGTCCATGTCCCACGCTCGGTCGAGGATATCCAGGCGCGTCAGCACGTGGCCGGGTCTGCGCATCAGCGCCTCGAGAAGGGCGAACTCCTTCGACGACAACGTGATCTCCCGCTCGCCTCTCCAGACACGCCGCATTGCCGGATCGAGTCGAAGGGAGCCGACCTCGATGACCGTCGGTCGGTCGCCGACGTCCCGGCGGGCGAGCGCGCGCAGCCGGGCGAGGAGCTCGGCGAACGAGAACGGCTTGGTGAGATAGTCATCGGCACCCGCATCGAGGCCCGCGACACGATCCTCGACCGACCGCTTCGCGGTGAGCATCAAGATGGGCGACCACACCCCCTCCGTCCGCAGCCGGCGGCACGTGTCGACCCCGTCGATGCCCGGCAGCAGCAGGTCGAGCACGATGACGTCGTACTCCACCGACTGAGCCATCCAGATCGCGTCCTCGCCGCGTTGCGCGATATCCCCAACGTGCCCATCGCTCATCAGGCCACGCCGAATAAGCGTGGCCATCTTCACCTCATCTTCCACGACGAGCACGCGCATACACCGAAGTATGGCGCCGGGAAGATGAACGTGAGGTGAACGACCCGAGCGACGCAGGGTCGGGGGAGCCTTCGGCGCATTCATCTGCGGTTCAGCTTGGGCTGGAACGATCGTGGCATGAACACCCTTCTTGGCAGGTCACCCGCAGACGAAACCGGCGTTGCAATCGCGCCGTCCAGGCAGGCCGCCAGCGGCGGCTTCCCATCCGTGCTGGAGAGGTGACGACGTGCGGCGGCGCACCATCATCGGCCTCGGGGTGGCGCTCGCCGCCGGCGCGATCGGCGTCGCGGTGTTGCGCACACACGGTGCTCAGGCGCCCCCACCGGCAAACCCCATCGCCGTGACTCGCGGGGACGTCGTCGTCTCCGTGACGGGGATCGGGAAAGCGGTCGAGGCGAGGTCGTCCCTCTACGCCACCTCCAGCGCCAGGAGCGGCGGCACGTCGGGAGGAGGTGCGGGCGGGTCGGCTGGAACCTCGGGCTCGGGCGCTGGAATGCCCATTCCCGCCGGCGCGGTCTTCCCGGGCGCGAGTGGGGATCTCGTAAAGTTCGTCGTCGCCGCCCGGCAGCCGGTGCGGAGCGGCCAGCCGTTGGCGCTGATCGACGACCATGGGGTCGCCGACGCGGCTGCGAAGCAAGCACGGAACGACCTCGCGACAACGCGGGTCGAGCTCCGGCAGAAACGCACGAGCGACCCCGTGAGAGGGCTACCGCCAACCAGAGCGGAGCTCGCCGCGGCGCGCCTTGCCGTCACATCCGCCCGTGCGCGGCTGGCTCAACTGTTGGGCCGGCCACGGCCGGCCGACGTGGGCGCGGCCCAGGCGGAGCTCAGGAAAGCCGAGGCGGACCTCGAGGCGCTGGTCGGTGGAACTCCGGCGAGCATCGCCCGCGAACGGGACATCGCCCGTCACAACGTGCAGCTCGCCCAGGAACGCCTCGACCAGGTGCTCTCCCCCGCAAGCCAAGCTGAGATAAGCGCGGCGCGCGCCGAGGTCGCGAAAGCGGAAGCCGACCTCGACGCGCTCAGACACCCGTCGCCGGCAGCGGTCGCCGCCGCGCAACAAGCTGTTGCCGCCGCTCAAGCGAAGCTGAGCGCCGCTCAGGCCAGCGGCATCGCTGCCGACATCGCCACTGCTCAGCTCGAGCACGACCGGGCGAACGCCGACCTGGCCGTGTTGACCCAACCCGCGGGGGCCGCAGCCCTCACCGCTGCGGAGCTGGCCCTCGACGCCGCCCGCCAGAAGCTCGCGAAGCTCCTTGAGCCCCCGCACCCCGCTGATGTGACCGCGGCGCGAGTCGAGCTGGAACGGGCGCGTGCGGACGTTGCGAGGCTCGAGGCCGGCCCGAAGCCGGCGGCACTTGCAGCGGCCCGTCAAACGGTGAGCGCTGCGCGGCTCAAGCTCGCCCAGCTGACCGGTCCTCCCCTGCCCGCCGACGTCAGGTTGGCACGATCGGATCTCGGACGCGCGAAGGCGGACCTGTCGGTTCTGCAGGCGCGCGGAGGACCGGGCTCGCCGAGCGATGTCCAGTTGGCGGCGTTGAAGGTGCAGGCGGCCGGCATCCACCTGTCCACGGCAGTGACGGCCCGGAACCTTCTCACCGTTCGCGCTCCTTTCGATGGACGCGTGACGGCGCTCCTTTCGGCACCGGGCAGCCCAGTGGATGCGCTGACCCCAATCGCCGCCGTCGAGAACCTTTCGAACCTGGCCATCGTCGTCGACATGACCGAGTTCGACATCGCGAGCGTGAAGCCCGGGATGCGGGCCGTGGTCAGCGTTGACGCCCTCGGCGGGAAGTCGTTCCCATCGACCGTCACGTTCGCGGCGCCGACCGGCAACGATTCAGGCGGCGTGGTCACCTTCCCCGTCCGGGTGGAATTGAGCAAGGCGACGGGCCTGAGGCCCGGGATGACCGCCAGCGTCCGCATCATCGTCGCGCAGCGACGGAAGGTGATTCGGATCCCCCTCGAGGCGGTGACCGAGGACAGCCAGGGGAACTCCGTCGTTGGCGTGATCGACGGGGCCGGCAGGCGCTCGACCCGCAAGGTGACGCTCGGGCTCGCGAACAACAAGAGCGTCGAGATCATCGAAGGGCTTCGCGCCGGGGAGCGGATCGCCGGCCCAGACCAGGGTGGGGGGCCATAGTGTCGCTCGGGGACGTTCCGGTCCTGGATGTCGCGGGGGTGACGAAGTCCTATCGAAGCGGTGACCTCTCCGTCGACGCGCTTCGGAACGTCAACTTCCTGGTCCACAGCGGCGAGTTTGTCGCGATCATGGGCCCTTCGGGTTCGGGCAAGACGACGCTGCTCGGGATCCTCGGCTGCCTGGACCGCCCGACCACCGGATCGTACCGGCTCGTCGGTCAGGAGGTCGCCACACTCGGCGAGACCGAGCGGGCCGTGGTCCGCGGGCGACGGATCGGCTTCATCTTCCAGGCGTACAACCTCCTTCCCCGCCTGACGGCCTTCCGGAACGTCGAGCTTCCTCTCATCTACGCCGGCCGATCCACCGGCGAGCGGAGGGCTCGCGCGTTGGCGGCGCTCGCGGAGGTCGGGCTCGCGGACCGCGTGGGGCACCTGCCGAGTCAGCTCTCAGGCGGTCAACAACAGCGGGTCGCGATCGCACGCGCGCTTGCCATCCGGCCCAGTGTCCTGCTGGCGGACGAACCAACGGGCAACCTCGACTCGCGGAGTGCGGAGGACGTTCTGGAGATCCTCGAGCGGGTCAACCGGGACGGCACCACGATCGTCATGGTGACGCACTCGGAGGGCGTCGCTGGACGCGCCTCGAGAATCCTTCGCTTTGCCGACGGGCTGGTCGTGAGCGACGAGGCGCCGGGGCGAACGCCGGCAGCGGGGACGCCGTCGTGACGGCTTTGCTGGAGCAGTGGCGCATCGCGATCGCCGCGCTTCGCGCGAACTGGTTCCGGGCTGCCCTTACGGCCACGGGGGTGGTGATCGGAGTGGCTTCCCTGGCGGCGGTCACCGCGGTCAGCGCCGGCGCTCAAGCCGAGGTCACCGACAGCATTCGCCGGCTTGGAGGCAACGTCATCAAGGTCGACGGGGAGTTCATCACCATCGGAACCTCGTCGTCGGCCACCGACCGGACGATCACCCCAAACGACATCGATGCGATCTCGAAGCTGCCGATGGTCACCGACGTGGCACCACACCAGGACCTTGAGAGCATCGTCGTCTCCGCGGGAAGACACCAGACGAACACGTGGCTGGTCGGGATGACCGCCGCCTACAGCGGTGTTCAGAACCTCCATGCGAACGTTGGTCGAACGATCTCGGCCGCCGACGTCAAGTTCGGCCGGAGCGTGATGGCCCTCGGCCCGGTTGCCCGAGAGCAACTCTTCGGGCAAGCGGACCCGATCGGCAGAATGGTCCGCGTCGGGGCCCATGACTTCGAGGTCATCGGCATCACGGACCGCCGCGGGAAGCTCGCGGGCGAGAACCTCGACAACCGGATCTATGTTCCGCTTCCGGTTGCCACGCGGGTGTTGCTCGGCGGCCTCAACGTCGTGCACGTCGACGTGCGCGTACGCACCGAGGCCGACATCGAACCGGCCATCGAAGAGCTCTCCACGATTCTGAGGGACCAGCACAAGCTGCCCGCCTCGTATCCCGATGACTTCTCCGCCGAAGACCAAGCGGGCCTCGTGAAAGAGGCCCAACGCAACACCGGGACCTTTCGCATACTGACGTTCGTTCTCGGCGGCATCGCGTTGCTGGTCGGCGGCATCGGGATCATGAACATGATGCTGGTGTCCGTCCACGAGCGCACCCGCGAGATCGGCATCCGCAAGTCGGTGGGAGCGACCCCCGGCAACGTCCAGATGCAGTTCCTGATCGAGGCCACGGTGCTGAGCGCACTCGGAGGCGCGGCGGGCGTCGTCAGCGGTATCGGCGCGACGAAAGTCATCGGACTCCTCGCGGGCTGGCGGACGTTGACCAGCGCGCCCGCCCTGCTCGTCGCGTTCTCCGTCGCGGTTGGAACGGGATTGTTCTTCGGCTACTACCC
>JANMDV010000171.1:0-10175 GCA_031376485.1 Actinomycetota bacterium
GTTCGACAGCGACGCGGTCTGCGAGTTCGATCGTCCGTTCCATCACATGGAGTGTGACAGGGTTGCGCCCCCCAGCACGTGCCAGTGCAGGTGGAACACGCTCTGAAGCGCGTTCGGCCCATGGTTGGCGGTGACCCGATAACCGCCGTCGACGAGTCCCTCGCGTCGGGCGACCTCGGCGATGAACAGCAGCATGTCGGAACGCTCGTCGGTCGTCAGCCCGCGGACATCGTCCATCGAGGAGACGTGGTGCCGGGGGATCACCAACACGTGAACCGGAGCTTTGGGCGCGATGTCGCGAAATGCCACGAACGCTTCGCTGCGGTGGACGATCTCAGCCGGGATGTCGCCCCGCACGATCGCGCAGAACAGGCAGTCATCTGCCATCACGCCTCCTCGATCGGGATGCCACGCAGGTGCTCGCCGATCATGCCGTCGGCCACGACCGGGACAAGCCGGCCACGCTCCACAGACGGAACGACGAACCGGGTGTAATCGGAGCCGTAGCCCGTCGCGGTGCCGTCATCCAGGAGTTTCTCGACGAGCACCACGTCGCGCGAGCCGATGCGCTCACGCCGCCGGGCAAACCCCAGACGATCCGATCGATCTCGAAGCTCTCGGCTGCGGGCGTCCTTGTCGGCTGGGCTGACCCCATCGCCCAGCGCAACGGCACGTGTCCCCGGGCGCGGGGAGTACGGGAACACATGGACTTTTCCGAAACGCACCGCGTCCACGACCTCGAGCGTACGACCGAACGCGGCGTCGTCCTCGGTCGGGAACCCCACGATGACGTCGGTGGTGACGTTGAGCTCGGGGATCGCCTGCCGCGCCCATTCCATGGACTGCAGGTACCGGTCGATCGTGTACGACCGGCCCATGTCGGCGAGCACCCTAGGATCGGCCGATTGCAGCGGAATGTGCATGTGGCACGCCACGGTCGGGGTCTCGGCCATCGCGTCCATCAGGCGCGGCGTGACGTCGCCCGGCTCGATCGACGAGATGCGCAGGCGCGCCAGCCCGTCCAGGCTGCCGATGGTCCCAATCAGCTCGGCCAGGCCGTCCTTGCCGCCCCGGTCACGCCACGTCCCGATGTTGATTCCGGTCAACACCACTTCGCGATGGCCCTCGCCCAACCGCCGTCGCACGTCGCGCAGGATCGCCTCCCGCGGACGACTCTCGGCGACCCCGCGTGTGGTCGGGATGATGCAGAACGCGCAGCGCTGATCGCAGCCGTTCTGAACCTTGACGAACGCCCGGGTACGCCCCGAGGCACGCGTGTCGTCGTGGCAGCCCAGCACGGGATGCGCGCCGAGTTCCGCGGCGATCTCAGCCGCAACGCGGTCAGCTGACCCGTTGACGACCGTGACGCCGCTCGCGGCGAACTGTTCGCGGTTGAGGTTGGCGGCGCAGCCGGTCACGAACGTGCGGGTTGCCACGCGGGCTGCCCGATTGACCTGCTGCCGGCTCTTGCGCTCGGCCTCCACCGTCAGCGCACAGGTGTTGACGACGTGAACGTCGGCGCGTTCGGGGGACGTCTCGACGTGCCCGGCGTCGCGCAGCGCGTCACGGATCAGCATCGCATCGGCCTGACTGACCTTGCACCCCAAGAACCTGACCGAAAATTGGGCCATCAGACCTCGCCGCAGGTCCCGACGGCATCACTCGCGATCGCAACCGCGACCAGCGCCGCGGTCTCGGCCCGAAGGGTCGCCTGCCCCAACGAACAGATCGTCACACCCGCGCCGCGCGCATGACTGATCTCACCGTCGCTGAAGCCCGCGTCCGAGCCCACCACGATCGCCACGCGCGCCGGGCCCTCGGCACGAAGCGCCGCGCCCAGCGTCTGCTCGCCGCGCACATCGACCAGGAACCCCGTCGTCGGTGGAATTTCATCGATCACGGTCGAAAACGGTACCAACCCGTTGAGCTCCGGACGTCGCCCCCGCCCGCTTTGCTTGGCCGCAGCATCAACAAGCCGCTCCAGGCGGTCACGCCGCCGATCGAAGCCGTCCTGGGAAACCCTGCGTCCGGCGCGGTCCGAGCCGAACATCGTCACCCGCGCGACGCCGATCTCGGTGCATTTTTCGACGAGCAGATCGAACCGACTCCAGTCGAGCGTCCCGACGAACAGGTCGAGCGGCAGGGTCTCCGGACCCCGTCGCGGCGCGGCGCCCACGCGCAGCCGCACGGGGGGCCCGACGTCCTCGACCACCGCCGGCCAAATCTGCCCGTCCAGGTCGATCACCTCGGTCGCGTCCCCGATCCGACGTCGCGCAACCCGAACCAGGTGGTGCCCATCGTCGGTGTCGAGCGTGACCGCGCCGCCGGCATCGGGCACGTGGCCCACCGTGGCGCGAAACGTGTGCTTCACGTTCGCACCAACCTGACTGCGGTCCAGTCGTCCTCGTCGATCCGGGCCGCGAGGACATACCCTTTGGCCGACCACACGTCCGTTACCCGCTGGACGTCCACAGGGCGAAAACCCGACAGGATCGCTCGAGTCGGCAAGGGCTCGGCCAATGCGGCGACAAGGGCCATCACAGGGATCGCGGTGATGTTGGCCACGACGACGTCGGCGACGGGCAGGCGGTCGCGGTCGGCGTGGCGCTCGGCGATCCGAAGGGACACACCGTTGACGCGCGCATTGACGCGCGTCGCCTCGACCGCCAACGGATCGAAGTCGATGGCCCAGACCGGGTCATATCCGAGTTTGCGCGCCGCGATCGACAGCACCCCGGAGCCGCAGCCGACATCGAGCAGGCTGCCACCGGGATCGCCGAGCAGGAGCGCCAAACAGCCCTTGGTGGTCGCGTGCTGGCCCGTCCCGAACGCCATCCCCGGGTCGATGACGATGTCCAGCATGTCGATGCGCGGTTCGGCCCACGGTGGTCGTACGCGCAGACGCCCGCCGACTTCGATGGGCCGATGGTGGCGACGCAAACCGTCGCGCCACTCGTCACCTTCGATCGCCGACACAACCGTGGCCGCGATTCCCTGCGCGGAGAGCTGGACGCGAAGCCGCTCGCACGCCGCGGTGTCGACTACCGGCAACCACAGTTCGACGCCGGCACCTTCGCTTCCGGCGCGCTCGCACCAGCCGGCGGGCGCCAGGTCGATCAGGGCGGCCGCCAAGAGGTCAGCGTCGGCGCGCGCGACGCCCACCGTCAACCGCTGAAGGGCCTCAGCGCCGCTTGCGCTTGCGACGGAAGAACCCCCCGTCATCGCTCTCCGATTCGCTGTGCGCTTCGAGTTCGGTCAGCAGGCGACGCCCCTCCTCGCTCGTCACGCGGGGAACGGCGACTTCGATCACCACGCGCTGATCGCCCTGCCCTCGCGACTGGACCGCCGGGAACCCCTTGCCACGCAGCACGTGTTGGGCGAACGGCTGGATGCCCGGGTCGAGCGTGATCTCCGTGTCGCCCGCGATCGTCGGAACGGTCACGGTGACACCGCGCATGGCATCTGCGACCGGGATGGTGACGCGGGTCACGATGTCGAGTCCGTCGCGCATGAACCGTGCGTCGTCCGCAACGGTGACTTCGACATACAGGTCCCCCGCGGGCGCCCCCGGATCCCCTGCATGACCGCGCCCCGGCAGCAGGATGCGCTGACCGTGGCTGATGCCCGCGGGGATCGCGACCTCGACCGCGTCGCGGATGTGGCGCCGCCCCTTGCCGCGGCACTCCTCGCACCGTTGGGTTGGCACCTGGCCCTCGCCGTTGCACGCGCTGCACATGCTCGCCCGAACGAACTGTCCGAGCGGGCCACGCATGACCTGACGGATCTCACCGGCCCCGTCGCACTTGGTGCATCGGATGAGCTCGGCACCTGGAGCCGCGCCGTTGCCCTCACAGGTCGTACACACGCCGACCAGACCGACGTCGATCTGCCTGCTGACGCCCACCGCAGATTCGACGAACGTGATCTCGACGGCCACCAGATGGTCGTCCCCAGCGTGCCGGCGGGCCCCGCCGCGACCCC
This sequence comes from Actinomycetota bacterium, assembly GCA_031376485.1. GTDB lineage: Bacteria > Actinomycetota > Thermoleophilia > Miltoncostaeales > Miltoncostaeaceae > CALMEC01. The sequence goes on from JANMDV010000171.1 coordinate 3,982, forward strand.
GTCCGAAGATGTCGCCACCGTTGAAGAACGTGTCGAAGATCTCCTGGAACGACCCGAATCCGCTCATGTCAGGCCCAGCCGACCCGCGCAGCCCGTCACGTCCGTAGCGGTCATAGACCTGGCGGGTCTCGGGCTCGCTCAGGACCTTGTACGCCTCCGCCACCTCCTTGAACCGCTCTTCAGCGGTGGGGTCGTCGGGGTTGACGTCAGGGTGAAGCTCTCGCGCCTTGACGCGAAATGCCTTCTTGATCGCCTCGTTGTCGGCATCCCGGGAAATCCCCAGGACGTCGTAGTAGTCACGGCTCGTCGTCGACATCTGCTGCGAGGAAGGTTAGCAACGACTGCCCACGGCCCGTCCATCGCCACTGCGAACCCCGATCAAGGGGCTTGTCAGAAAACGATGTGCTGCGTCCAGTGGCGAGCGAAAAACGAGCAAGACGGTGTCGGCGGCCAGATGGCCGCAAGTACTTTTCTGACAGGCCCTACGCCGTCAGCACTGTCACCAAGAGCCCGATGGCAAGCAGCCCCGCAACCACCACGATCACAAGGTTGGCGGTCAAGGCAACCGAAAGCAGACGCCCACGGTTTCTCGCCCGATCCTCGTCACCGGGCACGGGCGCGCTGACGTTGAGGAACTCGTCCGTCGACGCTGCGCGGTCCTTCGTGGGTCGTGCCACGGATGAGTCGACCTCGCCCGGCTGCCGCCATGCGATCGCTCCGCTGAGGACGCCGACGATCAGCGTGTTGAGACTGACCTTCTCGCGATCCGCGAGACGCGCGAGCCCGGAATGGAGACTCGGCGGCATGCGGACCAGCAGACGACCACTATGCGCGGCCGCCGCCTTGGGCGCTGGAACGGGTCGCTCGTTGTCGAGCGCCTCCTGAACCCACGTCACCATTGCCTGACGCACTGCTGCCAGCGCGTCCTCTTCTGTCCCGGCCCAGGCCTCACAGCCGGCGAACTCCACGACCTGCGCACACCAATTCGCCCCGTCGACGCCCTCGCGTCGCACAAGTGCGATCTCGTAGGGCTGTTCGAGACACTGCTCCGCCGCGGTCTGCTCGCGTGTGGCCATCGCGCTGCACGCTAGGGCCTTTTCGAGGTCCCCACAACCACCCGATCGTCTAGTTCCACGCGGAGTCGCTCGAGGCACGACCGAAGGAGCCGAGAAACCTGAACCTGCGAAATACCGAGTTCCGCTGCGATCTGGTCCTGACTGAGATCATCGAAGAACCTCCGCTTGACGACTTGCCGGTCTCGCGCGTCCAGGCCGCGCAGCGCCGCGGACACAGCCACCCGATTCGTGGCCACCTCCGATTCGTCGACAGCCTCGTGCCATCGTGCGTCAGCGAGGTGGGCGATCAGCTCCTGGATCGGATCACCCACGAGGAGCGGATCGATGGCCTCGCCGTCCGTTGCCGCCTCGGCGCGCTCGCTGCGAACGGGGCGCCGGCGCGTGTCGGCGAGATGAGCCTCGACCCGAGTACGCCGCGCGCGATCCTGCTGGACTTTTCGAGGTAGGCGCACCACGTGAGCCCGGTCCCTCAGGTGACGCTGCATCTCGCCCACGATGCACGGCGTTGCGTACGTCACCAGGGACACGCCGCGCGCCGCCTCGAACCGATCGACCGCGTTGATTAGGCCGATGGCGCCGACTTGTAGGAGGTCGTCCATCTCGACGCCGCGGCGGACGAATCCTCGTGCGAGATGACGGACCAACGGGAGATGCTCTTCGATCGCCCGGTCTCGCAGAATGGCTCGCTCGCCGCTCATCTCGACTCCAGTTCGCTATATGAATTCATGTTCATTATGTATGAACAACGGCGCGTTGGGTAGATACATATGTGAGCGATTAAATTCGCGCGACACATTGTGCGCCCGTCATCGCCCGTCGAAGCCCGATGAACCCGTTCAGCCATCACTCTCCCCACTCGACGCCATCCCGTCCAGGGCGGTCGTTCGTCGTGCTGGGAGCGGTCCTGGGTGCCCTCGGGCTCCTCGCGGTCCCGACCACGGCGATCTCCGATGACCCCCAACCCGTTGCTACCACAGTGGTATCACCGCAGTATCAGGAGCCCACGGGGGATGCACTGGCCAGCCAGGCCGCAGCGCTCGTCGATGCCGCCGAATTGGCGGTGGCAACCGCCACCGTTCCGACAGAGCCCGAGGCGTTGCCTCCCACGCCACCGCCGACCCCGCCCGTGGCGGCACCTGCGCAGACATCAGAAAGTAGTATCACTGACGCGTCACCTGATACTTTCCCCGCGCTCAATTTACCTACGCTGCCCGACGCCACAAATACACATGATTCAGCCTCAGGTGCCCACGATCCGATCGGATCGGCCCCGCCACCGGCAGTCGATGCGGCGTCGGTCGCCGCACCCGCGCCGCCGGCGGCGGCAGCAGTTCCCGCGGACGACACACAGCCCAACGCCGGCCTGGCGCCCCAAGCAGTCGAGGCCGCGGCGCAAACGACTCTTTCGGACGCGACCGCAGCAGCCGTCGCGACAGCCGGCCAGGTGGCGCCGACGAACCTGAACGTGGCGATTCGCATCAACAGCCCAGGCGACGACGGACCCGTCACGCAGTCCAACACGGTCGTGGGGAGCCTCCCCGGGGTCTCGGCGGGCGGCGCCGCGGAATCCGCGGGAACCGGTGTCTCGGTCGCTCCCACATCGGGGACGCTTCCCACGACGTGGGTCTGGAATTGGGTCTGGAGCGCGGGGCGCTGCCCGTCCGGCGTGTCGCCGCCGCCGCAGTCGGCGGTCGTCGGCGCCACGTGGACGTGGACGTGGACCTGGGGATGCGCGCCGGCCCCGCCGACACGCCTGCAGATCGCCGACCCAACCGTCCCCGCGCCTTCGAACGCCGGCGACGGGCAATCGGGCGATCACGTGCAGGCGACCACCCCGTCTGCCCGGCAAGAGAGGATCGCCCGGAACCCGGGCCCGTCGCCAGCCGTCGGGCCGCACGAGGGCGTAGACGGACCGCCCGGCTCAGGAGCAACCGAGCGGAACCCGTTTATTCGCGTGCTGCGCGGCGGAGATTCGGCCGTGCAGCACGCGAACGCCACCGCCACACGCGCATCGAGCGCCTCCGGGCAGGCGCTCATAGGACTCTCGCGCGACGCGATGCCACCGATCGGCGTGATCGCACCCGCCGCGGCCGCAATCGCGTCCGCAGGGCCATCGGCCAGCGGCGGCCTCGCTGCCGCGGCGTTGCTCGCGATACTGGCGTTCTTCGCGCCCCAACTTCTCCTTCCGCTGTGGACGGCATCCGCCCGCCGTCCCGGCAACGTCTCCTCACGCCGTGAGCGCCCTGGATAGCGGCCTGGCCGCAATTCACGTCCCTACCGGGCGATATCGCCCAGTACCAGCTCATACGTGTAGGAGATCAACCATGAAGCGCAACAAGTTTGTGCTGCTCGTGGGCACGCTCTCTCTCCTTATGGGGGGAGCGGGGATCGCCGCGGCGGCTGACCCACAGGTTGCAGGCCAACAGGCCGACAGCAGCCAGACGGCCAGCTCCAACGCCACGTCGACCCAGACGGCGCCCACGAACCAGAACATCGACGTGCGCATCTTCAGCCCCGGCGACGCCGGTGCGGTGACACAGACCAACAGCTCGGCAGCGGCCTCGGCAGCTGTCAACGCCAACACCACCGACCAGACGGCCTCGCAGCAGCAGGCCGGCGGGGCAGGTGGGACGCAGGCTGCAGGCCAAGCCGCATCGAGTGATCAGACCGCGAGCTCGAATGCCACGTCAACCCAGACCAAACCAACCAACTCCAACATCTCAGTTCGCATCGACAGCCCCGGCAACGCCGGTGCCGTCACGCAGACCAACAGCTCGGCGGCTGAGTCCGCTGCAGCGAACCTCAACCAGACGGACCAGTCAGCCAACCAGACACAGGCAGGCGGAGCATGCTGCTCGGGGACCAGCGGCGGCACGCAGGCTGTGGGTCAAAAGGCTGACAGCACGCAGGACGCAACATCATCGGCGACGTCGACGCAGACCAAGCCGACCAACTCCAACATCGCGGTCCGCATCGACAGCCCCGGCAACGCCGGTGCCGTCACGCAGACCAACAGCTCGACCGCTGCGAGCCTCGCAGCGAACGCCAACAAGGTCGATCAGTCGGCCGCACAGCAGCAGACAGGCGGAGCATGCTGCGCATCTGGCGGTGGGACACAAGCCGTTGGGCAGGCCGCATCGAACGATCAGTCGGCCACGTCGGACGCCACGTCGACCCAGTACATGCCGACGAACCAGAACGTTCCGGTTCGCATCGGCTCGCCGGGCAACGACGGTTCCGTGACGCAGACCAATGCGTCTGTCGCGCTCTCCGCGGCGGCGAACCTCAACAAAACCGACCAATCGACGACCCAGACCCAGGGCGGCGGCGCATGCTGCGGCTCCGGTGCCGGGACGCAGGCGATCGGGCAGAAGGCCGGCAGCTCGCAGGATGCGACGTCGGATGCAACCTCGACGCAGTACAAGCCGTCGAACACCAACACCCCGGTTCGCATCGGGAGCGAGGGCAACGACGGCACAGTCGAGCAGACCAACGTGTCGCTCGCCGCATCACTCGCAGCGAACGCCGACAAAACCGACCAGACCGCCGACCAGAAGCAGGCCGGCGCGTGCTGTACGACTGACACCAAGGACGCTAAGAAGGACGACAAGTGCTGCTCAGGCGGCACCGGGATCCAAACGGTGGAACAGGCGGCCTGGAACGATCAGGACGCCGACTCGTCGGCCACGTCGACCCAGTCGGGCGCGAGCAACACCAACGCGCCGGTCCGGATCGGCAGCGCCGGTGGCGGGGGCTCGGTCGAGCAGACCAACGCCTCGCTCGCAGCGTCCGCTGCGCTGAACGCCAACAAGCTCGATCAGTCCGCGACGCAGAGCCAAGGCAGTGGCCTTGGGACCGGCGTGCAGGCGATCGGCCAGTTTGCGTACAGCTCGCAGGACGCGATGTCGGACGCAACCTCGACCCAGTACAAGCCGTCCAACGCCAACGCCCCCGTTCGCATCGCGAGCAAGGGTGACGACGGCACGGTCGAGCAGACCAACCTCTCGGCGGCAGAGTCCTTGGCCGCGAACCTCAACCACACCAGCCAGACGGCCACGCAGAACCAGGCCGCCGGCACGTGCTGCAAGGACATGAAGGCCGCGAAGAAGGACGACGCGTGCTGCGACAACGGCACCGGCGTCCAGGCGATCGGCCAGAAGGCCTCGAGCGACCAGTCAGCCGACTCGTCGGCCGACGCGATCCAGAAGGGCGCGAGCAACGACAACACGCCTGTGCGGATCGGCAGCTCGGGTGGGGGTGGCGCCGTCTCACAGACGAACGCCTCGCTCGCCGCCTCTGCGGCGCTCAACGCCAACAAACTCGATCAGTCCGCGACGCAGATGCAGGGTGGGAGCCTTGGCACCGGCGTCCAGGCGATCGGGCAGAAGGCCTCGAACGACCAGTCCGCAGAATCAAACGCGACCTCCACGCAGTACAAGCCGTCCAACACCAACGCTCCGGTTCGCATCACGAGCTACGGCGACGACGGCACGGTGGAGCAGACCAACCTCTCGGCGGCAGGATCCTTGGCCGCGAACCTCAACCACACGCGCCAGACAGCCACGCAGAACCAGGCCGGCGGCACGTGCTGCAAGGACGACAAGTACGACCCGAAGAAGGACGACAGGTGCTGCGACAAGGGCACCGGCGTCCAGGCGATCGGTCAGTTCGCGACGAACTGGCAGGACGCCGACTCATCGGCGACGTCGAGTCAGTACCACCCGTCGAACACGAACTCCCCGGTGCGTGAGTGGAGTCCGGGCAACGGCGGTTACGTGTCGCAGACCAACGCTTCGCTCGCGTTCTCGCTCGCGCTGAACGCGAACAAGCTGAACCAGTACGCGACGCAGCAGCAGGGAGGTGCCGTCTGACCACATGACGTCGTGGGAGACGTGGCGTGCGCCCGTTGCGGGCGCGCGCCTCTCCCGATAGCTTGGCGGTCTAAGGACCGCAACAATCCGGATCACGCAGGAAGTTCAGGGAAGAAATGGGTACGAAACCCCTACGAGTTGTGTCCTGTTTCGCGTCGCTGGCGGTCGCCGTGGTCGGCCTCGCCCTGACCGCCCAGGTCGCTGTCGCAAGCCCCACGCCCGACCCCGCGCCTGTAGTCATCACACC
>JANMDV010000205.1:0-7229 GCA_031376485.1 Actinomycetota bacterium
ACCTGGTAGTACTGCCACAGCTCATAGGCCACCGCGAGGCTCACATGGTGCTGCCGGCGGGAGTTGTCCGGCATCCATCGCCCGGAACGGGGGTTGAAGAATCGCGTTGGGGTTTCCTCTCGGCCGTCGCTACCGCTCTGCAACGGGTAGCAGGCGCCGCGTCGGCCCATGGCGACGGCCATGCGGCGGGCGGCGGGGAGGCGCCGGTAGCGGTACAGCAGAAGCCCGCGGGTGAGTTCGGGGAAGCGCAGGTTCAGGTAGGGCGCGACGAACACCTCGTCCCAGAACACGTGGCCGCGGTAACCCTCACCGTGGAGTGCGCGGGCGGGGACGCCGACGTCGCGGTGGGCGATGTGGGGAGAGAGCGTCTGTAACACGTGGAAGGCGTGCAGGTTCAGGGTCCGCGCGACCTCGGGGTCATCGCTGAGCAGTTCCAGACGGGCGCGGCGCCACAGCTGGCCCCAGACGAGCTCGTGGCCCTCGATGAGCTGGTTCAGTGCTCCGGCGTCGCCGAGTTCGGTGAGGGCTGCGGTGCGGACGTCGGCGATGGCAGGGTCGAGCGAGGTATGCAGAGCGGCGATCTTCTCGACCTGGAGGGTTTCACCTGCGGTCACCTCGAGCTCGATGCGGTGCTCGATCCGGCCGGGCTCCTGGAGCACTCGCCGGGCCTGGCCGTCGCGGCGACCACCGGCCTCGACGCGGGTCCGGCATGCCTGGCCGACGTGGCGCTGTGACTGCACGGTCTGGGCGGTCAGCCACAGCGTCTCGGTGCCCTGTTCTCCCACCTCCACGTCGACGAGGTGCCGTCCTGCGAGATCGCGCTCGGCGGCGACGTTGCGGTTCTCGACGGTCCCGTCGAGCCCGGAGCGGATCTCGAGTCGGCCCGACCAGTTCCGGGGGGCAAGCGTCCACTCCAGCGCGGCCAGGTGCGGGCGGCCCATGTGGACCAGGCGGCGCTCGGTGACCGCCGTTTCTCGCCCGGCGGCATCCGTGACCTCGAAGCATCGGATGAGCATCCCCCGGCGCAGGTCAAGGTCCTGGCGATACCGCTCGACGCGCATGGTCGCCAGGTCGAGCCAGTCGCCGCCAGTCGGCCGGAAGCTGAGCGGCAGCCAGTTCGGCAGGTTGACCATGCTCTCGTGCTCAAGGCCCATGCCCTCTCCCTGCGACACCAGCCGGTTGTAGATCCCGGCCGCGTACGTGCCGGGATAGTGGACGCCGTCGGCCCGTGACTCCGGGGCGGCGCCGCGGGTGGCGAACACTCCGTTTCCGAGCGCGCACAGCGCCTCTCGCCGTCCCTCGTCGGCGGGCACGAATCCCGTGTAACCAAAGCTCCACTCGCTGCCCTGGTGAGCGCCCTCGGCGCCCGGAGCGGCCACGTCGACCTGGGCGAGGTCCGACACCACGACATCGGCACCGGCTGCCACCAGGGCATCGGCGTGGTTGGTGCGGTCGACGCCGACCACCAGGCCGAACCGCCCCCGCCGCCCGGCCTCGACCCCGGCGGTGGCGTCTTCGACCACAACGGCCCGGCGGGGTTCGACCCCCAGCCGCCGGGCCGCCTCCAGGAACAGCGCCGGGGCGGGCTTACCGGCCAGGCCCAGCGCCGCGGCATCCCGCCCGTCGACATGCACCGCGAACAGATCGGCCACTCCCGCAGCCGCCAGCACCTCGGCCCGGTTGCGGCTCGCGGTGACGACCCCGACGCGGATACCAGCCGCCCGCAGGTCCCGCGCGAGGGCCACCGATGACGCAAAGGGACGGGGCCCCTCGGGCTCGAGTGCCTCAAGGAAGTAGCGGTTCTTGCGGTTGGCGAGCCCCCAGGACGTCGCCGCGTCCGGCGGATCGTCGGAGGTGCCCCTCGGCAGCGCGATGCCGCGGGATGCCAGAAACGCCTCGACACCGTCGATGCGGGCCCGTCCGTCGAGGTGGCGGCGGTAGTCGTCGCCGGTGAACGGCTGCGTGTCGACCCCGCCGTCGGTCTGGGTAGCCAGGTACTCGTCGAAGAGCCTGGTCCAGGCCACGGAGTGGACCCGGGCGGTGTCGGTGATCACGCCATCCATATCGAAGATGACAGCGTCGAATCGGTCGGCGCTGATCGTCACGGCGGTGTTCGGGCGTGGCCCGGTCATCGGGTTGTCCTGGCGGAATCGAGGGCGCCGCGCGTTTGGTGGGCGAGCTCAAGGTGCTCGCGGGCGGTCACGACCAGGGTCCAGACCAAAGCACCCGGGCCTTCGCCGCCGCCCTCGTCACCAAGAAGCACGGCGACTTGCTGACGGTCTCCCTCGTGACGGCCGCTGACCGGCCTTGTCCCCGGCGTCGACCTCTCGCACAACGCCGGGCACCTGTGGTCGGACCTGATCGGCTGGAGCGGACGCGTTGCGGCGCAGGTTTGAGATCAACACCCCATTTGGGTATTGCGAGTATAAGTCGAGGAGACATGAGCGAGACCAGACCTTTACCGTACCCGGAATGCACTGCGGCCACTGCAAATCGTCGGTGACCGAAGCTCTTCAGGCCGTGGTGGGCGTCGAGCACGTGGACGTCAACAACGTCGCCGCGATCCCGCTCGTCGTAGCGGACCTGCTGAATCCGACCGTCGCCGCGGGCGCGATGGCCTTCTCGAGCGTCTTCGTCGTCACCAATTCGCTGTGGCTAAGACGTTTCCGCAGCCTCAAGGAGGCGCACTGATGGAGTTCGCCGTCTCGACGCAGCGCGTATTCATGTACGCGCCCTTAGTGCGGCCGTCGCGCTGGTCGAGCAAGTGCGGGGTACCCCGTCCGAGTCGTTACGCGCGAACTCAGGAGGAGAGATGACCGAGACGGACGGCCTGGCAACCGAGACGCCGACGCCCCTGGCCGAGGACGAGCTTCGTCTGATCGATGCCTACTGGCGCGCGGCCAATTACTTGTCTGTGGCCCAGATCTACTTGCTCGACAACCCGCTGCTGCGCGAGCCCCTGCAGCCCGAGCACATCAAGCCGCGACTGCTCGGCCACTTCGGGACGGTGCCGGGCCTGAACCTGCTCTACGCACACCTGAACAGGGAGATCCGCGCCCGAGACCTGAGCGCGATCTACATCACCGGCCCCGGCCATGGCGGGCCGGCTCTCGTCGCCAACGCCTACCTCGAGGGGACGTACAGCGAACTCTACCCGAACGTCGGTTGCGACGAGGGCGGGCTCAAGCAGCTCTTTCGCCAGTTCTCCTTCCCCGGCGGCATCCCCAGCCATGTCGCTCCGGAGGTGCCCGGGTCGATCCATGAGGGCGGCGAGCTCGGGTACGCGCTCGTCCACGCCTTCGGCGCCGCCTTCGACAATCCCGACCTGCTCGTCGCCTGCGTTGTCGGCGACGGCGAGGCCGAGACCGGGCCGCTGGCGGCGAGTTGGCATTCGAACAAGTTCCTGAACCCGAAAACGGACGGCACCGTCCTGCCCGTCCTGCACCTGAACGGCTACAAGATCGCCAACCCGACTGTGCTCGCCCGCATCCCCGAGCGGGAACTGATTGCGTTGTTCGAGGGCTATGGCTGGCGGCCGATCCTCGTCTCCGGCGGGTTCGATGGCGAAGACCCCGCGCGTGTCCACCAGCGTCTCGCGGCGGCGCTCGACGAGGCGCTCGACGAGATCCGTGAGATCCAGCGCGCGGCACGCGAGGGCGGGGAGGTCTCACGCCCCGTCTGGCCGATGCTGATCCTGCGCACCCCCAAGGGCTGGACGGGGCCGAAGGCGGTCGACGGCAAGAAGACCGAGAACAGCTGGCGCTCACACCAGGTGCCGATGGCCTCCGTGCGCGACAGCGCCGCGCACGTTCGCCAGCTTGAGGAGTGGCTACGGAGCTATCGGCCGGAGGAGTTCTTCGACGACGGAGGACGGCTCGTGCCCGAGCTACGGGCGCTGGCGCCGGAGGGCGAGCGGCGGATGAGCGCGAACCCGCACGCCAACGGCGGCGCGCTGACGCGCGACCTCGTGCTCCCCGACTTCCGCGATTACGCCGTCGACGTCACGGCACCGGCCACGACTCTGAGCGAAGCGACCCGCGTCCTCGGCGGCTTCCTGCGCGACGTGATCGCCAAGAACCCGCAGAACTTCCGTCTCTTCGGCCCGGACGAGACGGCCTCGAACCGGCTTGGAGACGTCTTCTCCGTCACCGGCCGAACCTGGTACGCCGAAACGCGACCGGATGATGAGGGGCTCAGCCCGGATGGGCGGGTGATGGAGATCCTCTCCGAGCACGTCTGCCAGGGCTGGTTCGAGGGCTATCTGCTGACCGGCCGGCACGGCCTCTTCAACTGCTACGAGGCGTTCATTCACATCGTCGACTCGATGTTCAACCAGCACGCCAAGTGGCTGAAGACGACCCGCGACATCCCCTGGCGCCGCCCGATCGCCTCGCTCAACTACCTGCTCTCCTCGCACGTCTGGCGCCAGGACCACAACGGCTTCTCCCACCAGGATCCCGGCTTCATCGATCACGTCGTCAATAAGAAGGCCGAGGTGATCCGCGTCTACCTGCCTCCGGATGCGAACACGCTGCTCTCGGTTGCCGACCACTGCCTCCGGAGCCGCAACTACGTCAACGTCGTCGTCGCCGGTAAGCAGCCCGCCCTCAACTACCTGGCGATGGACGAGGCGATCATCCATTGCACCCGCGGCCTCGGGATCTGGGACTGGGCCTCTTCAGACGAGGGCGCCGAGCCCGACATCGTCCTTGGTTGCGCCGGCGAAATCCCGACGTTGGAGACGCTGGCCGCCGCGGCGCTGCTTCGCGAGCACCTGCCCAAGCTCAGGGTGCGGGTGATCAACGTCGTCGACCTGATGCGCCTGCAGTCGGAGACCGAGCATCCACACGGGCTCTCGGACGCCGCGTTCGACGCGCTCTTCACGACCTCACGACCGATCATCTTCGCCTACCACGGGTATCCGTCGCTGATCCACCGGCTCACCTACCGGCGCCGCAACCACGCGAACCTGCATGTGCGCGGCTACAAGGAAGAGGGGACTACGACGACGCCCTTCGACATCGTCATGCTGAACGACCTCGACCGCTTCCACCTCGTCATCGACGTCATCGACCGGGTCCCCGGCCTCGCCGAACGCGCCGCACACCTGCGCCAGGAGATGGACGAGCGTCGCCTGCGTGCCCGCGCCTACACCAGGGAGTACGGCGACGATGACCCGGAGATCCGCGACTGGACGTGGCCCTACTGAACGTCCTCGTCGTCAACGCAGGCTCGACCAGCCTCAAGCTCTCGCTCGTCGACGAAAACGGCAGTACACAGACGGTGGCGTCGCTCGAGGAGACGCCCGCTGACGTCGAGGCCGTCGGCCACCGCGTCGTCCACGGCGGCGACCGCTTCCGCGAGCCGGTCATGATCGACGAGAACGTGCTGGCCGAACTCGGCGCGATCACCGAGCTCGCACCGCTCCACAACCCGCCCTCGTTGAAGGCGATCGAGGCAGCACGGCACGTGGTCCCCGCCCGCCCGCACGTCGCCGTCTTCGACACCGCATTCCACGCCACTCTGTCGGAGGAGGCAGCCACCTACCCGCTGCCGGCGCGCTGGCGGAAAGAACTCGGCCTCCGTCGCTACGGTTTCCAGGGGCTCTCCGCCCAGTGGTCCGCCGAGCGGGTGCCGGTGTCGCGGCTCGTCGTCTGCCATCTCGGCGGCGGCTCCTCCGTCACCGCCGTGCGCGACGGCCGCTCGGTCGACACGACCATGGGCTTTACGCCGCTCGAGGGCGTACCGATGGCCACACGGTCGGGATCCGTCGATCCAGGGCTTCTCCTCTATCTCCTGCGTCACGGGCATGCGAACGTGGACGAGCTCGAAGACGCGCTCCAACACGAGTCCGGCTTGCTCGCGCTCTCCGAGCGCTCACCCCACGTCCACGAACTCGAGGCCGCCGAGGCCGCCGGCGACGAACGGGCACGACTTGCCCTGGCGATCTACGCTCGCCGCATCGCCCAGGCCGTCGCCGCGGCCGCGGTCCCGCTTGACGGGCTCGACGCCATCGTCTTCACCGCGGGCGCCGGAGAACGCTCGCCGCAACTCCGCGCGCGCATCTGCGCCCACCTCGGCTTCCTCGGCGTTGAGCTTGACCAGGCGGCGAACCAGGCGACGAGCGGCGACAGCGAAATCGCAGCGGCCGCCTCCTCCGTGCGCGTCCATGTCATCGTCTCCCGCGAGGATCTCGTGATCGCACGAGCCGTCCGCCAAACGCTGGCCGCCGCAGCGACTCGCTGAGCCTGGTCACCGACGGCGCTATCGGATCAGCGCTGACCACGAGGGCCGAACGGGCCTTGCGCGTGCGACCCGCAAATGCGTGGCGTTTGTCGGGCGGCACCTGGTGGCGATGCTGGCTGGTCGCAACCACGCTCGGCGAGCCCGCCGGCTTCACCGTCCCGGCGACACCGGTGCGGTCATCCACGCACTCGATGCCCCGTCGGCGTGCAGGAAGTGGGGGCCAGGCCGAGAGTGCCTTCGATGGCGAATTTGGAGCAGCTCCTCGTTGCGATCGAGAACCCGAGGCTGCGCCAACAACTGATTCGTGAGGTCAAAGATCCGAAGGATCGACCGCGGTTCGGCCTCGTCGACGAGCGCCGTGTCGGAGGCGCGTCGGCCGGCGTCGGTTACCTGATCGGCACCCTCAGCCCGAGCCTGTTTGGGGCCGGATGATCCGGCGCCTGCTCGTGCTCGGCGCGCTCGCGGGCGTCCTGGTCGGCGGCGTTCTGCGTCTGCTCGGGTACGCCGGCCCGGCGGACGCCGTCTGGGCGGCATCGACTGCGGTGATGCTCGTCCCACTGACCTGTCGGTCGCCTGCACGCTCTGGCGACGGGGGAGTACCTGGCCGGCGCGGTCGTCGCCGTCATGCTCGCCGACGGCAACGCGCTCGAGGAGTACGCGGGTGGGCGGGCGCGGCGCGAGCTGACGAAGCTACTCGAGCGTGCGCCGCGGATCGCGCACCGCCGGCGCGGTCGTGATGGCAGATTCCCTACGAGAGGACGCCCACGAACTCGTCGAGCGCCTTCGGTCGGTCGGCGTGAGGCACATCGCTGTGGTGACCGGCGATCGCGCGGCCGTCGCCGAGGAGGTCGGGCGGCAGATCGGCGCCGATCGCGTCTACGCCGAGCAGTCGCCTGAGGGCAAGCTCGACGTCGTTCGCGCGCTCCGCGGCCAGCGGGAGCTGACGCCGGTGGTCATGGTCGGCGACGGTGTCAACGACGCCC
>JANMDV010000072.1:0-24431 GCA_031376485.1 Actinomycetota bacterium
CAACCCTCGCTCGCTGGGCGGGGTGAACTACATCATGCGGATCGAGCGCCAGTACGCCGCAGGACGCTACGGGGCGACCGCCTACGACCAGGCCTACGCGATGCTGGCGCTCCGAGCGGCGGGCCAGTCGGTCCCCCGCGCCGCGGTGACCGCGCTTCGGGCCGCGCGCGGAACCGGCGGCTGGGGATTCGCCCTGCGCAAGGCGAGCCCGGACGACGTCTCGGCGACGGGGTTGACGATCGAGGCGCTACGGGCCGTGGGGATGGCAAAGACCGACGCCGCGCTCAAGGGCGCGACGAAATGGCTGACGGCACAGGCCAACGCACGGGGCGGCTTTCACATCGACGGGCGCGGGCGGGCGACCGAGGCGAACTCCACCGCGATCGTAATCCGGGCACTGGGAGCCATGGGCCGCTCGCCATCACCGGCAACGCTCAAGGCGCTGCGCAGCTTGCAAGAGACCGACGGCGGGTTCCGCTTCACAGCCACGACCCGCGAAAGCCGCGTGCTCGCCACCGTCGATGCCGTGTTGGCCGTCTCAGGCCGCCGTCTGCCCCCGCCCTACTGACCCCGTATCCCACGAATCGATAGCGCCTTTAAGTTCGTGCGCATCCGTTAACGTTTGGTAAAGAGTGTCAGACACAAATGTGCCGAGAACCGTTTACCGGAGCGGGATCCCGAGGTGCGAGACGACCCTTCCGTACAGGCTGCCGAACGGGCGCTCAGCCGAGTTCGGGCGTGGGCTTTGGAGCGTCCTCGTTGTCGGCGTCATCCGCTGATTCTGAGCCGTCCTGCGCCGCTGGTTGTTCCTTTTTCTCTGCGGCCTCGAGCGCTTCGAGTACCGAGAACGCATCGTCTGCCGCCATATGCCGGATGCTGCTCCGACGTACTTTCTTGGACTTCGCCACCCATCACCTCCGCGATCACCGGGCTGCGATTCTATCGTGTTCGCACTTCTCGTCAGCGGGCCGGCAACAGGTAGCGACGTCCGCGGCGCGCCAGGCCGTCGGCGACCAGGCTCTCGGCCGCTTCGACGTCGATGGTGAGTTCCACCCGTCCGTGCGCGGCAATGGCCGCAAGCAGACGTCCGCGCCGCTGGCGCATGGACCCCGCAAACCGCGACTGTCGCCGTCCGGCGGGAGTCACCTGGGCGACCTGGCCGCTGTCGGCCGCCGGGCAGCCTGAGCGGAGCGGGCAGCCGCGATCACATGCAGGCTCCCGGGCAGTGCAGACCTCGCGCCCCAGGTCCATCAACGCTTGGCCCGCATCCCATGCGCGGCCAGGCGGAGCGCCCGGCCAACGGGCGGGCCATCGGCGGGCCAGCACCCGCCGGACGTTGACGTCCACCGGCAGCACGTCGGCACCGTCGGCAAAACACATGACCGCTGCGGCGGTGTAGGGACCCACGCCCGGAAGATCCTGCAGTCGCGCGGGCCAGCCGTGGTCGGCGATGATGGCCGCCGCCCGATGGAGGTTCCGCGCACGGCGCGGGTAGCCGAGCCCCTGCCATGCGGCCACCACCTCGCCCAGCGGGGCGTCCGCGAGCGCCCGGGGCGTGGGCCAACGCTCCATCCATTGCGAAAAGAACGGCACCACGCGTGACACCTGGGTGGCCTGCAACATGACCTCGCTGACCAAGACCGCGTAGCGATCGCGCGTCCGTCGCCACGGCAAGTCGGCGCCGTTATTCGCGAACCACTCGACCAGCCGCATGGCTGCACCCTGCGGTCCCATCAGGCGTCCTGCGATCGCCAGATGACCCTTCGCACCGGTCCATGCGATCCGGACTCCCAACGCACGAGCACGGGGACGTGGCCGATCTGACGCCCCTCGTCGTCGACTGCGAACGATCCGAAGAACGTCGTGGTACGCAGCGAACGGACCGCATCCCACACGGTCTGCGCGTTCAACGTCCCGGCCGCTGCGATCGCGCGCTCCGCGATCAGACCACACGCGTAGGCCTGCGCAGCGGGATAGTCCGTGTTCGCGCCGAGCGCAGCCGGGACGTCGCGATCGGCCAGCCACTGGCACGGGCCGAACCATCCCAGGACGGCGTCACCGAACGCCTGGGCAGCGGCCGTGACGCCGCACGCCACCAACCCGACGGCGACATCGACCCCGACGAGCGCCGCCCCCAACGCGATGTCATCCTCGAACCGCCCGCATCCGACGATGACACGGGCGCCTGCGTCGAGCGCCCCCGCGGCGGCGGCGGCGGCCGAGTCCTGGTCGAACGTCGTGACGATCAACGGCTCGCAGCCGTGTCGACGAAGCGCTGAGACGGCTCCACCGGCCACCGCTTGCCCGAAGCCGCTGCCCGAGCGCAGGATGGCGACACGGTCGACTGCGACGCCGGTCGCGACCAGCACGTCCGCCAGGCCGGCCCAGTAGTGCTCGGCAGGCGCGAGGACATCGACGATCCATGCCCCGGTGCGCGATGTTGCAGCGCCACCGTGGTTCCACACGACGACGGGCCGGCCCGCCATGGCCCGCGCGACCGCTCGCATCGCGCCGCTGCCGTACGGACCGAACACCACATCCACGTGATCGGCCAAAGCAGTGGTGAGCCGTGCGGCCTCCGCGGGCTCCTCGCCGCAATCCTCGATCGTCAAGGCGGCCCCACAGTCGGTTGCCCACGCCCGCAATCCTCGCGCCGAATCCGCCGCGAGCGCCCCGTAACGTCCGGTCAGAGGGAGGGCGACGCCTGCGCGACGGACGCGATGTGCCACGTTAGGCCGCAGACGCATACCCGGCAGACGGCGGCCCGATGCTGAAGACCTCCATCGCCCGGACCGCCTCGAGCACGTCGGCCACCGCCACGATCGGATCGAAGCCGGGGCCGAGCGTCACAACCCCGGGGTGCCCGGCACGCGTGTACAACCAGTCGTGCAGGATCATGGCGGCGTCGAGTTCACCGGGATTCAACGGACCCGCGTCGCCACGCGCCCCGATTGCTGTCAGCGCACGTTGGACGACGCCTGACGCATCCGGCGTCATCTCCTCGCGCGCGCAGACGCGTCCGTTGCGGACGAACAACGCCGTGACCTGGCGGCCATCGACCCCCGGCTCGACAATGACGCCGCACGATCGCGAAGCCAGCCGCGCCCTGCCAAGCGCACCCAGAAACCCGATCAACGCCTCGATCGACTCGCGACCTGCGGCGTCCCGAAGTACCGAAACGGTGTCGGAGCGTTCGACCAGACGATCCATCAACTGGGCCATCGCGGCGCCCTGGTCGTACTCGAGCAGTGAGCGGACCTGGTCGACGCCACTGCGATGCGCATCGACATGGGCCACGCTGCAGGGCCCCGTGCAGCCGGCCGGCGCGTCATCGACCAGCCGCGCCTGGCCGGCCGCGGCGCAGCGCGGATGGCACATCTGGATCGGGTAGAGGGCGTGCAGCGCATCGAGCGCAGATCGAGCCAGGCGTTCGGAGCGGACCGGTCCGTAGTAGGCGGCCCCATCCTCCAGAATGTCCGAGACGACGAGCAGGCGGGGGTGCTGGTCGGTGAGCGTCAGCTTGATGTAGCGCCGGCCGGTCGTCGTGACTCCCCGGCTGTTGCACGGCGGGCGAAGCTCGCGAAGCAGGGCCGTCTCGCGAAGGAGCGCACCGAGCTCGGAACCCGTCTCCTCGTGGTCGATGCGGGCCACCCCGTCCAACGCCCGCGCGACGAGCCGGCTGTGGCGACCCTGCGGACCGAAGTACGAGCGCACCCGGCGGCGGATGTTACGGGCCTTGCCGATGTAGAGCGCCGCCCCGTCGCGGTCGCGCATGATGTACACGCCCGGCGACTGCGGCAGGTCCTCGGCGAGCGCGAGCTTGTGCGCGTACCGTGCCCCACCCCCCTGCCCGAACCCGACCGCGCGCTCCAGCGTCGTGTGTCCCCGATCGGCCAGCAGATCGAGCAGCTGAACCAGCAGCTCCCCGGTGGCCTCAGCGTCCGGAAGCGCCCGGTGACTGGGGCGCACGGCGGTGCCGGCCCACTCGGCCAGCGTTCCCAGGTCGAAGCGGTCCAAGCGGCGACGAAGCAGGCGACGCGCGATCACCAGCGTGTCAAGCCACGGCTGGGTGAAGTACCGGCCACAGATCCTGAACCGCTCGTAGTTGAGAAACCGGAAGTCAAAAGGTGCGTTGTGGGCGACCATGACGTCCTCACCGACGAACGCGACGAAGCGCTCGAGGGCCTCCTCGATACGCGGCTGGCCGACGAGCATCGCATCGGTGATGCCCGTGATCCGCGTGATCGGCGCGGGGATGGGGCGTCCGGGATCGACGAGGGTCTCGAACCGGTCGATGATGCGGCCACCGCGCAGACGCACCGCAGCGATCTCGGTGATCTTGGAGCGGCCCGGAGAACCACCGGTGGTTTCGATGTCGAGTACGCAAAACGTCGCCTCGTGCAGCGGCGTGGCAGCCCAGCCGGCCGGCGCCAAGCCGATCAAGTCGCGACCGCGCCACGTCAGGCGCTCATCGCTGTCGACGATCTCGGCGACGAGACGCCGTTGCAGGCGTTCGGGGCATGTGCGCATCCTCAGAACCTGCGCCACGACGTGGCCCGTCTCGAGCGGCCGGCCGCGGCGGGCCAACAGATCACACAGCTTGTCCGCGAGCGTCGCTTGACGTTCGCTGCCAGGTTGAGGCTGCGGAAGGGGGAGCTGGAGCTGGAGAAGATCGGGCGGCACTGCCCGAGTGATGGTAGACCCGCTGCCCGGACGGCCCTACCGCGCGGAGCTTGGCACCGGTCGGGAGCGGTTGGCGAGCGGCGCGACGTTGGCGGGAACGCGCTTGCCACGCATCCGCGTGCGCAGAGCCTGGGCGTTGCTCAGATCGGCAAACTTGCCTGCGACGACATAGAAGAGGTACTTACGGAGATTGGGGTGGTATTCGCTCCTGATCGCCGCGTCGAACCCCTTGCGCCGCACCAGCCGGTACCGCGACCGCGCATCCTTGAGCTTGCGAAACGCACCGGCGTTGACCTGATACCTGGGACCGGTACTCAGAGCCTGCCCGTACATGGCGTCGTAGCCCGCTGCCGAGTACCGTGCGACACCTGTGCCGACGGCCTCTGCCAGGCGCTGACGGATGCTGGGGTCGGCCAGAAGGAGCGCCTCGTTGGGGTTGGACAGGAACGCCCCTTCCACCAGAATCGCCGGCATCTTCGTGTACTTGAGCACGTAGAAGCCCGCGGTCTTGACGCCGCGATCCGGCAGGCCCAGGGCCGCGATCACCTCCCGATGTACGAGCTGTGCGAGTGCCCGAGCGCCGGGGGTCGAGTAGTAGAAGTGGAACGTCTCGGTGCCCTGAGTGGTCGCGCCGAGCGAGTTCTCATGGATCGAGACGAACATCCGCGCCCCTGCGGCGTTGGCGATGTCGACCCGCGCACGAAGATCCGCACCGGTGGTGGTGGACGAGACGTCGCCGCCGGCCAGGTCCTGGGTGCGGGTCATGACCGTCGGAAAGCCACGCCCCTGGAGGTACACGTTGAGCCGTTGCGCGACGTCCAGGGTCACGTCCTTCTCGTAGAGCACCGTGCGACCGTCTTTGTCCAGACGCACGGGCAAGCCCGTCTCGGTTCCTGCGGGCAGGACGCCGACTGCGCCGCTGTCGGCGCCGCCGTGTCCGGCATCGATGGCCACCAACGGTTGGGCCGCCAGCGCGGGGCCGCTCCCCGCGAGCAATGCGACGGCGCACGCGGCGAGCATGCTTCGGAGTCGGTTCACGGCGCCGCCACCGCATCGGGAAAGTCGGCGCGGCTGAACGTCGACGTCCAGTCGTACTGGGACCCGGCGGGCGCAGGTGTCTGGCCGTCAACCGTGATGCGCACGCGCTCGACTCCGTCGACCGCCGTGGCCGTGTAGACGAGGGCTCCGAGCACCGCGAACTCCGCAGCCGCGCCGCCCGACGGGTACCCCGTACCGAACTCGCCGCTCAGGTTGACCAGCGCCTGGCCGTCCTGCACATCGGTGCCGACGATCGCAGTCCCTTGGGGCAGCGCGGGCTGCCGGCCGCTGCCCGACGGCGGGCCTTTGGCGAGCTCGACGAGGGCGGCGCGAAGGTCCGAGCCCGTCGCCGTGGTCGGCCGCGACTCTTCGACCAGCTCCTGCGCATCCGCGTCGGCGAAGTACAGGGTGGCCATCCGCGTCGGCGAAGCTGTGGGTGTCGCTTTGGGAGTCGTCTTCGGCGTCGCCGACGCCCGGGGCGACTTGGTCTGGGTCGGCGCGACCGGAGGCTGCGCCTGAGGTTCACTGTCGGCGCCGCCACATCCGGCAAGGGTCGACGCCGCAACGCCGATCACAAGCAGGGCGGCGACGAGACGTACGGCGCGTCTGTGAATTGCAGGGAGTCTTCGCATCGGGCTCAGTGTAGGTGGATGTCGGCCCCCCACGAGCAAGGCTTTACGAAACCCTGACGACTCGAACCGGTTCTGCAACAAATCCGCAACGTCTGGGGCGTGAGAGACCGGGGCGGACGGTCTGCGCGGCGGGCGCAACCCCATCAGACGGCGAAGTCGTCGGGGTCCGTTGCAGCCGCCTCCCGCTAGACTCCCGCGCCGACCGACAGCGAGAGGGGTTTGACGTGGCGTTGCTTCAAGGGATCGAGACGGTGTACTACCGCATCTGCAACATGGAGAAGGCGGTCGCCTTCTACGGCGGGGTTCTCGGGCTGACGCTCAAGAACCGCGAGGGCAACGACTGGGCCGAGTTCGACGTCGGTGGTTATGACTTGGCCCTCGAGGGCGAACTCGCCACACGACCTCACGGGGGCGGTGCCACCGTCGTGTTCCGCACCGAGGACATCCACGCGCTCGACGCGCATCTGGCGACCAACGACATCACGCGCCGCGAAGTGGAAGACCTGGACGGAACCAAACTGCTGGAGTTCTACGATCCGGACGGCAACCGGCTCATCGCGATGCAGTCCGAGTAGCACGCTCCCGGGCGATGGCGTCGAGGAAGCCCGTGACGTCCTCGACGCCGATGATCACCCGAGTGGTCCGCCACCGCATCGGCGCGCGGACGTCGATGGGCTCGGTCATTTCGATGACGGCCGCGTCCCCCCACGCTGAGGTGTACGCGACCATCTGACGTCCGAGCCTGACGCCCAGGCCGCCCCACCACGGCCAGTGCATCTTCGATAATCGGGCGATCTGGGTGATGTCCACATCAGCCCGGCCCAGGAGGCCCAACCGGATGCGGATGTGCCCGTCCCCCACCTCGGCTGCGGACTCTCCCCGCACCATCGGCCAGAGCAGGCGCGTCGCCCACGAGCGGCGTAGCGGAAAGCGTGCGGTCATCCCCGTATGTTCGCAGGCGTCGCACGCGCTGCGCCGGGCCCGCCCCACCCGCGATATGGGATGGTGAACCGATGAGCGATACCCCCGTTTTCCTGATCACCGGTGCGTCGAGCGGCATCGGCCACGCGACGGCACGCAAGGCAGCCGCAGCCGGCTACCGCGTCGCCCTGCTCGCCCGCTCGACCGACAAGCTCCAGGATCTCGCGACCGAGCTCGGCGACCCCGCGGCGGCTCTCGCCCTGACTTGCGACGTCACCGAGTGGGAGCAGGTCGAGCAGGCCGTCGAGTCCACGCTCCGAGCATTCGGCCGCATCGACGTCGTGTACGCCAACGCCGGCTTCGGCGCCGCCCGCGGCCTGTTGAACGAGTCGCCGGAGCACTGGCGGTCCATGATCTTGACCAACGTCTACGGCGCGGCGATCACGATCCGCGCCACCGTCCCGGCGCTCAAGGCCACCGAAGGGCAGCTGCTCATCACCGGATCGGTCGCAGGGCACGTCGCCATCGAAGGCTCCGTCTACTCGGCCACCAAGCACGCGGTCGTCGCGCTCGCCGAATCGGCGCGCAAAGAGCTGTGCGAACACGGCATCCGCGTCACGCTGATCTCACCCGGCAACGTCGACACCCCGTTCTTCCAGAACCAGCCACCCATCCACCTGACCGGAGACGACGTCGCGCGCGCCGTCATGTTCGCCGTGTCACAGCCCCCGGGCGTCGGCATCAACGAGATCCTGATGCGCCACCCGCGGCAAACGATTTAGCGCCCTTTCCTCGCGGGACTGTGTCGCCGGCCCAGTTTCGCCAGCCCGCCGTCCGTGCCATAACCGACGGCGGTCTCAATAGGTCATCGCATCACTTGGACGAGTTTCTCGGATGGTGTCAGCCAGCCGAGTGTTTTTCGAGGTCGTGCGTTGAGCTCGCCCGCGACTTTGTCTAGGTCAGCTTGAGGGAGCTGGGAGAAGTTGGTGCCGCGGGGCAGGTACTGGCGCAGCAGCCCGTTGATGTTTTCGGCGCTGCCGCGTTGCCACGGGCTTTGCGGGTCGCAGAAGTACACCTGGACGCCGGTGTCGACGGTGAAGCGAAGATGCTCGGCCATCTCGTGGCCGCGATCCCATGTGAGCGACCGCCAGAGCGCGTCGGGGAGCGTCTGGATGGTGGTAGTGAGCGCCTCGCGGACGCGGTTGGCACGGTAGCCGTCGGGCAGGCCGACGAGCATGACGTAGCGGCTGGTTCGTTCTGTGAGCGTGCCGATCGCGGTGGGGCGGCTGCCCATGAGAAGGTCGCCTTCCCAGTGGCCTGGCACCGCCCGGTCGTTGGCCTCTGGCGGGCGCTGGCTGATCGGGACGGCATCTTTGATCTGTCCGCGGCCCTGGGGCAGGCGCGCGTGGCGGGGTGTGCGCATCGTCCGGCCGGTGCGAAGGTACCGGGTCAGCTCCCGCCGGAGCGCCCCGCGCGACTGGACGAACAGGGCCAGGTAGATGGTCTCATGGGAGACATGCATCGAAGGATCAGTCGGGTAGGTTCGCACAAGCCACCCGGCGATCTGCTCAGGCGACCAGCACAACCGTAGGCGCTCCTCCACGACCGCGCGTAACGCCGGGTTGGCGGTGAGCTTCGCGGGTTTCGGGCGCAGCGCTCGCTGCCATGCCGCCGCGTCCGCCCGCCCGGCGCGGTAGCCGCGCCTGCCGCCATTGCGGGCGACCTCCCGACTGACCGTCGATGAGGAGCGCCCCAACTCCAGGGCGATCTGCCGGCACGAGGACCCGGCGGCCAGACCCCGCGAGATCTCTTCGCGCTCCCACCCCTGAAGCGTTCGCGCCGCCCGGCGCCGCGGCGCCGGGCGGCACCCACCCGTCGACGCGACATACCGGTGCACCCATTGGCGCGGCGCGCCGAGTGCCCTGCCAATCCCACGCAACGACTCACCACCTCGCCACCGCTCCCACACCTGCGTCTGCTGAACCTCCGACAACCCAATACTTTTCATGTCTACCTCCATCGATGAGGATTCACCTTCCGTCGAGGTGGTGCAACGACCTATTGAGACCGCCACCGTTTGTGGCACGCTCGGGTCGGGAGGGCCGGGAGCGGCGTTTCTTGCGTGCAGAACCCGTGTGCGTATTCAACGTGCCATGAGCGATGCAGTCCGACCGTTTTGGCACCATGGCGTGAATGGTCATCGGCTACGCTCGCGTCTCCACCGACAGTCAAGACGAATCGCTGCAGATTGACGCCCTCAAGACTGCTGGCTGCGAGCGGATCTACGTCGATCGAGCGAGCGGTGCGATCCGTGAGCGCCCGGAGTTGACCAATGCTCTGCGTGATCTTCGCGATGGGGAAGATGTCCTGGTCGTATGGCGTCTCGATCGAATCGGCCGGAGCCTTCGTCACTTGGTCGACCTCGTGGGCAACCTCCGCGGTCGTAAGATCGGCTTCCGGAGCCTGAACGACCCGATCGATGCGACGAGCGCAAGCGGCAGGTTGGTGTTCCACGTGTTCGCCGCGCTCGCCGAATTCGAGCGCGACCTGACTCGTGAGCGCACGACCGCCGGACTGGCCGCAGCACGAGCACGCGGTCGTGTCGGAGGCCGCCCTCGAGTGATGACGCCCGAGAAGGTCCGGCTCGCTCGGCGTCTCTACGACGAGGGCGAAGCGACCGTCCAGCAGATCGCGGAGACGCTCGGCGTGAGTCGGCGCAGCATTTACCGCTGCCTCACCGCCGTCGAGAAGTGACAGCCAGCCAGGTGTCCGCACGGGGCGGCTCACACCGACCAACAACACATCGATGATCAACCAGCTACTAGCCCGGATCGTTCAGTAGGTCCTCGGGGTTGAGTCGCGCCGGGGGCCGGGAACGTCCGCCTGGGCGGGGAGAATTGGGTTGTCGAGGTCTGATCCAACCCGCCCAGGAGGTTCACCTTGAAGGTGACGCGTTCGAAGCGCAACAGAAGCGTAGAAGTCGTTGCGGATGACACGCGGGTGGTGTCGCGCGCCGGGAGCGGGTTGCTCGTCGGGTTGTCCGACCGGGTGGAGTTGACGGCGGGGCTGTCGGAGGCGATGTGCGGCACCCGTCAGCGTCGCTCGGCGCACGATCCGGGGTGGGTGCTCAGGGATCTGGCAGTGATGTCGGCCGACGGTGGTGATTGCCTATCGGATCTCGGGGCGCTTCGCGATCAGGCGGATGTGTTCGGCCGGGTCGCCTCGAACGCGACCGCCTGGCGAGCGATCGACGCCCTCGACGAGGATCACTTGGAGGCGGTGCGCATGGCGCGTCGGGCGGCGCGCACCCGCGCCTGGGCGGCCGGGGCGCGGCCTGATGAGATCGTTTTGGATATCGACTCCACCCTTGCTTTGCGTGCTCGTGCCCGCACTCACCAATGGGTGGTCCGGAGGGGCTGCCCCGCGACGACACCCACGAGCGTCGCCTTCCCAGGAGCGAAGTTGCGCGCCGCCTCCTCCCTACGTGACGATCAAGGTCCCGCGCATCCCGGTTGCCTCGTGTCCGGGTATCGCGCAGAAGAAGACGTAGCGGCCTGGCTGGAGGTGGAGGTTGAGTTGGGCGCTCGCGCCGTCCGCGACAGTGGCGCTGACCCCGAGGCGCTCACCGTTCTTGCGTAGGGCGACGTTGTGTTCGAGGGTTGCTGGGTTGGTGAAAAGGATGCTGACCTGCCCGGCAGGGACCCGCAGGAGCCGCTCGCGGAAGAAGAGGCTCCCATCGGATCGGGCGTGGGCCCCGGCCCGGATGGCCACGGCTGCGGCGGCGCTGGTGCGGGGGGTCGCGGGGTGCTGGCCGGAACAGCCAGCGGTGAACGCGACGGCGAGGCCCGTGAAGGTCGCGCCGACGAGGCGTCGCAGGGGTGTGAGCACGGTGGCGAGTCTCCGGGCCGAGGGTCAAGGAAGCGCCCCGGCCACCCCGAAAGGCTTGGGGTGGCCGGACGCGCTGCGATCTTCGAGCTACTTGCTCGTGAACTTCACCACGATGGGCTTGAGTCCGTGGGGCATGTGGTCGCTGCGCACCGGCTGGATCGAGAGGGTGTGCTTGCCGACCTTGACGCCCTTGAACACGAACGTGGTGCTGTAGAGAGCGACGAAGGGACGCTTGTCGAGAACGACGTGGACGTGGCCCTCGTTGGGCTTCACGGCCGTGCCCTGATCGGTGAAACGGAAACCGGGTTTGGCCTTGATCTTCAAGGTCACTTTGGAGCCCGTGACCGTCGACCCGTTCGCGGGTGAGACGACCGAGACCGGTGGGTTCGACGCCGCGAGTGCGATGGGGACGGCGAGGGTGGCGGCCCCGAGGGCGGCCACAGCGAGGCGGCGGGCGCCCCGGTGGGAAACACGCATGCATACTCCTTGAGAGAAGGTGTGACGCCAGGATCGGGCAGGGCCGACCCCCGTACCCGGCAACGCTGCCCGGGCGCAATGCTTTCTATGCGCCCGTGATTACATGAATCTTGCGCACGGATTAACAGATCATTTCGTGCCCGCCAAGGCACCGACCCTGGGTGCGTCGGAGTCAGCGAGTCGGGCACCGCCGGTCACGTGGACGACGACCTCTTTCCACCTCAGCCCGGAGTACGTCGCATCGCACAAGGTTTACGTGATTCGCGGAGCGCGGGAGTTGCGGGGCTTCCGGGCCCGGTACCAGGCGGCAAGGCGAAGGATCGATGGTCCCCCGGCTCCAATCCTTCTAATTCGCCGCGAGGGCGAGGCGTAGGTCGTGGGCGAGGTTGTCCCGGTGGGAGGTCCGCCCCGACGTGTTGTGTCGCGATCCACCGCCCGCCTCGGTTGTAGATGCGGACGGGTGCGGAGTGCGTGTCGTCGTCGCCGCTTTCGGCGGCGGAGAGGATCTGGAAGGCCTTCCACAGCGGTCGGAGCTGGGCCTCGCGTCCGGTGATGTAGCGGAGGGCCCCCTCCGCGTGGTTTCGTCGAAGGAACGCGTGGATGTTCGCGGGGGTGTCGATGGGCGCGTAGTAATCCGCGCGTTGTTCCTGAACCTGGAGCCCAGTCTTGGAGACGACGCGGAGGCGGCTAGCGTGGTCGTCTCCGCGTGTCCATCGCGCTCCGAGTTCGATCCGAAGCCCGGGCCCCTCGATGAGTGTCCACGAAAGCGGGTCAACCCCACACAGGGTGGTCCTCTCTCGACTGCATGGGCGACGAGCCTGGGAGTGCTCAGGCCGCTGGGGTCGTGCCGGTGTCGAGGTCGTCGATGACTTCTTGGCACCACTGCGCGAACGCCGTTTGCGCGTGGACGCCTTTTCGCAGGGCGTACCTGAGGTAGCGACCGGACTCCGTGTCGAGCTCGGCGATCTCGGCTTCGAATTCGGCGCGGCGGCGTTCGTGGGCGGTTTTCAGTCGATGCATCTCCTTGATCACGCGCTGTGGGGGCAGTGTGTCGGCGAGCATCAGTTTGATGAGCGACTCGTCGCGTAGGTGCGCGAGCCCCCATGATTCCTCGAGCCAGGCGGTCAGGGCGGTCTCGCCCGCCGGGGTGATGGTGTAGGTGCGTTTGTCGGGCCGTCGCTGTTGGCGCACCTCGCGTTCGGTGACGTATCCCAGTGCGGTCAGGCGTCGAAGCTCCGTGTAGATCTGGCTGTAGGAGGCGTGCCAGAAGTGGGCTGCACCCGCCCGGAGGCGTTGCTGCACCTCGTAGCCGGAGGCGGGGCCCCGCGCGATCAGGCCGAGGACTGCGAAGCTCGTGACAGGGAGCCTCTTGCGTGGGCTTGACGGCATCGCACCGGCGAGTATACTGCGGGCAGTACTATGACTACTTGAAATAGGACGGTGCGGCATGATTGCGCTCCAC
Organism: Actinomycetota bacterium; assembly: GCA_031376485.1. GTDB lineage: Bacteria > Actinomycetota > Thermoleophilia > Miltoncostaeales > Miltoncostaeaceae > CALMEC01. The sequence continues at coordinate 13,102 of JANMDV010000072.1, forward strand.
CAGCTTCGAAGGTGCCCGTGGGCCGCCGCTGTGCGGCAGGCTCTGGCGAACGTCGGCCAGGACTACGGCGCCGTCCAGGTTCCCTACGCCCGTGAGGCGCGGAACGAAGTGCGCGCCCTGACCGGCCAGGAGAAGACACCTGTCCTCGTCGACGGAGACGTCGTCGTGGCGGAGTCCCGCAGGATCGTCGCCTACCTCTATGGCACCTACGGCGACGGACGGCAACGCGTCCGCGCCGAAGAGCTGTGGCAGGACGTGGGTGAGGACGCTGTCGTCTGTGCGGTGGGGAGCTGACATGGCCGAGCTCTACGCGAAGGTCGACCCGATGTCGCTGCAGGAGCGCGAGCGCAAAGGAGGAGGCGCGAGCTCGCGGGACCTGGCTGGAGCGTTGGGCGCCGAGCACCTCGCCGCGCGGGTGTGGCGGTACGGCCCCGGCCACGAGATGGCCTACCACCGCCACCGCACCCAGGAGGAATTCTACCAATTGATCTCCGGCGGGCCGCAGCAGGTCCAGATCTCCGAGGAACTGGTGACCGTCGTCGACGGCGAATGGTTGCGCCTGCCGAAAGACACGCCACGACGGATCGTCAACCACACCGACCGCGACGCCATCTGGCTCACCATCGGCGCGCCACCCGGCGAGGGCATCGCCGACGGGATCCGCCTCAACCCGCAAACCGGACAAGAGATCCCGCACTGACGCGCCCGCCGTCCGAGGCTCGCTTCCACCAGGTCTTGCAATTCGTGGAGATACCTGACTTGTAGGACATGACGCCATGAGGCGGAGTGCATCAGCCCGTGGAGGCGGCCGGTGCCATACCTCTTGCGTTGCCGTTGCAGCTCTGACCTGAGCGCGATCTCTCGATGTGGCCGCTCGCCTGCAAGGAAGGCGAAGACCGCGGACTTCACCGACGTTTCCCCTCGCCGGGGGGCTGCAGTTCACGGGGCCTGTCGCCAGCTTCGCACCGCCACGAGCTCCGGCAGATGGCCGAAGGCAGGCCGGTGGTGACCAGCTCGAGCCCGGTCCATACTAATCTGACTCGTCGACCTTGAATGCCCACTCGGCGAGTCAGGCTGCGCCTCTGCCGACCACGACCCGAAAAAGGGGCTCCGGTGACTCAGACCGCTGACGACCTGTTCTGGGCGTTGATCCAGGAATTCCACGCGTTGGACCCACGGGTTGATGAGGGCACCATCATGGGAGGCCGCTGCGCCCGCGTCAACGGCGAATTTCTAGCCCTCGCCGACTTCAAAGGATCCGGTCTCGTCGTAAAGTTGCCCCGAACCCGCGTCCAGGAACTCATCGACGAAGGCATCGGTCAACCATTCGCGCCCGCCGGCCGCGTCTTCAAAGAGTGGGTCGCAGTCCCGACGCGCGACCGCAGACGCTGGTCGGAGCTCATCAAGGAGGGCATCGCCTTCGTCGGCGACTGACCTTACGCAGAACAGACGATCCCATCCAGGGGTTGACGTCCCGCAAAGGGACATAAGTGCGGTTTGCGTGCGTTCGACCTGATCGGCCAGGCCCCCGCCAGCCTCGCATGATCCCCATGCCGCGCTCCGATCGGCGCAGCTCGGTGGTACCCTCACAGCATGGCTGCGCTCACCGTGACGCTTGACCAGGATGCGCTTGATCGACTTCGCGAGACCGCGGAGCGGGCAGGTGTGCCCATCGAGACCCTGGCGGAATCGGTACTCACCAGCTACCTCGCGCAGGAGCCACTCGCGTTTGTCGCGATCGGTGCGTCTCGAGAGCTCAGCGCTAATAGCGTCGATGAGCTGCTTGAGGCAGGTTTCGGACGCTGACGAGGCGTGCTGCTTCTCGACACTGGCCCCATCGTCGCAGCGGCCAACACCGCTGACCCTGATCACACTGCCTGCGCCAGGCTTCTCGCGGCTCACCCCGGACCGTTCATTGTCACTGGACTCGTTGTCAGCGAAGCGAGCTACCTGCTCGGCAAGTACCTCGGGCCGCCCGCGGAGGCAGCCCTCCTGCGGGCTTTGGCAACTGACCGCTTCCGAATCGAACCACTCGGCGCGGCCGACCTGAAGCGTATGGCCGACCTGGTCGAGCAGTACGCCGAGCTCGGTCTCGGCGGCACCGATGCTTCACTCATCGCTGTCGCGGAACGCCTCCGTCTCGTCGATATCGCCACCATCGATCACCGCCACTTCACGGTCGTGCGCCCGGCCCACGCCAGCGCGTTTCGACTTCTGCCCGAGTAGATCGCTCTCTTCTCCAGTCCCGGCACGTGGGGACCGGCTGCAACGAACGTAATCTGCGTTTACCGCGCTTTGCGTGCATTCAGGGATCCGGGCGCGTCGTCCGAGGCGTGTCGCCCCTCTCTCGGGCATTCGATCGAGTCTTTACTTAACGATCTCGGCTTCGCGTTCTGGGGCCAGCGATCCATCCGCGTCGCGCGGAGCAACGAGTCGGTCACGGGCGATGCGGGTATGTGATTGTCCCGCCGGGGGGCTGTTTCAGTCTCGGCTCGGGGGTTCCAACGCGACTTCGAGGTCTCGACGACGGACGACGCCGAGGAGCCTCCCCTCTGGTGTCGTGACCAGCGCCGACGTGAGCTTGCGTCCCTGCAGGCGTTTGAGCAAGTCGGCCGCGGTGATGTCTGGGCGCACCGTCGATGGCCCGGCGTCCATCGCCGCTTCGACATTGGTGATGTCGGTCGCGGCGATGGCGCTTTGGCGCAGCCGGCCGAGGACGATTCCTTGGGTGCTCAGCACGAGCGCGAAGCCGTAGTCGCTTTCTTGGAGTCGGGCTCGGATGTTTGCGAGGTCTTCCTCGAGGGTTACCGTCGGCACGTCGTCTCGGGCAAGCTGGCCGGCGGTGAGGCGCTCGGCGTGGTCGCCGTCAGAGGGGAGGTTGTGGGCGAGCCAGTCGACCTTACCGGGGACGTAGTCGTAGACCTTGGTGAATCCCAGGGTTTCGAGCCGACACGCGGCTCGTGGGCTCATGTCTCAGAGGTAGTCATAGCAGTAGACCACAACTGGTTTGCTGGGATCGAGCGTGGCGGTCGTCACGGCGTTGAGGTCTTTGAGCGGGATGTTGATCGCCCCGGGCAGGTGTTCCTCGCTGTACTCTTCGTGGGGCAGGACCTCAACCAGCTGCGCACCCTCGTCAAGGAGTGTGAGTAGCGCTGGCAGTGCGATGCGTGACGGCATGATCGCCTTCTAGGCTCGTGCGTCGGTGAGCGCGGCGATCACGAGCTCATCCGGTGGGGTCCCCGACAGTCCGTCGGATGTTTGGTAGAGGCGGCATTTGAGGCCGAAGTCGTTTCGCTTCGCGGCGCCTGCTTCGACGTCCCTCCCGTCGATGCGAAGACTCGGCGAGCCAAGGAACCCCGCGGCCCGCGCCTCGTCGTCAGATTCGACGCGCATGAGGCGGACCTCCTCATCGACGCCAGCTCGGTCGAGGAGCGTGCGAAGTCGGGGCATGAATGCCGCGTGGTTCGGGCAACCATCGAAGTAGAGCAGTTCGATCTTCACGGCCGGTTACTGCTGTCGGTCACGGCGCAGCGGCGCCGGCGCCGAGCCCACACCGTCAGCACCAGCAGCGCGGCAACGCCGAGGATTCCCGCTCCCAAACCGAACGCGGCGCCCAAGGTCAGCGCCCCGAGGAGGCCAGCCGCGAGCGGGAGTCCAGCGCAGCAGAGCACTGTGACCACGCCGAGTCCGGCAGCTGCCAGGGCTCCACGCGCCGTTCTGCCGGGGTTGCGAACCGATCCCATCAGCAGGACCGATCGATTCTGCGGCAGGCGGCGACGTGCTGAGCGTTGTCGCGAAGCAAGCCACGGGCGAGCGCGATGAGTTCGGGCACGCGTTCGTCGGTCAGGCGGTAGAGGATTGTCCGCCGCTCCCGACGCCAGGCGACGAAGCCGCACCAGCGAAGACACGCGAGGTGATTCGAGACTTTCGGCTGAGCCAGGCCCAGGCGCGCGACCAGGTCCCCGACGGACGCTTCTGCCTCGCTGAGCAGCTCGAGGATGCGAAGCCGTGTCGGGTCACCGAGCCCGCGGAAGTACTTCGCCAGTAGGTCCGGCTCGGCGGGAGCCTGGGGCAGGCGGAACGCCCCCGACCCGCTCCGTGTGAGATAGGACTCGACGCTGGAGGTCATAGGGCGAACGTATCAGACAAGGCTGATATGAGTAGGTACGGACTGCCGGCTCATCTTGCGACACCGTGCCCGTGATCCTTCAACCGGCGGCGGTCCGCTGTGCGACTGGCTCTGGGCTTCACGGCTTCCGGAATCGACGTACGCGTCGACGGGCCCGCCTCGAATGACTTGGTGCGACGATGCGAACAGGGTGGTGGAGCATCACGCCTCTTCCGTGAAAGCGACATAACTACGGTTTGCGTGCGCTCGGATAGCGAGAGGCACGGGTAGCACGTGACTCCGCCCAAACGGACATAACCCAAGTTTGCGTCCGTTCGAGGCGGGATCGTATTCGAGGATCAAGCAGCAGAGTCGGGCCGGGGACGCGGCTCGTTCCTGGCCGCTAGGTCCTCGAGCGGCAGGTCGGTGTCCGATAGCTCGCCGGGGTCGACCGGGGTGCGTGTGCGGATCAGCGTCTGGATCGGGTCGGTGACATCCCACACGTTGACGTTCATCCCCGCGACGACGCGGTCGTCCTTGACCCAGAAGGCGATGAACTCGCGGGAGGCCGGGTCGCCGCGGAAGATGACCCGGTCCCATTCGGTGGCGTGGCCCGAGTACTCCATCCCGACGTCGTACTGGTCGGAGAAGAAGTACGGCAGGCGTTCGTAGGGGGTCCCCGCCCCGAGCATGCTCCGCGCGGCGGCCGGACCCTGGTTGAGCGCGTTCGCCCAGTGCTCGACACGGATGTGAGTCCCGTAGAACGGGTGACGCAGGTTCGCGACATCTCCCGCCGCGAAGATCCCGTGAGCGCTCGTCGCGAGGTGCTCGTCGACGACGATGCCGTTGTCGACGGTGAGTCCCGCACGCTCGGCAAGCTCGGTTCGTGGCCTCACCCCCACCCCGACAAGGGCGAAGTCGCACTCGACCGCGGTCCCGTCGGCGAGGCGCACGCGTTCCACGCGCCCTGCGCCCTCGAAAGCGTCGACGCCGATTCCACCCAGGAAGCGGACACCGTGATCGGTGTGGATGTCGCGGTAGATCGCACCGACCTCGGCGCCGAGCACCCGCTGGAGCGGGACGTCACTCTGCTCGATCAGGGTGACCTCGAGGCCCTTCTGGCGCGCTGATGCGGCGGCCTCTGCGCCGATCCACCCGGCTCCGATCACCACGACCCGGCCACCGGACGCGAGACGTGCGCGAAGCTCGTCCGAGTCGCCGAGGGTACGCAGGTACAGCACGCCGGCCAGGTCGGCCCCCGGCACGGTGAGGCGCCGCGGCTCCGAGCCGACGCTCAAGAGCAACCGATCGAAGGGCACCCGCTCGCCGGCGCTGAGCACGACCTCATGTGAGGCGACGTCGATCGTCTCGACGCGGCAGGACGTGCGAAGCTCGATGTCGTTGGCCGCGTAGAAGCCCTCGTCGTGCACGTAGACCTTCGACCGCTCCGACTCGCCGCGCAGGTAGTCCTTGGACAGGGGCGGGCGCTCGTAGGGGCGTTCCGGCTCGTCGCCGAGTAGGACGACCCGACCGTCGAAGCCCTCCTCGCGCAGCGTCTCGGCGGCTTTCGCGCCGGCGAGGCTCGCGCCGACGATGACCATCGTCTGCTTCGCGCTCACGGTGCATGTCCTCCCGTGTCGTCTGCGGCGACGAGCTCGAGCAGGCTGTCGCGCTCCTCCGCGCAGGCCGGGCATCCTTCCAGGTGTGCGCGCATGCCGGGCACCCTCTGTTCGGCGTCGCGGCCTGAGAGCTCGAGTTCGACGTAGCGGTCGAGCTCGTCGAAGCATCGGTCGCAGCCGATGTCGGGGCCGTCGGAGCCCAGAAGCCGGCCGAGGCGATCGGCGAGTCTCTTCGAGTCGTTCATCGGCTTGCTTTCGTGTCGGAGAGCGCGAAGCCGCGGCTGGCGAGCTCACCGCGGAGCTTGTGGCGCGCGTCGTGGAGGGTCTTGTAGAGCGCCCCTCGCGTTGTCCCGAGCCGTTCGGCCAGGACATCGATCGGAACGCCGTTGAGCGCGAGCGCAGCGAAGACCTCGCGCTGGTGGGGGGTCAGGACCCCATGGATCGCGTCGCGGACGGCGCCGATGAGCTCACGCTGCTCCAGGGACTCCTGGGGAGAGGGCCCGGCGCCCGGCAGGAGCTCCAGGTCGCCGGCCTCTGGCAGCGGAATCTCGCGGCCCTGCCAGGCACGGCGACGGAGCTTGACGGCGGCTTCGAGCAGGGCGAACTTGTAGGCCCAGGTGGTGAAGCGGCTCTCTCCGCGGAAGTCATCGAGGCGGGCGAGCACCGCGACGAGAGCATCGTCGGCGGCCTGGTTTGCGATGTCGTCGAAGTCGCCGCCGCGCAGATGTGGCAGCACGCGCCGGCGGCGGGCGACCTCGAAACGCGCCGCACGGAGAAGGAGCACATGCAGGCGCCCGATGGCCTCGTCGCGAACTGCGCCCTGATCGCGTAGTTCCCCAAGCCACCTACGGGAGGCCTGATCGGGTCGTAGGGCGCTCGACTCGTTTCCGGTTGCAGCCGTCCTGGGCGCTCGGGACTCCATGTCCGACAGGCTACCCGCGGGCAGCGACCTCAGCATCGACCCGACCCAGTCTCGAGCGGCTCGAGGATCCGGGCGGCAAACTCGGGAGGACAATCACGCTCGGTCAGCTCGATGAGGGCATGGAGGTCATAGCGGCAGTCGCGGGCGAGGCAGCAAGCAAGCGCTGGGGGAAAGCCCGCAACGCCAAGGCGCCTTCTGCGCCAGGCAACGACCTCGCCCGTAATCGTCGTGTCTGATCGGGATGACAATGCACTCATGTCAGGATGAGTGTCGCCGCAGGTCACGTTCTTACCCCGCAATCGACGGCTTGTGCGAGAAACTCGTGCCGAAGCCCCGGGTCGTCGCGCAGGACACCGCGAACGACCGACGTCCTCGTCGTCGTACCGGGCTGGCACGCGCCGCGCAGGCTCATGCAGGCATGTGTCGCCTCGACCACGACGCCCACCCCGCGCGGCGCCAGGATCTCGACCAGACGGTCGGCGATCTGGGTCGTGAGGCGCTCCTGCACCTGAAGGCCCGCGGCGCAGAAGGCGACGAGGCGCGCGAACTTGGACAGCCCGATGATCCGCTCGCCCGGCATGTAGCCGACGTGGGCGACACCCGAGAACGGGAGCAAGTGGTGCTCACAGAGGGAGCCGAAGGTGATGCCCGAGACGACCACGAGCTGGTCGCCGCCCTCCGCAGCGAACGTCGTGGGTCGAAAGGGCATGGGGATCAGCAGCTCGAGGTACGCGTCGACCACTCGTCGCGGGGTGTCGGCGAGTCCCTCCGACTCGGTGTCGACGCCAAGCGCCCGCAGCAGCTCATGCACGGCGCGCTCTGCACGCTCGGGATCGATCAGGCGACCACCACCCGGGGACGTTCGGCTGGGACGATCTTCGGAGATGATCCGCAACGCCGGTCCAAGCGGCGGCTCGGCCTGCGTCGTGGTCGCCGAGTGACGGGGGTGAGGCTCGGCCGGTGGGCGGGCGATTGATTCCATTCTTGTCTTCGTGTCCCGCTAAGCCGGCTTCTTACCCCGAGCCGTCCGACTCCCGGCGAGGTAAGAACCTGGCGCGCTGCGACGCAAAGTGGTCAGAGCGAACGAACGCTCGCACCCCAGAAAGTGGGCCTGTGATGATCGCCACCGCAACCAGTACCACCACCGCCCAATGGCGCCCCTGCCCGATCTGCTGGGGCCAACGGCGGATCTACCAGGACCGCAACGGCGAGGGACTCGTCCCTCAGACGTGCCCCACCTGCATCGGCCTCGGTGAGCAACTGGTGGCGGTCACATAACCCCTCTCACGCACAAGGCGCCTCGTCACCCGACAACGCGCCACCACCTGAATGGAGCAACGATGAAAACCGACGGAATTCGCAATTGGGCCGACGTGATGCACGCAGCCTGCCCTCCCGGACGTACCCCCACCCCGACCATCCCCAAGGCTGCGTGAGCGCCGACATGAGCATCGACGCACCCGCACGACGGCGTGTTCTTCTGACCATTCCGGCGCTGCTCGTCGCCGCGGCGCTGGGCGCGCTCCTTGCGTTCGGCGCCCCCGGCGGTGGCGGCGCACAAGCGGCCGACGCGCACGCCACGCACCTTCACCGCGCAGCGGTACCGGCACGAGAGGTCGCTCTGCGCCGGGACATGCGCGCCCTCTGGGAAGAGCACATCACCTGGACGCGGATGGCGATCGTCGACTTCGCCGCCGGGCTCCCCAGCCTCGACGCCAGCATGACAAGGCTCCTGCGAAACCAAACCGACATCGGCAACGCGATTGCACCCTTCTACGGCAAGGCAGCGGGGAAACAGCTGACCGGCCTGCTGCGGGAGCACATCCTGATCGCGGTCGACGTGCTCACGGCCGCCAAGGCCGGTGACCAGGCCAGCCTGGCCCGCGCGCAGGCGAGCTGGGCACGCAACGGCAACCAGATCGCCGATTTCCTCTCAAGCGCCAATCCCAAGGCGTGGCACCGGCCCGAGATGCGCCAGATGATGCGTGGGCACCTCAAGCTCACCACCGACGAGGCCGTCGCCAGACGCACCGGTAACTGGAGCGCCGACGTGCGGGTCTTCGACAAAGTCCACACCCAAGCCCTCCATATGGCCGATATGCTCTCCACCGGCATCGTCAGCCAGTTCCCCCAGCGTTTCCGCTGACGGGAACCCCGACGGCGCGGCCCCCGGGTTCGAACCGAATCCGGGGCCGTGGCTCGGGACAAACGGCGGTCGCTTGAGTGCTGCCGAATGGTTCAGCGCATCGAGTTGATGGAGCCTCCTCGAACAGGGTGATTTTGGCCGGCCGGCCCGCCGAGCCCAGAGTTGCGCGATGCCACGGCGTCTCGACGGGGGCACCAATGACTTCAGCGCCTGCTGCCGCGAGTCGCGTTGTTGCCCGCTCGGTGTCGTCGACCTCGAATGCCACCCGCACCTTGGGGCTCACCGGAGGACCGACCTCGACCTGGTCGATCATCGCGACCTGGGCGGGGTTGGAAATCTCCAGTGTCGCTCGCCCCACGTCGAAGATCGCGACCCGGGCGTCGCCGGTGCCTTCGAAGGCTGCCTGCTCGGCGAGGCCGAGGGCGTCACGATAGAACGCCACCGCTTCGTCGAAGTCGTCCGCCTCCACGATGAGCCGGAACTGCGTGACGTGGATCGGGTGAGAGTTGCTTGCCATTGGGGAACCTCCATCAGCTGTCGTTGAGTCGGGTTCTTAGTTCCGGCGCTCGGATGGTCCCGGCGCTCGAGCCGAGCCACAAGGATGTGGGTGCGATGGGTCAGGCCCGCGGGCGCTTCGTTGGTCTGCCGCCGCGGCGGGTGGTGGCGGCGCGGGCGGCGAGCCCTTCGACGAACAAGTCGAGCAGCAGCTCGAACCGGTCGTCGAGGTCGACGGTTGCGAACTCACCCGACACCGCGACCAGGTTCGGGAACTGGTCGGCGGGCAGTGAGCCGATGTAGTCGCTGACCATTCGCAGCACCTCCTGCGGCGCGGCGTCACCGCCGCCAGGGGGCTGCAGGTCGATGGACTCCTCGACGGTGAACCCGTTGACGATCATGGGCAGAAGATGCGAGCCGGCCAGGGCGAGGGAGTTCGGCAAGCCGCCCGCGCGCAGGATCGCGAGCACCCGCTCGGCGTAGCGAAGCGCGTTCGGGCCGGTCGGGATCCGCCCCATCGAGATCCGCACGATGTCGCGGTGGCGGTGGATCGTCGCGCGCATCACCCGGGCGACGTCCTTGATCTGCTCGGCCCACCGTTGCGGGTTGGGATCCGGGACCTCCTGCTCCCCGATCACCTCGTCAAACAGCAGGTCTAGAAGCCCGCCTTTGCTGCCCACATGCCAGCTACGAACCCGAGCTTGCCACCAACTTCTTCGAGGGTCGCTTCTCAGGTGGCGACGATACCTTCGACCTCCTCCAGATCCGCGCCGCCGCGACGCTCGCGCCGTCGCCAGCCGTGCCGGATCGACTCGCCGAACACCGGCACCTAAACCATGAGGACGCGGTTCGGACCCGCCGGTTCGAGCTCAGCAGCCGCTCGATCAACACAAGAAAATGGACGTGGACCGGATCGACGAGGTCGTCGAGTCGAACACGACCGAGATCTGGGAGGTCCACAACTCCTCCGGCACGCCGCACAACTTCCACCCGCACGGCGTCAGCTTCACGGTTCTGGAGGTAGCGGGCGACGCGGCCCCGCCGCACCTGAGGGGCCTCAAAGACACCGTCTACGTGCCACCGGGGAAGACCGTCCGCTTCGTAACCCGCTTCGGTGACGACACCGACGCCGACACGCCCTACATGTTCCACTGCCATCTCCTCGAACACGAGGACCGCGGCATGACGGGACAGTTCGTCGTCGTCGAGCCCGGACAGGCCCCCGCCCCGCCCAACCACGATCACGAGTCCAATCCGCGGCACCCGCGATGAGCGAAGGGTCTATGCGAGCACGCCTACCGCGCCGGATCGGCACTGCGCTCGGTTGGATGTCAGGCAGGTGACTGCGGATCTCATCCTGGGCTTCACTCCCGAAACGGGCATAAGTTTGGTTTGCGTGCGTTCGCGAAGCCCGGTGTCTTGGCACGTGTGCTCACCTCGCCTGGGTGACGTCTCGAAGCTGCAATTCCGCGTTCGAGGTAGTCCGTCCGCGGGGATATTTCAGGCTCGACCGCTGCCGCTTGAGGGCCGTGTCCCACCGGATCTATCCCACGTGAGGCCGTATGTGAGCTTCTCGTAACGTCCTAAGGAGGGTGACGACGATGCCAGCTGGCGGCCTTGACAGCGGCTTGGACCGGGGAGCCATCTCCTGGGGCTTCAGCGTGATCTGTCAACAACGCCTACTGGTGAGCGGGCGGACGACCGGCGCATGGTCGGCACAGTGTTCGAGACGTCCCTGACCCGGTCGCCCGAATGGAGCGAAGTTTTACCTGCACCACCGCGCTTGGCCTGGGGGGTTCACCTCTTGGTGTCAGGCACCCAAGGTGAATCATCCTCACGCTCCAGCAACCCATTCACCTCAGGTGCCCGGCACCAGGAGGTGAACCACTGACGAGTCTCATCCGACTCAACAGCGGGCAGTCCAAGAGGCCTGCCCAGCTCCGCGAGTGACGCTGGGAGGGTCGCATCGTTCGTTGTTGTGGTGATCGCGTGCGGTCACCAGGCAGTTCCTGACCGACGGCGTCGGTCCGGCCTGAGGCG
>JANMDV010000272.1:0-35067 GCA_031376485.1 Actinomycetota bacterium
CTGGGACTACTGGAGTAAATCTATGAGACACATCAGTCCTGCGAAAACTGGTCGCGAGCGCCGCCGCCGGCGCATCCGCGGCAAGGTCACCGGCACCGCCGCGCGTCCGCGCCTATCGGTCTTTCGCTCGAACGCCCGGATCTATGCGCAGGTCATCGACGACAACACCGGGCGCACGCTCGCAGCGGCGGGCTCCACGGAACAAGAGCTGCGTGATGTCGGCAAGGGTGACGCTGCGGCGAAGGTCGGCAAGCTCGTCGCCGACCGGGCGACCGCGGCGGGCGTGACCAAGGTTGTGTTCGACCGGGGTGGATATCTCTACCATGGGCGTGTCAAGGCGCTCGCTGATGCTGCCCGTGAGGGTGGCCTTGAGTTTTAGGAGATGAGGATCGTTGGCTGAGGTACGACGTACAGAGCGCATCAACCCGAACGGGCTCGAGCTTGCCGAGCGCGTCGTGCAGGTCAACCGTGTCGCCAAGGTGGTGAAGGGTGGTCGGCGCTTCTCGTTCTCGGCGCTCGTCGTCGTCGGTGACCAGTTCGACGTCGTCGGCGTCGGCCACGGCAAGGCCCGCGAGGTCCCTTTGGCGATCCAGAAGGCCATCGAGGACGCCAGGAAGAACTTGTTCCGCGTGCCCAAGCACGGTTCGACGATCACCCATCAGGTGCTCGGCCATCACGGCGCCGGGCGTGTGATGCTGAAGCCCGCGTCCCCCGGTACCGGCGTCATCGCCGGCGGCCCGGTGCGCGCGGTGCTCGAGTTGGCCGGTATCAACGACATCCTCAGCAAGTCACTGGGGAGCACCAACCCGATGAACCTCCTGCCCGCGACCGTGGCCGCGCTCAAGGGCCTCGTCCGGCCCGAAGAGATTGCCGAGCGCCGCGGTAAGACCGTGGCTCAGGTGCTTGGCTTGTCCGAGAACCGCCACGGCAAACGCCTACAGGAGCCGGTCGTGGAGGAGCCCGCAGTCGCGGTCGCGGCTGCAGTGACACAGGAACCGGCGCCCGCTGTGGACGCTCCCGCTGCCGAAGCTGCGCCCGCCGAGGCTGTCGCGCCGGTGCCCGTCGTCGAGGAGGCAGCCGCCCCCGCAGACGAGACGCCCGCTGCGGATGCCGTGACCGCAGACGCGGAGTCTGCGCCGGCCGCGACCGGTGACGGGGAGTCCGCATGATCCGGGTCACACAGACCGGTTCCGAGATCGGCACCAAGCCGGAGCACCGCGGAACGCTGCGCGCGCTCGGCCTGGGCAAGATCGGTCGCAGCAAAACCCACCGGGACACCCCGGAGCTTCGTGGTCGTCTGCGCAAGGTTGCATTTTTGATCAAAGTCGAGGAGGACGTCAATGAGTGACGCCGGCACTACGCCCGTCGTCGATCCCAACGACGTCCGGCTCGAGAAGCTCGCGCCGAACCCCGGTGCGCGAAAGAAGCGCAAGCGCATCGGCCGTGGCCCCGGCTCCGGGCACGGCAAGACGTCGGGTCGTGGGCACAAAGGGCAGGGCTCACGTTCGGGCAAGGGGCCGATCGAGTCGTTCCAGGGCGGCCAGACGCCGATCCACATGCAGAAGGGCAAGCTGCGCGGCCCCAATCACAAGAAGTCGATGCCTTTCGAGCGGTTTCGCACCCACGCGATCCCGGTCAACGTGGGGAGCCTCGTGGCGTTTGACGCCGACTCGGTCGTCGATGTCGCCGCGCTCGAGTCGCGGGGCCTCGTCAAGGGCAACAAGAACCGCAAGTGGCCGGTCAAGATCCTGGCCGAGGGTGACCTGGACCGCGCGCTGACCGTGCGTGCCCACGCGTTCTCGGCGGGCGCCAAAATCAAGATCGAGGCGGCAGGCGGTACGGCAGAGGTCATTCCGGTCCGCGGTGCCGCAATGGCGACCGCAGAGGGCTAAGCTCGTGCAGCTGGCCATGCGTGGTCCCGCTACTGGCGGGAGCGACTGATGCTCAAGTCGATTCTGAATGCCTTCAAGTCGGCGGACCTTCGCAAGAAGATCGCGTTTACGTTCGCGATCCTCGCGATCTACCGGCTGGGGACGTTCGTGCCGGTGCCGGGCGTCGATGCGCAGGGCATCGCGGATCGCATCAACGGCCAGGGCGCGGCCAACGTGCTGCAGTTCCTCAACCTGTTCTCCGGCGGGGCGCTGACACGGTTCTCGGTGTTCGCGCTCGGGATCATGCCGTACATCACCGCCAGCATCGTCATCCAGTTGATGACGGTCGTGATCCCCAAATTGGAGGCTCTCCAAAAGGAGGGTGAGGCCGGCTACGCCAAGATCACGCAGTACACCCGGTATCTGACCGTGGCGCTTGCGTTCTTGCAATCGCTTGCGTACGTGTTGTTCTTCCGTCAGCAAGGGGCGCTGGGCGACCTGGGCTTCGGGCGGCTCTACCTGGTCATCATCTCGCTGACCGCCGGCACGGTGCTCGTTATGTGGCTCGGTGAACTCATCACGCAGCGCGGCATCGGCAACGGCATCTCGTTGATGATCTTCGCGAGCATCGTCGCGGGCATCCCGACCGGGCTCAATCGCTGGTGGGACCTGCCACCGGTCTCCAAGATCATCATCGGCATCATGGCCGTCGCCGTCGTCGTCGGCGTCGTGTTCGTCAACGAGGGCCAACGGCGCATCCCGATCCAGTACGCCAAGCGCGTCGTGGGCCGGCGCATGACGCAGGGCGGTACGACGTACATGCCGCTTCGGGTCAACATGGCCGGCGTCATCCCCGTCATCTTCGCGGCGTCCATCGTGATCTTGCCGTCCCTGTTCTCGACGCTGATCGGCGGCAACGACGGCTTCTTCGCCGACGTCGGACGCATTCTGGGGACCAACTCCTGGTTCTACATCATTTTCCAGGCCGTGCTGATCATCCTGTTCACGTACTTCTACACCGCCGTGCAGTTCAACCCGGTCGATCAGGCGGACAACCTCAAGAAGTACGGGGGCTTCGTGCCCGGCGTGCGCCCGGGGCGCCCGACCGCGGTGTACCTGGACCGTGTCATGACGCGCCTGACGCTGCCCGGGGCGGTGTACCTGGCGGGCATCGCCAGCCTGCCGAACATCGTGTTCAAGTACATGCCGGAGGTCAACTTCACGTTCGCCGGCACGTCGCTTCTGATCGTCGTCGGCGTGGCCATCGACACGATGCGCCAGCTCGAAGCCCAGCTCATGCAGCGCCAGTACGAAGGGTTCCTCAAATAGCGCGGCTCGCGCTGTTCGGCCCGCCGGGTGCGGGCAAAGGGACGCAGGCGGAGCGGCTCAAGGTCGACCTTGGCCTGACGCACCTTGCGACCGGCGACATCCTGCGCCAAGAGGTCGCCGACGGCAGCGAGTTGGGGCGCGCGGCCAAGCGGTTCATGGACGCCGGAGAACTCGTCCCCGACGAGGTCGTCATCGGGATGATCCAGCGGCGGCTGGACGGGTCTGCCGACGACTTCCTGCTCGACGGGTTCCCGCGCACCGTGGCACAGGCCGAGGCGCTGGACATCATGTTGGGCACGATTGGCGCACCCCTCGAGGCGGTCGTGTCGCTGCTCGTCCCGGACGACGAGCTGACGCGCCGGCTGGGCGGCCGGTGGCTCTGTCGCAAGTGCGGTCGCTCCTTCCACGAGGTCTCCAACCCGTACTTGACGGACGACCGCTGCCCGGCCGATGCCGGTGTGTGCGATCTGTACCAACGCGCGGATGACCGCCCCGAGACGATCGCGGCGCGCCTCGCGACCTACGGGCAGCAGACGGCGCCCGTCGTCGGCTACTACGAGGCCCGCGGCCTCCTGCAGGCGATCGACGGCACCGGGGACCTCGACGCCGTGTACGCCCGCATCCGCACGGCGCTCGGACGGTGATGGCAAAGCGTCGGCCCGCTGCGAAGCGCCCGATCGGGCAGGTGCCGAAGACCGCCGGTGAGCTTGACGCGATGGCGACGGCCGGCGCCGCGCTTGCCGAATGCATCGACCTGCTGCACGCTGAGGTGCGCGCGGGCGCGACCACCCTGCAGATCGACGCGATCGCGGAGGAGGCCATTCGTGCGCGCGGCGCCATCCCTGCGTTTCTCGGCTACCCCGGTGGGCCCAACGTGCCGCCGTTCCCGGGAACGATCTGCGCATCGCTCAACGACGAGGTCGTCCACGGTATCCCCGGTCCGACCCGTTTGGAGGATGGCGACATCCTCTCGGTCGACATCGGGTTGATCCTCGACGGGTGGGTCGCTGACACGGCCAAGACGTTTCCCATCGGGACGGTCACGGCCGAGGCCGCGCGACTGATCTCGGTCACCGAGGCCGCCTTGGCACGGGGTATCGAGCAGGCCCGGGCGGGTAACTGCGTGGGTGATATCGGCCACGCCGTGCAGTCTGAGGTCGAGGCCGCCGGGTATTCGGTGGTGCGGGCGCTCGTCGGGCACGGGGTTGGGCGGACAATGCATGAGGAGCCGCAGGTACCGAACTTCGGCGAGCGCGGCACGGGTCCGGTGCTCGAGCCCGGGGTGGTCATTGCGATCGAGCCGATGGTCAACGCCGGCGGGCTCGACGTGAGCGTCGATCCAGACGGCTGGACGATCCGCACTGCAGACCGGTCCCTGTCGGCTCATGCAGAGCACACGGTGGCGATCACCGACAGCGGTCCACGGATCCTGACCCTGCGGGTCCCAACGTGAGTGCCATCATGCTACGATCCGAGGCCGCTCGCGGGAGACCGCGTGCGTTGTGGTGCGTTTTGATGACGCCCTTCGGGGCAGCCCTTCGGGGCGCGAGAGGAGTCTGTGGGTCAGAAGGAAGATGCGATCGAGCTGGAGGGCGAAGTCACCGAGGCTTTGCCCAACACCATGTTCCGGGTCACGCTCGACAACGACCACAACGTCCTCGCGCACATTTCAGGAAAAATGCGCCAGCACTACATCCGTATCCTCCCCGGCGATCGCGTCAAAGTCGAACTCTCACCGTACGACTTGACGCGCGGCCGCATCACGTACCGCTTCAAGTAAGGGACAGCCTGTGAAAGTCCGAGCGTCAGTCAAGCCCATGTGCGAGAAGTGCCGCGTGATCAAGCGGCATGGGAAGATCATGGTCATCTGTCAGAACCCCCGCCACAAGCAAACACAGGGCTAGGGGAGAAAGAACTTAATGGCACGTATCGCAGGCGTCAACGTTCCGCGTGAGAAACGCGTGGAGATCGGGCTCACATACATCTTCGGCATTGGTCGCTCGACGGCCAATCGGGTGCTGGCCGCCGTCGGCATCGAGCCGAACACGTACGTCAGGGACCTGACCGAGGAAGAGGTCACGCGACTCCGCGACTTCATCGAGAAGGACCTCATCGTCGAGGGCGACCTTCGCCGAGAGCGCGCGAACAACGTCAAGCGCCTGTCTGAGATCGGGTGCTACCGCGGCCTGCGCCACCGGCGCGGGCTTCCCTCCCGCGGGCAGCGGACCAAGACCAACGCGCGCACCCGCAAGGGCCCCCGTAAAACCGTCGGCAAACAGCGCAAGAAGTAGACGAGGAGAGCCAAAGCTTTGTCACGTCAGAAGGCAACACGCGGGCGTACACGTCGCCGCGCCAAGAAGAACATCCCGATTGGGCACGCCCATATCAAGACGTCGTTCAACAACACCATCGTCACGCTCACAGACCGTGAGGGCAACGTGATCGCGTGGGAGACGGCGGGCTCGGCGGGCTTCAAAGGCTCGCGCAAGTCGACACCGTTCGCCGCGCAGGTCACCGCCGACGCCGCCGCCCGCAAGGGCATGGAGCACGGTCTTCAGAAAGTCGACGTGTATGTCAAGGGCCCAGGCTCCGGTCGTGAGACCGCGATCCGGTCACTTCAGGCCGCCGGCCTCGAGGTGACGTCCGTGACCGACGTCAGTCCCGTCCCGCACAACGGTTGCCGCCCTCGCAAGCGGCGCCGCGTCTAAGTTCCAGTAGGAGACCCAGTCTGTGGCCCGTGATCGTGACCCCCAGTGCAAGCAGTGCCGTCGTGAAGGCGAGAAGCTCTTCCTCAAGGGGGAGCGCTGCCTGACCGACAAATGCGGCATCGAACGCCGCCCCTACCCTCCGGGTGAGGCCGGCCAGGGCCGACGCTCCAAGCAGAGCGAGTACCTGTTGCAGCTGCGTGAAAAGCAGAAGACCCGCCGTTTCTACGGCGTCCTCGAAGCGCAGTTTCGTCGCTACTACGAGAAGGCAAGTCGCCAGTCCGGCGTCACCGGTGAGAACCTGCTGCGCCTGCTCGAGCTTCGCCTCGACAACGTCGTGACCCGGCTCGGCTTTGCCGCCTCGCGCCGACAGGCGCGTCAACTCGTCAGTCACGGACACTTCAAGGTCAACGGCCGGCGCGTCAACATCCCCAGCTACCAAGTGCGCCCCAGCGACGTCATCTCGGTCAAGCAGCAGTCGTCTGCAGAGCAGACGATTCGCAACGCCACCGACCTGGTCGCATCGGTCGCCCCGTGGCTGCAGGCCGATTATGACCAGCTCAGCGGCACCATCCTCAAGTTCCCCGACCGGGTCGAGATCGATACCCCGGTGCGGGAGCAGCTCATCGTGGAGCTTTACTCCAAGTAAGCGGTACCGGGTCCCCGAGCGATTGCAGCCAATCCCTGACGCGGGGGTCGGCAGCCGAGGCGAGGGGGGATTTTCCGTTTTCGCGTTCATTCACACGCCGGCTCCGGCCGGAGGAAGAGGGAAACGAAGTTGCTCGACATCCAGGCCCCCCGTATGACGTACACCCAGAACTCGGACACGCTCGGCATATTCGAAGTGGAACCACTCGACCGCGGTTTTGGGCACACGTTCGGGAACTCACTTCGCCGCGTGCTCCTCTCGTCACTCGAAGGAGCGGCGGTCACTTCGATTCGCATTGATGGCGTCCAACACGAGTTCAGCACGATCGAAGGTGTCCGTGAGGACGTCACCGACATCATCCTGAACCTGCGCGGTCTTGTGTGCGTCCTGCACGGCGAGACCCCCGAGGTCGAGGTTGAGATCAACAAGACCGGGCCGGGATCGGTCACCGCGGGCGACATCTCGTGCCCTGCGGACCTCGAAATCCTGAACCCGCAGCTCGAGATCGCCAACCTCAACAAAGGCGCGCGCCTCGAGATGATCCTGACGATCGCCCGCGGCATCGGGTACGTGCCCGCCGAGCAGAACAAGGGCGCGGGCATCACCATCGGCGTCATCCCGGTCGATTCCTCGTTCGCGCCGATCCGCCGGGTGCGCTACGAGGTCAGTCCGGCACGCGTCGGCCAGCGGACCGACTACGACAAGCTGATGCTCGAGATTGAGACCGACGGGTCGATCGACCCGCGCGAGGCCATCGCCCGCGCCGCGGACACGCTGATCGGGCGTCTGTCCATGTTTGCCAACCCGGCGTCGGCAATCGAGGCCGAGTTGATCGAGGAGGGCCCGCCCAAAAGCGACATGCACGACATCCTCATCGAGGAGCTTGAGCTTGGGGTACGCTCCTACAACTGCCTCAAGCGGGTCGGCATCGAGACGATCGGCGATCTGATCTCGAAGACGGAGGGGGAGCTCGGGGCGATCCCGAACTTCGGCCGCAAGAGCATCGAAGAGGTCAAGGAGGTCCTGGCTTCCCAGGGTCTCGGCCTCCGATCAGACGACTAGCTAGGAGCTTCGCATGCGTCATCGCCGTCAAGGACCCAAGCTCAACCGATCCAGTGCGCACCGCACGTCGATGGCGGCGAATCTCGCCACGGCGCTGCTGGAGCACGGTCGCATCCAAACGACCGCACCCAAGGCGCGTCTGGCCAGGGTCGTCGCTGAGAAGGCGATCACGCTCGGTAAGGACGGTAGCCTGCACGCCCGCCGTCAGGCCATCTCCCTGCTTCGCAACAAGCCGATCAGCTACCGGCTGTTCAACGAGATCGCGCCGGTCTTCAAGGACGTCCCGGGTGGGTACACGCGCATCATCAAGCTCGGCCCCCGTCAGGGTGACGCCGCTCCGATGGTGCTGCTGGAGCTCTCGCGCGAGGTTCCGGTCGCCGCTGCGGCGGCCGCGGCGGAGTAGCCGACCTCGTACTCCCTGAGATCGAGCCGTGGCGACCCTCCGGCTCGATCTTGAATACGACGGACAGGGGTTCGCCGGCTGGGCCGCCCAGCCGGATCAGCGGACCGTTGAAGGGGTGCTGCGCGAGACGCTTGTGATGGTGCTCCGCGCGCCGATCGACGCGTTGCGTGTCGCGGGACGCACCGATGCGGGGGTCAGCGCAACCGGGCAGGTCGTGAGCGTCGTCACCGGCGGCGACGTCGATGAGCGCCGCGTGCTTCGGGGATTGAATGGGACGTTGCCCGAGGATGTTGCTGTGCGGGGCGTGACCCGGATGCATGACGGCTTCGACGCACGAGCGGATGCCCGCAGCCGCGCGTACGAGTACCGCGTGTTGCCGGGGCCGCCGTCGCCCCTGCGTCGCCGAGGCGTCCTGAACGTGTCATGGCAGCTTGATCTACGGGCGATGGCGGCCGCGGCGTCTGCCGCGATCGGTCAGCACGACTTTCGCGCGTTCACGCCGACCGACACCCAACATGTCTTCTACGACCGTACCGTCGTGCGGTGCGAATGGCAGGAGCGAGACGACGAGCTGGTCTTCTGCATTGAGGCGGACGCGTTCCTGCGTCACATGGTGCGCGTCATGGTCGGATCGATGCTCCTCGTCGGCCGCGGCCATTGGAACGCCGCGCAGTTCGCCCGCCTCCTGGACGGCGCCCCGCGATCGGCCGCGGGCCCTACCGCGCCACCCCATCCACTGACGTTGGTCGCGGTGCGCTACTGACTAAGGGCCTGTGTCATGACTCCCTCACCGTTCGGCGGCTGCAAACCGTCGCACTACGGCAGTGGCGAGATCGCCGTTACCACCAGTAGCGGCGAGGCTCGCCACCACCGTATTGCTCGGTTTTCGCTCGCCGTCCGGCAAGGTAGTTTTCATGACACAGGCCCTAACAGGGTCATCCGTCGATCACCGCGAATGCCCGGACCGGAAACGTTCCCATCCCTGCGACCTTGGGCGGCGTCGCGGTGAAGCGGAACCCGGACGCGGGGAGTTCTCCGAGTCCGGTCAGGTGCTCGACGATTGGTATTCCTGCGCCGAGGAGGATGGTGTGGACAGGTCGCTCGCCCGTCGACGTGTCGTCGATGTTGAGCGAATCGATCCCGACGAGCGCCGCGCCGCGCTCAGCAAGGTGGGTGGCCGCGGCTGCGGTCAGGAATGGGTGGCCTGTCAGATAATCCGCGGTGCGCCAATGGACGTCCCACCTGGTGTGCACGAGCACGGCGCGACCCTCGACTCCGACTGCATTGAACACGGACACGTCCACCGCGGTCTGGCCGGTCGCGTCGATCGTGACCGCATCGAGTTCGGCGACGCGCGAGATGTCGACCGCTGACAAGTCCTCGCCCTCTGCGAAGCGGTGGAACGGAGTGTCGAGGTAGGTGCCGGTGTTTCCGACCATCTCGATCGAGCCGATCTGAAACTCGTACCCCGGGGCGTAGATCTGGCGGGACCGCTCACGGCTCAGGAAGTCGCAGATGACCGGCCCGGGCAGCCCGGGGTAGGTGACCATCCCCGCCTCGATCGTGTGGCTTAGGGCCTGTCGAGGAACTACTTGACCGTTTGGCGGCTGCAAACCTTCGCCATACCGCGTTGGCGAGATCGCGGTTACCACCAGTAGCCGCGAGGCTCGCCAACACGCCCTGACTCGGTTTTCGCTCGCCATCCGGCCAAGCAGTTATTCCTCGACAGACCCTTAGATCAACGATCCGCATCGATGTGACGTTACCGGACCGGCGGGAGGAGAGACGAAGGCGCTTCCGGTCAGCCGGCGTGGGCGGGGCTGGCGGCGGCCACTGAATGGACACCACCTCGACGCCGGTTCGACGCCCAACAATCCCGCACTCTGCGCAAATCTCCGACGTATGAGAACGAAGACGAAGCCCTTGCTGTGCGAACTCCACGCACACACCTCATGGAGCGACGGTGACCTGGCCCTTCGCGAGCTTGTCGACCTCTACGGGCAGGCCGGCTTTGACGTGCTGTGCGTGACCGACCACGTGATTCGCGGCGACGACCCGTACAGCGACTGGGCGGGTGAGGGCATGATCACCATCGACAATCACTCCGCCTACCTGAAGCAGATCGTCGACGAGGCCGATCGTGCGCGCGATCGGTACCAGATGCTCGTCATCCCGGGCATCGAGCTGACGTATAACGATTCCGACCCCGATCTGGCGGCCCACGCCGTCGCGATCGGGTGCCGCGAGCACGTCGATCTGGATGGCGGCATCGAGCTGGCGATGCTTCGCGCACGCAGGTCTGGCGCGGCGATCGTCGCAGCGCACCCCCACACGGGTGACGGCGGGCATCGCGGTGCGGGGACACGACGTTTCTCCAAGGACTGGCGGGAACTCGCGACGCTTGTGGATCGCTACGAGCTCTTCAACCGGCGCGAGCTGTTCGCATGGGTCGCCGAGGCCGGGCTTCCCGGGATCGCCACCGGCGACTTCCACAGGCCCGGCGACCTCGGCGGCTGGAAGACCCTGCTCCCGTGTGAGCGCAACGAACGGTCCGTCGTCGACTACCTGCGCTCGTCGCGGCCGGTGTACCTGGCTCAGGTCGAGGCCGGCGATGTGCTCGGACGAATGGCGGCATAGGCGGGACCGAACGTGGTCAGGAGGCGTTCAGGTTCCCCGGGGCATGTTGCCTTCATGACAACCACTCTGATTTCGCCAACAGCACCTGACGACGCGAATCGCACACGACCGGAGCTGCAGCAGTTCCTGAACCGCGTGCCCGAGGTCACCATCTTCTTCTGGATCATCAAGATCCTCGCTACGACGGTCGGCGAGACCGCGGCCGACTTCCTGAACACCACGCTCGGCCTCGGCCTCAACGGCACCACGGTCGTTGTCTCCGCACTCCTCGCCGTCGCACTGGTCTTCCAGTTTCGCCTCAAGCGCTACGTCCCGGGCGTCTACTGGCTGGCCGTCGTCCTGATCAGCATCGTCGGAACCCTGATCACCGACAGCATGGTCGACAACCTCGGGATCAGCCTCTGGACGAGCACATTCATCTTTGCCGGGGCGTTGAGCGCGACGTTCGTGGCCTGGTTCGCCAAGGAAGGGACCCTCTCGATCCACACGATAATTACCGCCAAGCGGGAGGCGTTCTACTGGCTGGCGGTCTTGTTCACGTTCGCCCTGGGCACCGCTGCCGGTGATCTCGCAGCCGAGGGCATCAACCTGGGGTACTTAAAATCCGCCGTCATGTTCGGTGCCCTCATCGGTGTCGTGACGTTCGCCCACTATTTCCTGAAGCTCGGTGCGATCCTGGCGTTCTGGATCGCGTACATCCTGACCCGACCGCTGGGAGCCTCCCTTGGCGACTACTTGTCGCAGCCAAGCGATGCGGGCGGCCTCGCCCTCGGAACCGTGGTCACAAGCGCCATCTTCCTCGCGGCCATCCTGGGCGTAGTCGTCTACCTGACCAGGACCAGGGTGGACAGGGGTCAGGTGGCCCTCGCCGCTCGGTCGGACCGGGACTCACACTCGGTCCTGCGCCCATCTGCGGGGTCCGTCCTCCCAATCGAGACGGATACCTCCCCCAAGTAAGGTCCACCAGTTGGACGATCGCAACCTCCCTCGGACGCCAACCCCGCGGCGTCCGAGGGGAGCCGCTGCTCGTTGGAGCGAACAATCCGACGAGCGGCGAGCCGCCGGCGCAACCGCACTGGATCCCTGCGGTCATGGGGCGAGCGGAAGCTTGAGCCTGAAGTCACCTCCGATTGCACCTGGTTGCAACGTGATCTCGCCTCCCGCGCTGCGGGCGAGCCGTTGCGCGAGGCTCAGGCCGAGGCCCGCCCCGTCGGCCCGGCCGGCTGCGGCGCCGCCCCGGGTGCCCGGCTCGAAGATATCGGAGGCCTCGTCAGGTGCGACGCCGGGACCGTCGTCGGTCACCCGGATGGTCGCGTTGTAGCCGTCGCGGACGAGCGACACCCCGACGACCAGCTGTCCGTAGCGGACGGCATTGTCGAGGAGTGGTTGGATCATGCGCTCGATGAGGTCTTCGTCCGCCGCGATCAGGACGGGTTCATGCGGTAGGGCGAGACGAACGTCGATGGTGCCGGCGTGAAGCCGGACGTTCTCGACGGCGCGCTCGACTGCGCGACCTGCGTCGCCCGTCGCGCGGGTCAGCCCGGCTTCCTGCCGTGCCGCTGCGACCAGGACGTCGACCGTGCGGGTCATCTCACCGGCGTTTCGGCTGATGGCTTCGAACGCCGTTCGGTACTCGTCCTGTGAGCGCTCACGCCGCAGCATCAGCTCCGCCTGGCCCGCGATCCGGGCGAGCGGCGTGCGGAGCTCATGGGAGAGCTCGGCGGTGAAGCGCTGCTCGTGACGCAGAGTTACGGCGATGCGGGTCAGCAGTCCGTCGAGGGTGGCCGCCAGGCGGGTGATCTCGTCGTACGGTTCTCCGAGGCCGAAACGGCGGTCGATGTCGTATTCGCTCCACTCGGCGGCGTCGACTGTCATGCGTGAGACCGGCCGGAGCGCACGATCGAGCATCCAGCGCGACAGCAGCGTGATCGCAACGAGCAGCAGCACCGCCAGGATCAGCGACCCGGTCAGGGCGGTGTCGCGGGTCTCGCTGTACGGCTCAAGGGAGATCGCCGACACGACGGTCCCGTAGCGGGTGCCCTTCTCTGTGACAGGGAGCGCATAGAGCCGTGTCGTGTCCCCCAGGTCACGGGAGCGCTCGGGGCCGCCGGCGAGTGAACGGGCGAGGTCGTGGATCGCCCGCGACACACGGAGGGTACTGGGCGCCTCGACGATGCGCGTTCCCGCGAACACCCAGATCTCGGCGCTGAGCGCGACCTCGTCGAGCGTCTCGCGGGCGATGATGGTGCCGCCCCGGACCTCCAGCGCGGGAATCTCGCCCTCGGCCTGCGCTTTGGCGCGCGTCGTCGCGTTGTCGGAGAGTTGACGTGTCAGGAGCAGGGTGAACGCCGTCGTCGCGAGCGCGAGCGCGAGCGCGACCACGCCGACGATCGTTGCGAGAAGGCGTGCGCGTACACCGAGCCGTGGCCGGTTCAACGGAGCGAGTAACCGACGCCGTGGACGGTGGCGATCTGCGGCGCACCGGGCAGCGCAGCGAGCTTTCGTCGCAGCCGGGCGACGTACACGTCGAGCGTGTTGTCGTGGACGATCGCTCCGTGGGGCCAGCCAGCCTGGACGAGCTGACGCCGCCGGACCGCAACGCCCGGCGCGCCGCACAGCTTGGCGATCAGGCGAAACTCCGTCGGGGTCAGGTTGACGGTGACCCCGTCGCAGGTCACCGCGTGCGCGCTCGGGTCGAGGCGCATCTGCCCGACCTCGAGTGCGAGGTCGCTGCCACCGCGCTTGATCAGGGCCCGCAGGCGTGCGACCAGCTCGGCGAACGCGAACGGCTTGGTCAGGTAGTCATCCCCGCCCGCGGCGAAGCCCGACAGGCGGTCCGGCAGGGCATCGCGCGCGGTCAGGAAGATCACGGGTGCCCCAACCCCCCGCGCGCGCAGGGCCTGCACCACGTCGCGACCGTCGGCATCGGGCAAACCGATGTCCACGACCAGTGCGTCGGGGTCGGCATCGTCGATCCTTCGCAAGAACTCCCCGGCCGTCGCGGTGGCTGTCACGACGAACCCCTCCTCCCGCAGCCCTCGCGTGACGAGCAATGCGAGCTCGGGGTCGTCTTCGAGGACGAAGATGTGAGCTTCGATCATCGACTGTGCAGTATGGCCCCAATCACGACCAAGGAGTGCCTTCCGTCGGGGTCAGGCGGAGCTGGGTTCGGGCTCCACACTCCTGTGGTTCGGGCGCCACCAGCCGCACGATCGGCACGACCGCTCCGGGGGTACCAGCGCGAGCGCGACGGCTGCGACCGCGAGGTCGATGAGGGTGGTCGCCATCTGCATGCCGACGCCGAACCCGATCAGCGCCGCGGCGGTCGCGGTCCCGGCCAGACCGACCGTGATCGTGGCCTGCTGGGTTCCCGCGTTTCCCGGTAGCAGTGGCACCGCGCCGGCGGCGGTCTGGGCCGCCACCACGACGAGCGCCGTCCACAACGCCGCCGGAATGTGGAATGCCGCGAGAAACGCGAGGACGGTGGCGAAGCGCAACATCCACGACAGCACCTTCCACGTGAGCACACGCCTCGCAAACGTGCCCGGCGACCGCAGGATCGAGAAACCCTCCGCGAACCTTGTGGCCAATTGCCGCATCCGCGTGCGGGAGTGGATCCCGGCGAGTCCTGCTGCGATCAGCACGACAACCGCGCCCGTCCAGACCCACGGGTGTGCGGTCGGTCCCGAGAACCGCCCAATGAGCGATCTGCTGCCGCCGATCGCTCCATCCCCCGTGAGCCATGCGACGACGATCGCGATGCCGAACAGAACCTCCAGGGCGGTCTCGAGCGCGATCGTCGCCGCGATCGTCACGACGTTGGACTCCACGACAGACCGCCTGATGATCCCCACGCGGAGGGCCTCGCCCGCGCGGGCGGGAAGCACTGCGCTCGCACCGGCCGACCCCGCGAATGCGGCGAACGTCGTCCTGAACGATACGCGGGCACCAGGGTACGCATAGCTGACGATCTCGTGCCAGCTGCGCGCCTCCACAGCCATCTTGACGACATGCAACACCAGCGCCGCCACGAGGGCGCCGGCCGACACACCGGTGATGCTCCCCCAGGCGTCGGCGACGAACTGGGTGACGCCGAGCATCAGGCGACCGCCTCTCGCCCGTCATGAGACGCAGCCTCTCGGTCAATTGGGTGGGCGATGTGCTCCATGGGCCTGATTGTGGATGCCGGCGCCTGAACGGCACCTGAATGGTCAGACCTGCGAACGGTGGCGTGATGTCCGCTCCCCCAAGCCCTCGCCGCCGGTGAGAACGCCACCACGACAGGGTTCGTAGGAGCCTCCCGACGCCGCAGGGGCGGTTCACGCCGCGCGACCTTCACATATCTCCCACACATCGCACAGGCTGTTCCCAGAAAGCCCTGCCTGAGTGGAGGTGTCCCGCAACGGGACGCCATGTCCCCAACGGAAGGTTGTTCCACCGATGAGCGATACCGATTCAAGCAAACGAAAGATCCCACGGGTCGTGAGCATCGCTGCGCTCGTCGTCGGGTTGGTTGCCGGCGGCTACGGCATCTCGAGCGCCGCAACCGGTTCGGGCTCGGACGTCACCCCGACCCCGGCAGTCACGAAGGCCGCTCCGTCGGCCGGCTTCCAGTCGAACGAGGACCCTGCTCACGAGGCGGGGGAGAGCGCAGCCCAAGAGGCTGCGGAGCACGCCGGCACGTTCGGCGGCGGGCGCAACGGACCCAACGAGGACCCTGCTCACGAGGCGGGGGAGAGCGCAGCCAAAGAGGCTGCCGAGCACGCCGGCGGTCGGCACGGATCCAACGACGACCCGGCGCACGAGGCCGGTGAGAGCGCAGCGCGCGAGGCGCAGGAACACGCCGGCGCCGCAACCCCCGCCCCTGCCGCGACCCCAGGCACGTCAGGAGGTACCACCAACCAGTAGAACCCATTTCGAATCCCTGATCACCTTCGAACCCGGGGTCGTCGAAAGCGACGGCCCCGGGTTCGTTGCGACATCCGGATGTTCGGACCGGGGCGTATCGGCCGGTTGCCTACGGCCCGAGCACAGGGAACCCGTTCAGGCCGCGTTCAGACGCGAGGGCACAAGATTCGCCGGGATGAGCATCCCCGTCGACCCGCCACGCCTGCCCAGGAGCGTCGTGAGAATCGCAATCGTCAGTGACTACTGCTACCCCCGGCTCGGTGGGATCACCGAGCAGGTCCACGGTCACGCGACCGAGGTCACGCGCCGCGGGCACGAGGTCCTCGTCATCACGCCGAAGCTGGCGGTCACCCCGCGCACC
Organism: Actinomycetota bacterium; assembly: GCA_031376485.1. Classification (GTDB taxonomy): domain Bacteria; phylum Actinomycetota; class Thermoleophilia; order Miltoncostaeales; family Miltoncostaeaceae; genus CALMEC01. The sequence goes on from JANMDV010000272.1 coordinate 15,926, forward strand.
GTCGACGGCAACGACCTGCCGGAGCGGACGTTCGAGTTGGTCCAAATCGGTCGAGCGGTGCCGGTGTACCTGAACGGCGCCGAGACGCTGATCTCGGTGGGGAGTCGGATGCGGCGCCGGTTGTCGCAGATTTTTGTCGCGCACGGGGTCGATGTGATCCACATCCACAACCCGTTCGGTGTCGCCCTGCCTGTCGCGGCGCTCTTGCGATCGGGATCCGCCGTGACGGTGGGCACCTTACACAGCGTCGTTCCGGACGGATACCGGCCGCTGCGGGCCTTGCGACGGCCACTTCGCCGTGTCCTCGAGCGCCTCGACGCGCGCGTCGCGGTCTCGGATGCGGTCGTCGATTCGTTCGGCGGACATTCCCCGGGCCTGGACTTCCACGCGATCCAGAACGGCATCGACACCGAGTTCTTCTCGCCCGATGCGAGCCCGCCCGCGCATCTGGGTGACAAGCGAAACATCCTCTACGTCGGCCGGTTCGATCGGGGCAACGGCGTCAAGACGACGATCCACTCATTCAGCCGGCTCCGTGCGGCCCGCGACGACGTGCGGCTCGTGATCGTCGGCGACGGTCCGCTGCGACCGCTGGTCGAGCGGCTCGTGCCCCCTGAGATCCGTGACGACCTGGTGTTCGCAGGACGCGTCAATCGTCAACGACCCCGGTACCTCGCAAGCGCCGACATCCTTTGCACGCCCTGCAGCCTTGCGTCGTTCGGAATGGTGCTCCTGGAGGGCATGAGCGCAGGGCTCCCCGTCGTCGCGAGCCGCATCTCCGGATTTGAGTTCGTGATGCGCGACGGGGTGGACGGCCTGATGGTCGATCGGCCCGATGACGAGGCCGGCTTCGCCGCCGCGCTCGACCGCATGCTCGACGACGCGGCGTTTCGACGTCGAATGGGTGCAGCCGGTCGCGAGCGGGCGTGCTCAGCGTTCGCCTGGTCGATCGTCGGGGAGCGGCTGGAGGACCTCTCTCCCGAGCTTCTCGGAATCAATCTCCGGCCAACCGCTGGTGACGTTGATCACGTGGCGCGACCGGAGCGCGCCGTGCGCCGGCTCATGGGAGCTCGATCGTGACGAGCTCCGGGCTTGAGCGCAACCACACCGAAAGTCCTCGGGTGCGCGTCCAAGTGGTGCGACATCCGCTTGGACCGCGCCTGCTGGTCTTCGGTCGACGCATTCACGAATGGCATGCAGGTGTCGTGCTCGTCGTCGTCGCGCTGACCCTCGTCACCGTCGGTGTGGAGTCTCCCGGGCACGTTTTCACCGTGTTGATCGCTGTCGGGTGCTGGCTGATCGCGAAAGATTGGCACGACCTCACCCCCGGCGGCCTTGACACGGCGACGTGGAGTGTTTGGCTCCACCCACGCGCCCGACCGCTTCGTGCGCAACGACGAGCCGCCTGGGTTGCGCCGGTACTCGGCGGCCTGGTCGCTGTGGTCGCGGCGATCAACCTCGCCAGCGCCCTCACACCGAGCGTCGCGAGTCGCCTCGCGAACCTCCGGGGGATACTGCCCCCCGGCACCGCCGCCGCCGCCCATTCGGTCTCGGTCCCGGTGTCGGCGTTGCTGCTGGCGTTGAGCATCCAGGTCATCCGCAGGCGCCGGCACGCATGGACGGTCGCGGTTGCACTCCTCATCGGCGTCGGCGTCCTCAACCTCGCGAAGGGTCTCGATGTCGAGGAAGCGACGATCAGCTGGGCTCTCGCCGTCTGCCTGTGGGCCGCCCGCCCTGCCTTCTACGTCGACACGCCACCGGCGGCCGTGCGGTCGGCATTGGCCCGCGCGGTGCCGCTGGTCGGGCTCGCAGCATCGATCTCCGTCGCCGCCGTTTGGATCGCTCGAGGCGCCATGCATCCCACGATCGGAATCGGCGGGACATTCAGCGAGGCGATGCACCTCCTCACCGGCCAGTCCGGACCGGGTGCCTTCACCGACGCCTACTCATGGCTCCCGGGAGCGCTCGGTGCGCTCGGACTACTGACGTCCCTTGCGACCCTCGCCCCTCTGTTCCGCCGGCTTCGGGCGCCGATCGGAGTGCCCGCGACCGTCGCACTCGCTCGTGCCCACGCCATACTTCGCGCCCACGGGTCAGGCACCCTCGGCCTCTTTACGCTTCGGACCGGCAACGAGTACCTGTTCAGCGTCGACGGACATGCGTACCTCGCCTTTCGGGTGGAAGGACGGGTCGTCACCGTCGCCGGAGATCCGGTCGGTGACCCGGCTGCGACACCTGGTCTGTTGTGCTCGCTGGCCGAGCTGGCAGAACGCCGTGGACTGCAGATCGCCGTGCTCGGCGCCGGCGCAGGCATGCTCGACCTCTGGCGAGATCTGGGACTCCGACCCGTCTACCTCGGCGACGAAGCGATCATCGACACCGCGGACTTCAGTCTTGAGGGACGGCCGATCCGCAAGGTCCGCCAGTCCGTCACACGACTGACCAAAGCAGGCTACGTGTGCAACGTGCGGCGAGTCGGGGACCTCATTCCCGCCGAGATCGCCCAGCTCGACGCGATCTCCGCACGGTGGCGGCGAGGACGTCCGGAACGTGGGTTCTCGATGACGCTCGATCGCCTTGCAGGACCGACCCAGTCCGACTGTCTCGTGGTCGAAGCGCGAGACGCGACCGGGACGGTACGCGGCTTCCTTCATTTCGCGCCCGTCTATCGTCAGCCGTCGATGTCGCTCGCGTTCATGCGTCGCGACCCGGACACGCCAAACGGCCTCGTCGAGTTCCTCGTCAGCTCGACCGTCGGGCTCCTGCGCGAGCGCGGCATCGCTGAAATCTCACTGAACTTCGCGACCTTCGGTCGTTTGCTTCGCGCCCCGAAGAACCGGCGAGAACGGCTCCTCGGCCAGGTGATCCGCCTGGGTGACCGCTGGTTCCAGATCTCAAGCCTGCTTCAGTTCAACGAAAAGTTCTTTCCGAGATGGGAACCGCGGTACCTGATGTGCGAGGGGGCGGCACGCGCCCCACGCGCCGGTCTCGTGGCCGCCTGGCTCGAAGGGCAGCTCCCGCGGCCGCGTTTTCGTCGGACGATTCCCGTCGTCGCGCCGGTCCTCGTCGGCGACGGCTGACCGACAAGGTTTTGCGTGGCGTCGCTGACAATGGGGGGACGACCGGCTGTCGGTCAGCCTCCTGCGAATACTCCGCCGGCGACGGCCCGGATGGCGGCGAGAGCGAGGATCGCGACAGTGGGAGAGGGGTGGATGCCTGCGATCATCGGGACAAAACGCCGGAAGAACCCGAGGAGCCATTCCGTCGTTCGGTGCAAGATGTCAATGACCGCTCGGACTGTTGATCGGTGCGGCCGTAATGGTAACCAAGACAGCACGACCCTGACGATCACCAGAAAAGTGAACGCGACAAGCACCGCGTTCACGGCTGAGGCCACTGAACTCATCGAGCCGCCCTTCGCCCTGCGAATCGGGTCGTGCGCCTGGTCGTGTCGTCGTGCGTGGCGCAGCGAACCCAGTCCCTTGGTAGCCGCTCCGCCCCGACGAGAACCACAAGGCGCGCGGCACTCTCAACTGCAGTCAGATGTGCCGCGCGATTCATATCGGCAAAGCAGATCAGACACGACATGAAAGGATGATGAGCGTCGGTGCCTGTGCGCGATCGCTGTCGTGCCACGTCCGGCGGCTCAGGGACCGCGCGGAGCGTCTCGGACAGCCGAATAGCAACGTCACCAGCGGCGACGACCCCCAAAAGAGCGTCACGCAGACGACCCGATCGTAGAACGCTGCGCGGACTTCGATCGACTCATGGGACTCTCATCGACGGAAGGGTTTGAGACCTCCACGCTGCTGAGCGACAAAGCGTCATACCCCATGCAGCGCCACACTCGCCACCGACGACCGACCTCGCAGTTCGGTCGGACTGTCCGTACGCCTGATGCTCGATCCGGGCGTCCATCATTACTACACCGCCGGGCTGACGCTCGGCGTCCTCCTCTGGGAAGCCGACCGTCGCCCAGAGCTCCTTCCATGGCTCACCGTCGTGACGGCCGTTCTCCTTGAGGTGACGCCCACCACGTTGCAGCCCTCCCCGCTCGCCGGCGGCGTGCGGCTGACGCTCACAGCGGTGCTTGTCGCAGCAGCATTCCTGGCCACGCAGAGACGACCAGCGCCAACGCCACCTGTGTTCAGGCAGCGTTCAGTCGTAAGGGCTCAGGATGATCGGCATGAGCAGCTCATCTTTCACTGACGTAGCCCCCATCGGGACGCCGGCATCCACACCGCCGATCGACCCGATCATCGCGATCGAGGCACTGCGCCACGCATATGGTGAGACGACGGTGCTGCACGGCATCGATCTGACGGTCGGCAAGGGCGACATATTCGGATTTCTCGGCCACAACGGAGCAGGGAAGACGACCACGCTTCATGTCCTGACCACGTTGATCACCCCGACCTCGGGGACCGCACGCGTCTGCGGTTTCGACGTCGTCTCCGAACGCTCGCAGGTGCAGCGCACGATCGGGTATCTGCCCGAGAACGTGCGTCTGTACGACAACCTGACCGCCGTCGAGAACCTCCGATTCTTCGCAGAGTTGTCCGGTGTCTCGGGCGTATCCGGGGCGATCGACGAAACCCTCGGGTTCCTTGACTGTCGAGATCTGGCCGATAGGCGCGTCGGGACGTTCTCCAAAGGCATGCGCCAGCGCATCGGGATTGCGCAGGCGATCCTGCACAAGCCCAACGTGTTGTTCCTTGACGAGCCCACGTCGGGGCTCGACCCGATGGGGGTGCGGCAACTGCGCGACACGATCGTCAGGCTCAACGACACCCTCGGGATCACGATCTTCATGAACACTCACCTGCTGAGCGAGGTCGCCCGCGTGTGCACGACGATCGGTGTGTTGTCCGAAGGCGAGCTGATCTACCGTGACTCGTTGGCGGCCACCCTTGAGCGCTTTCCGGACGAGGCGTCGCTTGAGGACATCTACGTCCGGCTCGAGGACGCATGACGCCGACGGTCGTCATCGCCCGCCAGCACCTGCGGTCGCTGGCGCGGAGCAACACGTTTGCGCTGATGCTGGGCGTGCTGCTGGTCATGACGGCGTTGTCGGGGTTCATCGGCTGGTCCAGCCACGCGACAATCCTCCGCGTCTACGACGAGACCGTCCGCACGCTCGCCGCCGGTGGAAAGCAGGCACCGCCGAATCCGTTCGCGTCGCAGCCGCGTCTGGCGCTGCTCAACAACATGATCATCTACATCCCGCTCATCGGTGCGCTCTTGGCGATCGTGATCGGCCACCGCAGCGTGACGGACGATCGGCAGGCGGGTGTCACGCGGGTCATCTTCTCCCGACCGGTTCGCCGCTCATCGTACTTTTGGGGCAAGCTCGCCGGGAACGCCCTCGCCGGGGCGATCATCATGACCGCGTGCCTCGTGCTGAGTGTGATCGGCCTGTCGCTGATCAACCACGGTGTGCCGAGCGCCTCCGAGCTGCTGCGCCTGACACTCTTCTACGGGCTCTCGGGCCTGTACCTTTTGTTGTTCGTCCTGGTCGGGACCGTTGCGGCTTTGCTGACCAGAAGCCAGTCTATGGGCTTGTTCGCCGCCGTTGCGGTCTGGGTGCTCGTGACGTTCGCGACCCCGCAGTTCACCTCGGGGCTGCGTCCCGTCGCGTCCCTCAATCCGGTGACCGATCCCGCGACCGCGAGCCACTCGGCGTTCTTCCGTGCGACCTCGAGGGCCAAACCGATCGCCGTCAACGTGCAGTACAAAGCTCTGAGCAGCCGGATTCTCACGGACGGAGCTGACGCCGGCACCGGCACTGCCTTCGCCCAGGTCGCGCCGATCGCGATCTTCACGCTGCTTCTCGGCGGATGGGCGAACCTGCTCATCCGGCGGCGCGACTTCTCTGAGGAGGCGGCAGCCCAGTGACCCGCGGCTTCGCGCGAAACGTCCTGACCATCGGCAGGCACGAGTATCGCGGCGCGTCGCGCAGCGGCGTCCTGGTCGTGCTGATCCTCTGCATGATGCTCGTCGCCGCCGGCTCGATCACGATCGCATCCTTCGACTTCCGGGCACAGATCGCCGACTACAACGCATACGTCGCGCAGGCCACGGCTGCCGGCGCGCCGATCGGGGCGGCGCCGCAGTTCTTCCCGCTGCAGTTGATGCGGGGGGTCCTCGAGTATGTCCAGATCATCGGGGCGGTCGTGGCGATCGGCCTGGGATACCTGAGCGTCGCGCGGGAGCGATCAGGCAACACCTTGCGCCTGATCGTGACCCGACCCATCCCGGCTCGCGATCTGTTCGTCGGGCGATTCTTCGGTGCCACCGCCCTCGTCACGACGATCCTGGTGGCGATGGCGACGATCTCGGTGATCGTGGTGGGCACCGTCGGCGGGCGCTGGCTCAACGGATCGGAGCTCCTGCGGCTGGCGATCACCTTTGCGATCGCGATCGTGTACCTGCTGATGTTCTACGCCCTGGGGACGTGGCTGACGGCCCGTAGCAGGGTGGCGGCCAACGGCCTCGTGGTCGCACTCGTGGTCTGGCTGGCGGTCGTGCTCGTCATCCCCCAGGTGGGGGACACGATGGACCCCGACAACCAGGTTCCGGGCGGGCTCTTCGCCGCGCTTCAGGTCCAGAAGCCCGACGAGACGAAGGTCCTCGCGCATTTCGCGACCTACGAGAAGGTGCGAAACGCGTTGGAAGAGACCTCGCTCACCAAGCACTACGAACGCGCCGCGTTCGCGGTCACCGGCATCAAGGACAAGTACAACGGCAAAGCGCTCGGCTTCATCGTCGGGGAGAAACGCAACGACATCGCCTGGATGGCCTTCTACATGGCGCTGACGGGCGGCCTGATGTGGTCCGGGCTCAAACGCGAACGTGTCACACAAAAGGAGACGCTGTGAATCTGATCGGAAGAACCTCTCGCGTGTTTGCGCTGGCTGCCGTCGGTGCGATGCTTTCACTGGCCGGCGGCTGTGGAGGTGGAGGTGGCACACCCACGTCGACCGCAAGTCAGAGCCAGGTGACAAGCCCGGCAGGGACAGGAGCGACAGGGACGGCTCCGGCGTCGAGTACGCCGGCCGCGGGCGGGCAGGTGCTCCCGGTGCCGGCCAACCCGATTGCCAACACGTCCACCGCACCGGGCTTGACGATCACGCAGGCACTCGTCGAGAACAACGTCTCACCCGACACCAACAAGGCGGTCGATGACCACCTGGAGATCACGCTCAAGAACACGAGCGGCGCGACCTTGGACCAGATCGGCGTCTACTACAAGGTCACCGACGCGACGAAGGGTGTCTCCGAGAGCTACTACACCAAGCTCGACGGTGTCACTGTCGCACCCGGCGCGAGCCGCGTGATCCACTTCGATCAGGCCTCGGGCAAAGACCACTACCCGGTCAACAAGTTCGGGCTCTACTCCACCGACAAGAACGCCCTCACCCTCGATGTGATGGCGAGCTCTCCGAGCGTCAAGCCCGCTGTGTTTACGGTCAAGAAGGACTCCGGTGGCGCCGAGAACGGCGTCGAGTAGCGCCCGGGAGCGTCGCGACGGAGGAATGACAACGTGGCGGCTTTACCTGTGTATTACCCGTTCTTTGACAGGAGCACAACAGCCTCACCTACGGTAGTCGCATGCCTCACTACGACATTCTCAGCAGCAAGCGATATGCGAGCAGCAGGGCGCCCGACGTGATGCACATTCGGCGTTCGATCGGCCCGATTCTGGACGTGCGGTCCGACGTCAGCGGTGGCGAGGCGATCTCATCCACAGAGCAGTGGCATCCCCGCCACGACGCTCGAGCGAGCTTTGCGCGCCGAATGGGATACCGGCCACTGTGGCTCGTTCACGCCGGCCGTGCCGTACGGTGGGCCCTTGCCGCAGCCTCCGTCGCGGTCGTCGCAATCGGTATCCTCCCATGAGCCCGCGTTGAACAATCGTCCGTCCCCGCGTAGCGGGCCACTGCGGGTCTGGGCGACCGTCGGTGCCGTGTGGGTCATCCTCGGCGCGTCCGCGGCCGTCGCATGGACGCAGGCCCGCCCGTCGACGCCGACCCCGACCCCGATACTGCAACCGGCGCTGTCAGACCCGGCACGTACCGACGCGCTGCAACCAGGGGTGTCAGACGCGACACCAGCCAGGAGGACCGCCCGGCCCAACCGACCGCAGCGCTGGCGCCCGCCCGTTACTTCCAAGCCCCTCCCCGTCCCGCACGCCACGACGCAGACCTCGTGACGCGTCAACTCGTGCGTGAGCCGTTTCGCGCGATGGGCTCGAGCTGTGCGATTGCGGTGACCGCCGCGGCCCGTGACGAGCGGCCTGCGCGCCACGCGATCATGGCCGCCCGATGGGAGGTCGTCACGTGCGAGCAGGCGTTCTCAAGGTTCGATCCGCGCAGCGACCTCTCGCGCGTCAACGCCAACGCCGGGGAGTGGGTCATGGTCGATCGCCGGCTGGTCGACCTGGTAGCGACCGCGCTTCAGGCGCGTTCGGCGACTGGCGGTCGGTTCGACCCGACGATACTGCCGGCGCTGATCGCCGTCGGATACGACGGGCCGTTCGACACGCTCACCACCAGGCTGCCACGCGATCCGGTCGGTTGGGGGCCTGGTGGACATTTCGAATTTGACAACGAGCGGTGCTGCGTACGGGTCGGACGTGCCGTGGCGCTCGACCTGGGCGCGATCGCGAAGGGCTGGTCGGCCGACCGGGCCCTCAAGGCGATGCGCGCTGCGTGGCCTTCGATGCCGGGCGGCCTGGTCGATCTCGGCGGCGACCTCGCGCTCTGGGGCTCCACCCCGGACGGTAGTCCTTGGCGGGTCGCCGTCACCGATCCCCGCAGTCATTCGCAGACGCTCACAACCCTGACGGTCGCGGGCGGAGGCGTCGCCACTTCGGGACGCGACCGCCGGAGGTTCGGGCCCGGGCGCATACTGCACCATCTCATCGACCCGGCGAGCGGATCCCCCGCGCTCACCGGACCGCTCGCCGCCACGGTCGTCGCCGATGCCGCCCACGTCGCCGAGATCCACGCGACGGTCCTCGCCATGTGCGACACCGTGGCCGCGGTCGACTACGTCCACGAGCATCCGGGGATCGGTGCGCTCCTGGTCCCCCTCAACGGGCCCGTCGTCTCGCTCGGTGCACTCGGTGAGGTCGAGCTCACAAGCCCCACGGAGACTGCGGCACCCAAGGATCGCTCGGCAGCCCGCTTGTCGTCGTGGTGGGCGGTACGATCCGGCTCAGGCTGAGCCGTCCCCCATCTTCCAAGAAACGGCAACGACAATGAGGGCGGTCGCGCGTTGACATTTCGGGTCTCGAGCGCAGGGGGCATGCGACGCCGTGGCGGACCGGCCAGTGCAGGTTCGGTGTCGTTCTGGCTCGTCGTCGTGGCTGTCGTGGCCGGGTGGTACTTGCTGAGGCCCACGGGCTTCGGGAGCGGCCAGTACCTCGGCGAGGTCGCCGGAGTGCTCGCTGTCACCTTCCTGTCGGCGTCACTCGTACTGGCCATGCGTTTAGCGGTCGTGGAGCGCGCCTTCGACGGCCTCGATCGGATGTACGTCTGGCACCGGTGGATCGCGACCAGCGGCGTGCTTCTGTTCGTCCCGCACATCCTTTTGGTCGGCGGGCGCGACTCGGCGACACCCGACCCGACCAGCCCTGCATCGGCGCCGCGCTACGGAATCGGGAACAACCTCGGGATCATCTCCATCATCGGCCTCGGCGTTCTGGTGGCAGCGGCGTTCCTGCCGCGTATCCCCGTCGTTCGTCGCATCGTGCGCCTGGGGTACGAGAAATGGCTCGGATCACATCGGTTCGCCGGTCTCTTCGTCGCGGCGGCCGTCGCGCACGGGCTCCTCGTCGATCCGGTGATCCGCGCCTCAGCCGCGCTGTGGTGGATCTACCTCGCGATCGGGGCGGTCGGGATCGGTGCGTTCGTCGCCCGGCAGGTCGGCGATCTGCGCGGATGGGGTCGCGCCGACTATGTGGTTGCCGAAGCCGAGCGGCTGAACAGCACGACCCTCGAGGTTCGTCTGCGCCCCGTCAGACGTCACATCGACTTTGTCGCCGGGCAGTTCGTGTACGCGAGTTTCGGGGGACCCGCGTACTGGCAACCGCATCCGTTTACCGTCAGCAACGCACCCGGCGAGAGCGAGCTTCGCCTCTCCATCAAGGCGACCGGTGACTACACCGCGGGCCTTTATGAACACCTGCGTCGCGGGGCCGGAGCGACCGTCGAAGGTCCCTACGGTGGGTTCGACCAACGCATCGGCGGACCGCGGCAGGTGTGGATTGCCGGCGGAATCGGGATCACGCCGTTCCTCAGCTGGGCGAATGCGCTCGACCCCGAGACGGCGCCACAGGTGGAGCTCTTCTACGCAGTGGCCGACACCGACCACGCCCTCTATGTGGATGAGCTCACGGATGCTGTCCACCGCGTCCCGTCGCTTCGGCTGCACGTCAGCGTCGACGACCGCGACGGATTCCTGTCGATCGAGCGCATCGCGCGCACCACCCCGCACGACCTGCAAGAGTGCATGTTCTTCATGTGCGGCCCGGGCGGCATGATCCGGGCCTTCGACCGCGACCTGCGCGAACGGGGCGTCGCGGCGTCGCAGATCCACTACGAAGAGTTCAGCTTCCGTTAGGGCCCGTGCCAGAACCCCCGCTCGGTTTTGCTTCGGAAATAGCCGTCCTGCGGTTCGTATTTCCAGCCGCCGGGGGCGAGCCCCGCTCCGGGCCGTTTCGCTCGCCACCCTTCGCGAGAGCTAAGGGCCCGTAGAAAAACGACCTCTCGTTTGGCGGCTGCAAACCTTCGTCAAACGGCGCCGGCGAGAACGGCGTTACAACGAGTAGCCCCGAGCTCGCCGCCACCGTTTTACTCGGTTTTCGCTCGCCCTCCTTCGAGGTAGTTATTTTTCTACGAGCCCTAATCTGGCACGGACCCGTTAGGTCACTCGCCCCGCCGCTCGAATCCGGAGATTGCGGACCCTGTCGGCGCCGACGTCCGACGCGCATTCACACGGCGCCGGGCGAGGCGGCGCCACACCGGGCGCACGATCGGGTCCGTGATGCGGCTCACGAGCGCGACGGCGCCATCGACGGTCCGCCGGCACACGATGTGGACGAATCCGGCCGCGGCCAATCCGACCAACGCCCCTGCTGCGATATCGCCCGGGTAATGCAGGCCGAGCAGGACACGGTCCAGTGCGATCACCGTGGCGGCGGCCAGGAACCGGCACCCGCTCGGCGGCTCATGAACAGCACCGAAACGCAATCGCGAATGCCGCGCCGGCGTGGTCGCTCGGAAACGACGGATCGCCGGATGGCGCGACGAGAAAGAGGTGGGCATCGCCCGGATGTGCGGCGGTCGGACGTTCACGAAACCAGATCTGCCCGATCACCTGGTTGACGAGAAGCGCGACGCCGGCGGAGGCGACAGCAGACACGGCGGCCCGCTTGAAACGCGGCGGGGTGCCGGGGCGCCCGAGGATCCACAAGCCGAGCGCGGCGACGGCGAATGCCGGGACGCTCCACACGGAGAAGGTGTGAAGTGCCTGGGCGAGCGTCAGATGGCCGACGAGGAGTTGATTGAGGTACCGAAAAAGCGTTCAGTCCATGTCAGGCCGAGCGGGGGGCGGTGGCCGGCCGGCCGAGGCGCAGGGCCGTGCGGGCGGCGACCCCGAGGAACCCGGCTTCGGCGAGCATCGTTACGATCGCCGAGAGTTCCCACTCCGACTCCTTGAACGCGGGAAGGCCGGTGGTGCGACTCAGCAGGAGTCCGACGGCCATCCCGGACGCGGTCAGGATTCCCGCACGCCATGCGAGTCGATCATCCACAGACCACAGGCGGACGGCGCTGACCGAGGCGACGATCCCACCGCCGAGAAAGAGCAGACCGATGTACGCGGTCTTGCCGAGGTACTCAGGGGCAAGGATCAAATGCAGGATGCCGGTGAGGCCGAGCATGACGGCAGCGGTGCGGCGAGCAGGCGTCGAGATCATCGGGGTGCGCTCCTTGGATGTGTGTCACTCATGTCGAACCACCCGAGAAGTCACGTCGCCGGGCCAAGCAACGGCAAGGGAACGCGTAGGTAAAGCCGACAAGTCGATACGATGATCCGGTGGCGGCGATCTTGCTGGTGGAAGACGACGAGGCGATCAGCCAGCCGCTGGCACGTGCTCTGGAGCGCGAGGGCCATCACGTCGAGACCGTCGCGGACGGCATGATCGCAGCGGCGACAGGGGCGACGGGCTCGCACGATCTGGTCATCCTCGACCTCACGCTGCCGTCGCTCGATGGCTTGGACGTGTGTCGGCGGATCAGGCGGGTGCGCCCGACGGTACCGATCCTGATGCTGACGGCTCGCTCCGAGGAGATCGATGCGGTTCTGGGCCTGGACGCCGGCGCGGACGACTACCAGGCAAAACCCTTCCGCCTGGCGGAGTTGACGGCGCGCGTGCGCGCGCTGGTGCGTCGCTCCCAGCCGGATGTCATCGAGGCCGCGGGCGGCGTGCGGGTGGACCGCGCGGCGCGCCGCGCGTGGGTCGGGGAGCGGGAGATGACCTTGACGATGAAGGAGTTCGACCTGCTCGCGCTCCTGGTCGCGAACGCCGGGCACGTCGTGACGCGCGCGCGGGCGATGGCGGAGGTCTGGGACACCGAGTGGGTGGGGTCGACAAAAACACTCGACGTTCATGTCGGCGTCCTGCGTCGCAAACTGGGTGACGATGCAGGCCGCCCGCGGCTGCTGGCGACGGTTCGGGGCGTCGGCCTGCGGTTCGAACAGCTTCAGTAATGCGACTCCGTCTGCTCTGCTCGGCGATGCTGATCGCGCTCGTTGCGGTAGTCGCCCTCGGCGTCCCACTCGGTGTTGTGGCTTCGAATCGTGTGCGTGATGACGTGCGCAACGTCCTCGAGCGGGAGGCGCGGGGGATCGCGATCCTGATCGAGGAGTCTGTCGAGGGCGGGCAGGCGACGCCACTCAAGCGCCTTGTGCGCATCGCGGGTGAACACGAGGTCCAGATCACCGCGCCCGGTGGAACGGTCGAGCGCGCAGGGTCGCCCATCGAGGGCCCGGCCCTGCACGCGACCACGGCCGTGGCGGGTGGCGGGTCGGTGACGGTCTCCGCGGCGGCGACCGAGGCGGACCACGACGCGACAGAGGTATGGATCGTCGTGTGCCTGGTCGCGCTCGGCGCGCTTGGGGTCGCCGCCGGCCTGGCGTTGTGGCAGGCGCGGCGACTCTCGGCGCCGCTCGAGGCGTTGGCGGAGGCCTCGGTCAACCTCGGGCGGACCGGTTTCGATGTCCGCGCCGGGCGCCACGGCGTGCCCGAGGTGGATGCGCTCGCGGCTGCCTTGGCGCGTCGCGCCGAGCAGATCGCCGGTCTGCTCGAACGGGAGCGCGCGTTCTCCTCGAATGTCGCACACCAGCTGCGCTCCCCGCTGACGGCGTTGTCGATGCGGTTGGAGGAACTCGCGGCAAGCGACGCCCCGGCGACCCGTGCCGAGGCTGAGGCCGCACTGGTTCAGGCCGAGCGTCTCGCCAGGACGATCGACGACCTGCTCGCGCTCGCGCGACACGGACGTGCGGGCGAGGTCCGCGACATGGATGTCGCGATGCTCGTTCGCGATCGCGTCCGCTCGTGGCAGCCGATCTACCGCAGGTCCCACAGGGTGCTTCAGCTCAACGAAGGGGCCGGCCACGTGTGCGCACGCGCCACGCCGGGCGCCGTGGAACAGGCGCTCGACGTGCTGCTCGAGAACGCGCTCCTTCACGGCGAAGGAACGGTAACGGCTGGCACGCGCCTCGCAGCGAGCCAGGTAGCGATATCGGTCGCCGACGAGGGGACGCGAATCACCGACGAGGCGCGCGCGGGACTCTTCGGGGGTCACTCGCGAGGTGGTGGTCTGGGGCTCCCGTTGGCACAGACGGTCATCGAAGGCTGTGGAGGCCGGCTGCTGCTCACCTCGTCGGCGCCCACCGTGTTCGAACTTCGCCTTCTGCCGGCACCACAGCTGGCGGCTGGCGCGTGATGGGGCGACTGAGGACGCCGCCACGAGCGATCCGGGGGATGGCCGGCGGCGCGCGCCATGGTGATGCGATCCTCGCGACGTGGGAATGGGCTCGATGACGGTGGATCCGTCGCTGGAAGAAGCGTTCGAGTCGCGCTGGGAGGCGGCTCCGGCGGTGGCGCTCATGATCGCCTTGCAGGTGGCGCTCGCCAGCGTGAGCCACGTGCGGGGCTGGCCACTGAGTGATCTTCCGTGGTGGGCGTGGCTCACCCCCGTGATCCCGGAGGTGGCACTGCTCGGCCCGCTCGCGTTGAGCGCGCGGCGCCACCGATTGGAGCAGACAGGGCATCGGCGCGCGGCCGTGCTCGGGCTCCTGGGCCTCGTAGGCCTCGCGAACGGGATGCTTCTCGTGGCGTTGCTGATCTCCCTGATACGCGGTGGTGAGACCACCGGGGCGGAATTGCTGTTCAAGGCGATCACCGTGTGGGCGACGAACGTGACCGTGTTCGGGCTGGCCTACTGGCTGTTCGATCGAGGAGGACCCGTCCGGCGCCTGCAGAGTGACGCTCCGGCGTCTCTGGATTTTCAGTTCCCGCAAATGGAGAACCCGCAGCTTGCTGAACCAGGCTGGCATCTCCGCCTCGTGGACTACCTCTCTTTGTCGTTCACGAACTCCATCGCGTTCAGCCCGACGGACGCGATGCCCCTCACTCGTCGGATGAAGATGCTCATGCTCGTCGAATCAGGGATCTCTGCACTGACAGTGCTCCTGGTGATGGCCCGTGCGATCAACGTCTTGCAGTAGCCGTGGTGGGCATCGGTGGCCGTCAGTGCCCCCGTTGCGTCGGGGGCCATCGCCGGCAACGACGTGAATGGGACGATGACAAGAGGCGCCGCGACTGGGCGGTCAGCCCTTGAGTTTCGCAGCGCCAGGATTCCCCACGGGGATGCCATGGCACCGGCACGGCCTGGCGCCCGTGGTGGGGTCGGGGGACGGGGACCGCTACGACCTCGCCGGCGCCCGCCGACCGGCGAGGGCGAACCCGCCACGTTGAACAGGCTCGCGAGAAGCGCCCCGAATCTAGCGAGCGCCCGTCCGTTGACGAACGCGATCACAGCGCCAACCGGGCCCGAGCAGCGCCGCGACACGAATGCCGGCGAGTGCCGCAGCGCTATCAGGGCGATCTCCCAGGACTGGAAGTCCCACCGACTCCTCCGCGACGAGGGCTTCAAGGACTCCGTACCCGAGATGAGAAGGGACACTGAGAATCATCGGGAGTCACTCCTCCATGGGTTCCGGTCACGCAATCCGGTCAAGTTGCGTGTCACGACCAATTCAAGCGATTCGGAATGAGGAGACCGTGAGAAGGCAGAACCCCATCGGCCGGGTCGGCACGGGCGGGCTCCATCGTCTGCTCACCCAGAGGCGTCTCCCCATGAGTGACGAGCGTCGCCTTCCGCGAATGCCTCCAACCTGGGAGACGAACTGATGGACATCCTTATCGTTGACGACGACGATGGCATCGCGGACGCAACGGCGACCGCGCTCAGACGCCCACTCCTCACCACACGCGACGGGTGGCGACGGGCGCAGCCGCGCGCTCAAGGCGGACGCCCCGGACGTGGTGCTGCTCGACCTCGGGCTCTCCGACGTCGGCGGCTTCGAAGTGCTTCGAGGCATACGCGCACGCGAGGTCACCACGCCGGTCGTCACCATGACCGCACAAAACGTCGCCCGGCTGCGTGACCGTGCCCTCGGAGGCGGAGCGAACGGGTTCGTCGACAAGCCATTCACTCCCGTAGGGCTCCTCGCCTGTATCTCTGCTTCGCAGCGAAGGGACGCCGCGTGAGAGGTACGGGGCACGTCGGGAGTTCCCTCGCCGCTTGAGCAATGAGGTGCCCCCAAGCTCGCGGTGGATGCGTCCGTGACTCCAACACAGCGCTGCTGGTCCGATTGACGTTGTCTCTTGTCTATCTCGGAGAAGTCCCCCGGCGCTGCGCGAGGAGCACTCCTGCCAGGACCACGGCCCCGCCGACGAGGGCCAGGGGTGCAGGGGTTTCGTCCAGGATCGCCCAGCCCAGCAGTACTGCGATCGGGGGGACGAGATAGGAGGCACTGGCCATCCGGCCGGCCGTCGTCCGCGACAGCGCGTAGGCCCAGGTCGTGAACGCGAAGGCGGTGGGAACGATTCCCAGATAGATGCTCCACGCGATGGCGCCCGCCGAGGCGCCGCCGACCTCGTCGGCGAGCTGTGGCGCGAACGGGATGCAGACCACCAGGCCCACCATGCAGGCCGCGAACGTGATGGACAGCGATGAGCGTCGTGCCAGCACCGGCTTTTGGGCGACGACGCCGACCGCGTATGTGGCCGCCGCAACCAGACAGAGCAACACGCCGCTGCCGAAGCGAAAGCCGTCGGAGACCGCGACGGCGATGAGCACCACTCCGACAAAGCTGACGCCGCACCCGAACAGGAGCGGCCGTGGGAAGCCTTCGCCCAGGAGCCGGCCGGCCAGCAGGGCGATCAGGATCGGAGCGATGTAGACGATCATCGCGGCGGTCCCGGCGTCGACCCGCCGTTCACCGGCGTTCAGGACGATGTTGTAAATCCCAAACCAGGAGATGCCGCAGACGAGCACGCCGACAAGCTCGCCTCGGCCGGGGAGCCGCTCTCGCCGGATTGCGACGGCGGCGCCCAGGCAGAGCGCGGCGACGCCCAGGCGCATGAGGCTCAGAGGCCCAGGAGAGAACTCCTCACCGGCGGAGCGAATCGCGACGAACGCCGACGCCCACGCGACCACCGTGAACCCGACGGCCGCGCGGACCAGGCGCCGCGCCGGGTTCGCGTGGATGGATCGGTCGGCGGGCACGATGACGAACCCTGTCAAAGTTCCGGACGGCGCGGGGCTGAAGATGATCGGCGAGAATGCGTTGCATGGAGTCGTCTTGATGAGTGAACGTCCGCGCATCGTCGTCACCCGTCGTCTGCCCGCGGCGGTCGAGTACCGCCTGGCCGAGCTGTTCGACGCCGACTTCAACCGGGATGACGAACCGCGCTCATCCGGCCAGTTGCGTGACGCTGTCCGCAGCGCAGACGGAATGCTTGTGACCGTGACCGATGGGATGGACGCGGACGTCCTCGCGGCAGGACCGCGGCGGGTCGGCATCGTGGCGAACTTCGGAGTGGGGTACAACCACATCGACATCACGGCGGCAGGCGTCAACGACATCGTCGTCACGAATACGCCGGGGGTGTTGACCGACGACACCGCCGACCTGGCGATCCTGCTGATGCTGATGGTGGCGCGTCGCGCCGGCGAAGGTGAGCGGCACGTGCGGTCCGGCACATGGACAGGGTGGCGCCCGACGCAGATGATGGGTACCCAGGTCAGCGGCACCACCCTCGGTATCGTCGGCATGGGGCGTATCGGCCGCGCCGTCGCCCGTCGCGCCCAGGGCGGGTTTGGCATGCGCGTCGTGTTCCACCAACCCAACCCCCCTGACCTGGACGGGATCGACGCGACGCCCTGCGCGTCACTCGACGAGCTCCTTTCGGTCAGCGACGTCGTGTCGATCCACTGTCCGGCGACGCCGCAGACGCGGGGCATGATCGACGCCCGCCGGCTCGCGTTGATGCGCCCCGGCGCGATCCTCGTCAACACCGCGCGCGGCGACGTCGTCGACGAGGCCGCGCTCGCCGCCGCGTTGCGCGCCGCCCAGATCGCCGGCGCCGGACTCGACGTCTACGCGAACGAACCGAGCATCCACCCTCAGCTTCTCGACCTTGAGAACGTCGTTCTGCTCCCGCACCTGGGGAGCGCCACCACACAAACCCGCATCGCCATGGGCATGCGCGCGATCGACAACCTGACCGCCTTCTTTGCCGGCAAGGAGCCTCCCGACCGTGTCGCCTGACCGCGCGCGCCTGGGCGCGCAGTCACTGGCACCGCCAATCGCGTCGAGCCACGGTCTCCGTCGTTCACCACGTGCCTTGCACTTCGCGGCCGCTTGCTTCTCGCGCCCGCGGCCACTCGGCGTTGGCGTCCGACCGCTTTGCTGGTGTAACGCGTGGCCATTTGGCAGGGGGCGCGCGGCCACTTGCTCTCGCGTCCGCGGCCACTTGGCCGGTGCGATCTGGGCCATTTGGTGCGCGCGCTCGTGGCCAATTGGTTCTCGCGTCCGCTGCCACGCTGGTGTCGCCGGTTCGGCTATCTGGGGCTCGCGCTGGTCGCCCGCGCGGGCAAGATGCGAGTGGCAGTGGCGCATCGGGACCCCTGGCGAAGCCGGGCGAGGTCAGCTAGTGTCTTGGCACTCGTGGCGGTGGAGTGCCAAAACACCTGGACAGAGCGCCAGGAATGCCGCCCGCGCTGAATCCAAGTATGAGGAGGGCAATTGAATCTGAAGCCGCTCGGCGATCGAGTGATCATTGAGGGAATCGAGGCGGAGCAAGTGACCGTCAGCGGGATCGTGCTCCCCGACACCGCCAAGGAGAAGCCGCAGCGCGGCAAGGTCCTGGCAGTCGGTGACGGACGGTGGGACGAGGGCAAGCGTGTCCCCCTCGACGTCGCGGTCGGTGACGAGGTCATCTACTCGAAGTACGGCGGGACCGAGGTCAAGGTCGACGGCGACGACGTCTTGATCCTCTCCGAGCACGACATCCTGGCCGTCGTCGAAGGACCCGCGCCGGCTCCGGCTGCCGCAGCAGCTCCCGCTGCCGCGAAGCCGAAGCGCGCGAAGAAATAACCGAGCCGAACTGACGAAAGGGAACGAAGCGAATGGCGAAGGAAATCAAGTTCAACGAGGACGCACGTCGCGCACTTGAGCGCGGTGTCAACATCCTCGCTGACGCGGTCAAGGTCACCCTCGGCCCCAAGGGCCGCTACGTGGTGATCGACCGCAAGTTCGGCGCGCCGACGATCACGAACGATGGTGTCACCATCGCACGTGAGATCGACGTGGAAGACCCGTTTGAGAACCAGGGTGCCCAGCTTGTGCGTGAGGTTGCTACGGCGACGAACGACGTCGCGGGTGACGGCACCACCACTGCGACCCTGCTGGCGCAGGCGATCGTGCGTGAGGGTGTCAAGAACGTTGCGGCAGGCGCGAACCCGATGGGCCTCAAGCGCGGTATCGAGAAGGCCGTCGAC
>JANMDV010000239.1:0-1686 GCA_031376485.1 Actinomycetota bacterium
GCTTTGGCGCGCGAGCCGCAGCGTTCCATCGCGCACCAGCGGCGGCTGCCGTTTCGGCTGGTGTCGGCGTAGATGTAGGTGCAGTCGGGCGCGGCGCATTCGCGCACGCGCTCGATGCCGTCCCGAGCCAGGTCGAGCGCGTCCAAGAGCGCGGGCACCAGCAGGCAGCGACACGTCGAGACCTCGGGACAGAAGCTCGGGCGCAGGCTGGCGCGGTCCACTGACAGGCGCCCGGGGGTCTCGCCGAGCCAATCCGCGACCACGTCGGCAATCACCGCGGCGTCATGCGCCACGAACGCGGCGCGCAGATTGGCCCGAAGCTGCTTGATGCGATTCAAGTCGCGTGATTCGGGTACGTGTTCGGGGGTGCCGAGTCCGGCCTCCACCAACCAGTCCGCGATGCTGGTCGGATCGCACAAGAGATCCGCTCCACCGGCAGCCGTATTGCACAGGTCGAGGGACGGACGACCCCCAATCCACACAAAGGCGCTCATCGGGTTTGACCACCCCCTGGTTGACGGCGTATTGTTGTTACCAGTAAATCTGTATCACACCGGTTCGCAACAGGAGTCACAATGCCTTCCCTGCCCCCCGCAATTTCACTGTCTCACACCGAGCGTGGCCGCGGCCCGATGGTCGTCGCGCTGCACGATCTCGGTCGCTCGGGCGACGTGATGCTGCGGGCGCTCAAGCCACTGAACAAACGCTTTCGTGTGGTCGCACCCGATTTGCGCGGTCACGGCAAGTCGCCGACGCCCGAGGGCCCCTGGAGCATCGATGACTTCGCCTCGGACGTGTCGCGCCTGATCGCGGCGGAGGGCGGTAACGCCATCGTCGTGGGCGTCGGACTCGGAGCGGCGGCGGGACTGACGCTTGCGCTCGGACACCCCGGATTGGTCAACGCACTGGTCGTCAGCGGTGCGGGCGCGCGGGCCGAGGACATCGAGGGCCAGGAGCGGTGGGCGCGGATGGCGCGGATGCTGCGCGAGCGCGGTGGCGCAGAGGGTGTGGCGCTTGCCGCCGAGGCGATGGGCACGCGGCCGGACCTGCGCGGGGCGCTCGTCCAGATCGAGCCGCCTGTGCTCGTCCTGGCAGGCGAGGCCGACCGGGCTTACCCGCCAACCACCCAGCGTGAGCTCGCGCAGTCCCTCCCGGTGGCGCGGTTCCAGCAGGTCGACGACGCCGGACACGACCTACCCGCCGAGCGCCCCGAGGAACTCGTCGCAGGCGTTCAGTGGGCAGCCAGCACCCTGGTCCAACTGGCCCGGGCGGCTTAAACCTTCGCGACGCCGCCGAGCGGAGCTTCCTACAGCCCGCTCGGCGTGTTCGTGGGCAGAGCGCGCTCCAGCCCCACTGGTCGAACGGAAGGGCAGCGCGGTCGCCCGTCGCCCGCCGGGCACTGGTGGGGACACACCGCCTCGGCCCCTGAGGGGGAACGCCGACATCGCCTGATCTGCGATCCCGGGGAGCAAGCCCAAACCGCGCGCCGCGCGACCGCACCCCCGACCCCATGATTCGGCGACGCGAGTTCCAGGTCAACGCCGGCCCCAATCGACAGCCAACATCGACCCGACCTCAGCAGCACCGCCTCAACCCGGCTCCCGGACCGCCAGCCCGAGGGAAACAGCCATTTGGCACCGACCGCTGCGGCCATATGTGACATCCGCCGAGTGTGTGGCGACACAC
>JANMDV010000022.1:0-4197 GCA_031376485.1 Actinomycetota bacterium
GTCAGTTACGTCGATGCCACGGGCAACCTTCGGCTCTCCGCAAGCCGACCGGGGCTGTTCATCGAGACGGCAGGAGCGACGAAGGACCCGTGGCCCGATGATCAACCCCTTCGGTCCCTGCGTGGACGCGGTGCGAGCCGAGCTGTGCGGGCGCTTGTCGACTTCCGTCCGCCGTACGGCGTCCGGGAGCTGGCGACCCGAGCGCGCGTCCCTGCCGCCACACTCTCTCGCGTGATCGACCTGCTCGCGCGCGAGGCCGTGCTCACCAAGGACGATCGCGGTGGCGTCGCCGACCTCGATTGGATCGGCGTCATTCGACGGTGGAGCCAGGACTACGGTCTGCGTCGATCGAACGTCGTCACAAGCCACCTCGACCCTCGCGGCCTGTCAGCCGTCGCGCAGAAACTCGCCAAGGCGACGTGGCCGTATGCCGCGACCACCTCGCTTGCCGCGCAGGGCTTTGCGCCCATCGCGCCCACTCGCACCGCGGTGATCTACGTCGCAGACACGATCGAAGCCGCCGAACGACTGGCGTTGCAACCCGCCGACGCCGGCGCCAACGTGCTCCTGGTCGAGCCGTTCGACGACGTGGTCTTCGAACGCACGGCCCTGCGAGGCGACCTGACCATCGCCGCGGCGAGCCAGGTGACCGCCGACCTCTTGACGGGCCCGGGCCGCGAACCGTCCGAGGGCGAGGAACTCCTGCGGTGGATGCGGGTGAACGAAGATGCCTGGCGAACCTGATCCCCTCTACGTGCATGCTTGAGCCGCGCTTCTCGACGCGACTCGATGGGAAACGGGAGGGTTGGTGATTCTCGCGACCTCTTGGACGCGTTCCTCTTCTACTTGGCCCCAATCGATTCCGATGACCCGCGCGGGCCGCTCCGCGATCCCCACGAGGATCGTTCGCGAACGCAACGACTGAATCTTGCAGCTTGCCTGCTTTGATCAATGACACCTTGACTCAAGGGTCGTCCCTCAGCCTCGCCGTAGCGCCGCCAGAGCTCGGTCTCGGTGATGCGTTCTGCGGATATCTCGTTCAATACAGGCATGTTTAGTAGAAGAAACAGACAAAAACGTCTTTCTTTGACAAAAGACTGATGGTTATCGGCAATGCTGCAATCGACGCCGGGCCACCGCTTGCCACAAGCGGCGGGCGGCGCTGACGACCCGCCCTACGCGTTGTCTTGGCGAGATCTGTGGATGGCGTGCTTCGGCGCGACGAACCCCGCTGCTCCCACACACATCGCTGCCGGGCCACCTGGCTCACCAGCGGCCCAACGGCATCCCGGGGTTACCCCGACCGGCGCGCTCGGGCCATGGCCGCAGCCGACCCGACGAACGGGCCTCGCGTTGCGAGCATCCGGCAGTGGTTTCCATTCGAGCACAAATGGTATCTGATCGGATACCATCTCGAATATGGATGCAGCCAAGACCCTCGGCGATGCTCGGCGCCGGTCGGGCCTCACACTGCGCGCGCTGGCTCGGCGGGCCGGCACTTCGCACTCGGCGCTGGCCGCATACGAGGCCGGGCGCAAGGTTCCGACGGTGGACACGATCGACCGCATCGTTCGGGCTGCCGGTTTCATCCTGACTGCCGATCTGACCGCCAATGTGGGTGGGCCCGACCCGGCCGCTCGTGGTCGCGAACTGGTCGAGGTCCTCGAACTGGCCGGACTCTTCCCGGCGCGACACGCCGCCACGCTCGACGCTCCGAAGTTCGGTCGTCGATGATCGGGCTCCCCGCCAAGATCGTGGCCATCCACACGGCCCTGGTCAAAGCCAAGTTGCCCCATGCGTTCGGGGGGGCATTGGCACTTGCATGGTGTACCGAGCGCGCCCGCGGCACGATCGACATCGATCTCAACGTCTTCGTCGACAGCTCGATGGCGCGTGGAGTGCTCGATGCACTGCCTGACGAGGTCGTCTGGTCCGATGCAGACCTGCATCTCGTCGCACGGGACGGCCAGGTCCGCCTGTGGTGGGCCACGACGCCCGTGGACCTGTTTCTGAACACCACCGCGTTTCATGTGCAATCCGGCGCGCGCGCGCGGTGGGAGGACTTCGCCGGCGTGCAGATCCCCTTCCTGTCATGCCCGGATCTGGCTGTCTTCAAAGCGTTCTTCAACCGCACGAAAGACTGGGCCGACCTCGAAGAAATGGCGGCGGCGGGCACGCTGGACCTCGATCGGGTGATCGGCGTATTGGTGCGCTACCTCAGCGCCGCTGACGAGCGCATCGAGCGGCTCCAAACGCTCGTGACGTAACGACGCACCCCCTTGGCCGTCGTTCGAACCACCCGAGAACCTCGTACTGATACGGGATCGCGGGATGCGAAAGCATGTTGACCGGAGACGCTCGAAGCGGTCAGCTGACGATTTTTCGGTTGAGGCGGCGCAGGGGGAACCAGAAGAGGGCCGCGGTCAAGGCGACCAGCGCGCCCACGTGGGCCAGGGTTAGCCAGCCGACGTCGCCCAGGACCAGGTCGCGGGTGCCTTGGACAAGGTGTGACAAGGGGAGGCACCAGCCGATGATCTGGGCCCAGGTCGGGAGCTGGTCGAACGGGAAGAACACGCCGCCAAACAGGAACATCGGCGTCAGAAGGCCCGTGAAGAAGATGTTGAAATGCTCGATGTTGGTCGCAAGCGACGTGTACGCCATGCCGAGCACCGCAAAGCACATGGCGCCGACCACGAACACCACCGGCACGGCGAACACCCACAGCGATCCCACCAGGCCGAGCGCCGCCATGACCACGACGAAGACGACGCCGTAGATGACCGCCCGGGTCGTCGCCCAGAGGTACTCGCCGACGACGACATCCCCGACCGACAACGGTGTCGTGACCACGGCCTCCCAGACGCGCCGGATGTTGATGCGCACGAACGCGTTGTAGGTCGTCTCCAGGATCGCCCCGAACATGACGCTGGATGCCGCCACCCCCGGCGCGATGAACTCCACGTAGTCGACGCCGTTGATCGTGCTGACGTAGGCGCCCAAGCCGAGACCCATGATCAGCAGATACGCGATGGCCTCGATAAAGCGCGGCCCCAGCGTTGTCAGGATCGTCTTTCGCCCGATCGTGGCGTTTCGCTGCCACATCCGAAACGCGCCGCGCGCCGTGAACCCGAAGACCTCGGACGCGACCGGGGGCACTGGGACACGTTGGGTTGTCACGGCACGAGGACGAGCTTGCGCCCGGCGGTGCCGCTCGCCTGCCGGGCCCAGGCGATGGGCGCCTCGGCCAGCGGCACGGACTCGACCCGCAGGCTGACCGCGCCCGTCGCCGCAACTTCGGCCAGCTCGCGGTACGCACGGGCCAGATCGGCGGGGTACTCCGCGAAGACCGAGAAGCCGCGGATGTCGAGTCGTCCGCCCCGAAGCGCGCCGCCCGTCACCGATGCCGTGGCGGCGGCGGCGTTGCCCACCTGGATGAACCTGCATCGCGCACGCGCCGCGCCGAACGCCGCCTGCACCGGCGCGCCCCACAGCATGTCGATGACCACGTCGGCGCCCGGCGAACACGCGTCGCGAAGGTCCTTGGCCATGTCGCCGTCGTCGAGTGCGACGAACCAGTGGGCGCCGAGCGCAAGCGCCCGTTCCAGGCCCTCCTTGGTGCGGGCCGCGGCGATCACACGCCCCGCGCCCCGGCTGCGCGCAGCCTGGACTGCGACCTGCCCGACCACGCCGCTCGCGCCGAGCACCAACACGGTCTCGCCCGCTTGAAGCTTGGCCCGATCGACCACACTCATCCAACCGGCGAGGCCGGCGATGCCGATGGCGGCGGCAAGTTCGTCCGAGAGCCCCGCGGGCACCGGCACCGCCAGGTCCTCCCGGACGCAGACGTACTCGCCGAACCCGCCGGTCGTGGTCAGACACCACACACGGGTGCCGGGCACGAGGCGATCGCCCTGGACGACCTCGCCCACCACCTCGGCGCCCAACGTCAACGGCGGCTGCGGAGTCTCGCCGTAGAACCGGCCCGACGCGATCGCCAGATCGACGGGGTTGAGGCCGGCGGCAAGCAGCCGGACCAACGCCTGACCTGGCCCCGGCACGGGCTCGGGGACCTCGCGCACCACCGGGGTCTGGCCCCATCCGTCCAACACGACGGCTTTCACAGGGCCTCGATCGCCTGACGGAAGTCGTCCGCCATTCCGTTGTGGCCGTGGGCCATCGCCTGATCGATCCCCGCCA
>JANMDV010000074.1:0-2734 GCA_031376485.1 Actinomycetota bacterium
TCCGGCACCTCGACGGGGTGATCATCCATGCCGTACGCGTCGCGCATCATCTGGACCGCGCGGTCGCCAACCTGGGGGTCGCGGCAATGCACCACGGCGAGTGGCGCGCCGGCCGTGACCGGATCGCCGATCTTCGCGGCCAATGCGATGCCGACCGAAGGGTCGACGCGCTGTGACGGGTGCAGGCGCCCGGCGCCGAGCCAACGTGCGGCCTCGCCCACCTGCCGGGCGTCCAGGCGGGTGACGTATCCATCCGAAGGCGCCGGAACATCCAGCATGAAGGGTGCGGCCGGAAGCAGGGACGCATCCGTCCACACCGCCGGGTCACCGCCCTGGGCCTCGACCCAGCGCTCGGCCGTCAGGAGCGCTGCGCCCGAGACCAGCGCATCGGACGCCGCCGCCATGCCCTCGCCCGCGGGCACGACGCCGGCAGCCTCGGCAAGCGATCCCGCGATGCGGATGGAGAGTTCACGCAGGTCGTCCGCCCCGCCGCCGCGCAGCACCTCGGCCGCCCCGGCCACTTCCAGCGCGTTGCCGACCATGAGTCCAAGCGGCTCGTCCATTCGGCTGATGATGTACCGAACATCACGGCCCCAGGGAGCACCCAGAGCGACCATCATCTCAGCGGCCTCGCGGGCCGACGCGACGTCCTCAAAGAACGCGCCCGAGCCGACCTTGACATCGAGCACGATTGCCTGCGCCCCACCGGCGATCTTCTTGCTCATGATCGAACTGGCGATGAGCGACGGGCTCTGGACGGTCGCGGTCTGATCGCGCAACGCATACAACCGTTTGTCGGCCGGCACGAGGCGTTCGTTGGCGCCCACCACGACCACCCCCACGTCGCGCAACTGGCGGACGAAATCGGTCAGCTCCAGGTCGACCTTCATGCCGGGGATCGACTCCAGCTTGTCGAGCGTGCCGCCGGTGTGTCCCAGACCCCGCCCGCTCATCTTGGCGACCTTGACCCCGAGCGACGCCGCGAGTGGAGCCACGACTAGACTGATCGCGTCGCCCACACCCCCGGTGGAATGCTTGTCTCCGGTCGGCCCGAACTTGCCCAACTCCAAACGGTCCCCCGACGCGACCATCGCCCTGGTCAACGCTTGCGTGGCAGGCATGTCGAGTCCTTGGATGCAGACCGCCATGCACCAGGCCGCCATCTGCGGATCCCCGACCACACCGTCCGACCACGACTGCACAAATGCAGCGACGCTCTCTGGATCCACCGGCGCTCCCCGGCGGGTGCGCTCTAGCAGTTCGAGTGGGGCAAGCGCCGCAACCATCACGCACAGAACCATAGCCGCCCCTTGGTACGATTCCCGCTGATGCAGATGCGGCGAGCACTCGGAGTCGCGCTCGTCTGCGCGGCCCTCGTACCGGCGATGAGCCTGGCGGCGCCTGCGCCGATGACGACGGGCGCCACGACCACGCCCCCACCGCTCCCCCCCGCACCGCGCATCAGCGACGTGATCGCGCCAACCTCGGTCGCAGCCCGTCAGGGACACGCGCGGTTCCTGGTGGGCCTGCAGACCAGAACCGAGGCGCGGGTCATCGTCAGGGTCGTGTCACTGCGCACAGGCAAAGTTGTCACGACCGCCACGACCAAGGGTCTGCATGCGCCGGGCCGGGTGTGGCTGTTGATCGCCGCCAACAACGATCGTGGTTTCCAACTCCTGGCCGGCCGCTATAAGCTTGAGATCGTCGCGATTGACGCGACCAAACGCCGCTCAAAGCCGATCACACGTCAGCTTCGTCTGACGTTACGGGCGCCTCGCGGAGTCCTGCACACCTACGCCGTCCCTGCGTGGCCGTCGATCATCGCGGGGATCGCGGCGGCTCCAGGCGGCCAGATCGTGGCAGCGGTCGCACCGGGCACCCCGGCCGCAACCGCCGGCATCCAGCGCGGTGACGTCATCCACACGGTCAACGGCGTTCACGTCGACGCCCGTGGGGCGTGGTTTGTCGCCCTGCGTAATCTGCCCGCTAACGTCGTGGTCCCCATCGAACTGGAGCGCACGGGTGTCCGCCAGACCGTCCAGTACACCGCGCCCCCGGACTGGACGACGCCGCCTGACTACGGCCCGGCACTGATCGAAGCGGCCCAGACGGCGCCGACGATCAGGGCATACGCCTACGCGCGGGTCAGGGAGCGACTCGACGCGCGCGACACCGCGGGGGCCAAGGCGCTCTACACGGCGTGGCCGGCTGCTGAGAAGACCAGCGCACCCGGCGAACTGCTGTCGGGCGCGATCTTCTCGGCCGAGAAAACCCAGGTGCTGGCGGCCGGTGCGTACAACCGGGCGCTCCAAGCCGATCCGACGATGGCGGCCGCCCCTTTCCAGCAGGGATTGGCGCGAACGGCGAATGCGCAGAACGACCGCGCCATCAGGGCGTTCCAGACCGCGCGCACGGTGGACCCGACCGACGCGATCGCCCCGACGTTCCACGCATACGCCCTGCTGACCGCCAACCAGTTCGAAGCGGCGCTCGCGGCAGCTGACGCGGCGATCGCACTCGACGCACGCTACGAAGAACCGCGAATCGCGCGCGGCGTCGCCCTGATCGGACTGGCCCGAACCCTTGAAGGGGTCGCCGACCTCAAGCGGGGCCTCCGACTTCTGGCCGACCCGGTCCGCGCCCAGCAGATCATCACGGCGAGCCTCGAGCCGAACACCCCGTAGCCGCGGGCGCAAGAAACCCCACGCTCGGACAACGTGACCGGACAATGCCC
>JANMDV010000249.1:0-3257 GCA_031376485.1 Actinomycetota bacterium
CGCCGGGGGCGCGAACGCAACTCCGATCACGCGTCCCGCCAGGCTTTGTCGTTGTGCAGCGACCTCCACGAGGTGCTCGTTGCAGGCAATTCAGCCGAGGTGGCGCATGAACACCAGCACCATCGCCTCGCCCCGGAATTCGGACAGCCGGATTTCGCGCCCGTCGGTGGTGGCGAAGACGAGATCTGGGATCGGCTCTGCGCGGGACACGACCTCGACTCTGCCGATCGCGAGGTTCAACGGCAAGCCGGGTCGGTGGCAGCACCGTGTGGGTGCAAATGTGTTCCATCAACCCACGAAGGGAGGTGCGTTGTGGGTGTGTCGACTCTCAAGGTCTCAGGCTCCGTCTCGGGTCAGGTGCGCAAACTCAGCTTGCGCCATTCGCATGTCCGATGTCGGGATCACCGGCGAATTGGAACGCTTGGAGCTGATCGACGGGGTGCTCGTCGAGATGAGCCCCGAAGGTCTGCCCCACGCATTGGTCCCCCGGACCATCAACGGCGTGATGAGCCTGCAGTACCCCTGGCCGACCTACGAGATCAGGGTCAACACAACTTTCCCGCTTGACGAGTACCAGTAACGTCTGCCCGACCTCACGATCGGCCGTCGGGTCGACGACTGGGTCAGCCCGGGCGATCGGCTGCGAAAGATCGAGTCGCCCAGACGAGCCTCAGACGCGATCTGGCCGACAAGGCGGCGGTGTATGCGTCGTGGGGGGCATCGACATTGCGGGACGCCGCATCGTGGAATTCACAGATCGAGGGCCCCAGCTGTTCGCGACGGTCCGGCAGGTCGAGTCCACGGAGACGATCGAGCTGCCGGGCCTTGGATCGCGTCTTGCGGTCACCGAGATGAGTGGCGCGTTGCCAGGTATGTCAGGTTGACCTCGCGGCCGGTGGTCGTTCGGTCCCCGAGCCACCCCAACTCGACGTCGAGCACCTGCGCGCCGGCGCGAGAGAGCCGCATCTCGACTTGTGGACGCGGCACCCAGTTCATGCGGATCGGATGGAGACCTGCGCGTCGGTAGAGCAGCGCGTCGCTGACGCCGACACGTCGCAATGCCGCGTAGAGCCGCCGACGCGGTTGCAACCTTTGGCGAAACGGCATCGATGCGGGGAGCTGCACGATCAGCAGGCCACCCGGAGCGAGGATCCGTCCAAGTTCGCCGAGCAGGGTCAGGATCGCCGAACGCGTCGGGACGTGTTGCAGCACCAGGTGTGAGAGCACGAGGTCGAACGATCCGTCGTCGAACCGGCGCAAGTCGTCGGTCGCGTTGACGATCCACTCGCAGTTGTCGAGGCCGCTGTTCAGTTCCTGAGCCTTGGCGATCATCGTCGGGGAGATGTCGACGCCGACGCAATGTGCGAAATGGGGCGCAAGGGCGCGCGTCAGCCGGCCGACGCCGCATCCCAGCTCAAAGGTCGCCTGGCGGCGGGCGGGCAACCCCATCCGTTCGGTCGCTGCCAGGATCCGGGTCACATCGTCGATCCCTGTCGCAAGGAACGCGTCGGTGTCCCAGCCTCCGTGTTTGGCCTCGGCCGTGCTCAGGATGGCGTACAGCGGGTCGAGTTCCGCGAGCGCCTCCCAGTCGCGTCGGTGTCGCGATCCTCCGGTCACGGCGTCGCCAGCATGCGCCGAATGCGTTCGACCGCCTCCTCCAGACGCGGCACCGGCTGGGTATAGGCGATCCGCATATGTTGGTCGGGCGCTGCGAATCCGAAGTCGCGTCCAGGAGTCATCGCCACGGCCGTCTGCTCAAGGATGCGACGGGCAAGCGCAAAGCTGTCATCGGTGATTTCGCCCACGTCACAGTAGATGTAGAACGCGCCGTCCGGCCGTGCGCGGACGCCGAATCCAATGTCTGGGAGTGCAGCCAGCAGGACGTCGCGGCGGCGCTCGAGTTCCGCGCGACGGGACTCCAGGATCTCGATCGTCTGGGGAGCGAATGCAGACAGTGCCGCGTACTGCGCGGGTGTCGAGGGGCAGATGAACAGGTTCTGGGCGAGTTTCTCGATTTCGCGCTCGGCGCCGCCGGGAACGACGAGCCATCCGAGTCGCCAACCGGTCATCTGGAAGTACTTGCTGAAGCTGTTGACGACGATGGCGTCGTCGGTCAGTGACAAGACGGTGTGGGGATCACGCCCGTAAACGAGTCCTTGGTAGATTTCGTCGGCCACAAGCGTGGCCCCGCGCTGATGGCAGAGCGCAGCGATGCGGCCCCATTCATCCGAATCGATCAGCGTGCCGGTTGGGTTGGACGGCGATGCAGCGATCACCGCACGCGTTTTGGCGGTCCATGCGGCTGCCAAGAGCTCGGCGGTCACCTGATAATTGGTCTGGGCATCGGTTGGAACGAGCACGGGCTCGGCATCGACGAACGTCACGAAATGGCGGTTGCACGGATAACCGGGATCGCCGATCAGGGCTTCGTCACCGACGTCCAGGACCAAGCCCAGAGCCAACAGCAGGGCTGCGCTCGACCCTGCGGTCACCACGATCCGTTCGACCGGCACCGACACTCCGTAGCGGTCGGCGTAGTACCCGCTGATCGCCTCCCTGAGTTCGGGCAGGCCGAGGGCCGGCGTGTATGACATCGGTGTCGAGTTGAGCGCCCGCACCGCGGCGTCGACGATCGGTTGGGGCGTGGGGAAGTCGGGCTCGCCGACCTCGAGGTGGATGACATCGGCGCCTGATGCCTGCATCCGATGGGCGTGGGCGAGAACCTCCATCACCTCGAACGGGGCGATGCGCCCGGCACGGCGGGCGATGCGGTCAATTGCGCTCACTTCACGACGAGCCTACCCGTTGCCGGAGGGAGGACCTACGGCCGCCCACCGCCAAGGCGACCACGGTCGACTCCCGTTCAGCGCACCCGCACCATCCCGTGTCGTAGGGCTCTCCAGTCGCCACACGGGCGGTTGTTCCTCCCGGTGTGCGTGCGCCCGGTGGCGGGCTACCTGCGGGGGGAGCCGCGCGACCGGCTGAACGGCCACCAGGCATACGGCTCAGTCAGATACGCGACGAGGTCACCGACCTCCGCGAGACTCATGATCTGACTCCGCGGAGGCTGCGCCGCGTCATCTGGCCCGTCGGGTTCGGGGTCGCGGGGTGCGGGTCGGGCAAGCCACCTGGCATCACAAAACCACCGACGCATCGTCCGTACCGACGGGACAATGGCATCACCCCCCACCCGCGACGCACGCAACTCAACGATCACACGACGAGGATGCTCACCTGCAGCAAACCGCCGTTCAGCC
>JANMDV010000148.1:0-3717 GCA_031376485.1 Actinomycetota bacterium
CACGCGTCGCGCCGGCACCGAGCGTGAGCCGGTGATCATCGAGAACTCCTTCGAAGTGCCCGGCACCCCCAAGCAGACGATGGAACTGCTGTTGAGCGCCGAGCGGGTGGTGCCATGCATGCCCGGCGCCGAGCTCGTCGAGGTCGTCGACCCCAGGAACTGGCGCGCCAAGATGCGCGTGCGTCTGGGCCCGGTCGGGATGGACTTCGACAACAAGATCGAGCTGGCCGAGATCGACGAGGCCGCGGGACTCGTCCGCATGAACATCAGCGGCCGCGACACCCGTGGCAAAGGGGGCGCAGACGGAACCGTCGAGGCGCGCTTCGCCGCCACCGCGACCGGTACCAAGGTCGACATGACCACCGACCTGCGCTTCAGCGGTCAGGCCGCACAACTCGGCCGGCCGAACGTGGTTCAGGACGTCGCCTCCAAGCTTGTCGGCGACTTTGCCAAGTGCCTCGGTCAACAGATGACCCATCAGTCGGAGGCCGAAGCCTCCGCATCCGACGGCGACCCGGACCCCGTGCCGTTACCCCCGCCGCCGCCACACGCGGCAAAGCCGCTTTCGGCGAAGTCTGTCCTCATTGCCGCCGTCGCCGGAGCAGTCAAGCGCTCCGCGCGGTCGGCGGTCTCTCTCCTTCGGCCCGTCCTTACGAAGGCCGTCAAACGAATATTTCGGAAAGGGGGCTGACCCCAATGGGACAAATCACCGTCACCGTCAACGGGCACCGCCACCAGGTCGACGTTGAACCACGCGACCTGCTCGTCTACACGCTGCGCGAGACGCTCGGTCTGACAGGCACGAACGTCGGATGCGACACCACGAGCTGCGGCGCCTGCACCGTCCACCTCAACGGTGAGGCCGTCAAGTCATGCACCGTGCTGGCCGTCCAGGCCGACGGGCAGGAGGTCACCACGATCGAGGGGCTCGCTGTCAACGGCGAGATGCACCCGATGCAGCAGGCCTTCACCGAGCATCACGCCCTTCAGTGCGGGTATTGCACGCCAGGAATGATCATGGCGGCCGTCAGCCTGCTGGACGACAACCCCTCGCCGTCCGAGGACGAGATCCGCCACGGCCTTGAGGGCAACCTCTGCCGTTGCACCGGCTACCACAACATCGTCAAGGCCGTGCAGGCCGTGGCGAGCGCCTAGGAGGCCCCCATGGCAACGACAGAACCCAAGCCCCAGATCGGGCAGCGCCGTCTTCGCAAGGAAGACCCGGAGCTCATCACCGGCCAGGGCAACTACATCGACAACATCACGGTCCCCGGCATGTTGTGGGTCCACGTCGTGCGCAGCCCGTTCGCGCACGCGACGATCAAGGGAATCGACACGTCCAAGGCCGAGGCGGCCGAAGGCGTCGTCGCCGTCTACACGGCCGAAACGCTCGAGTTCGCCGGCCCGCTCGTCATGGCGTGGCCCATCAACGACCAGGTCAAGAACCCGGCCCACCACCCGCTGACCAAGGACAAGGCCCGCTACGTCGGCGACCCGGTCGCGGTGGTCGTGGCCGACAGCCGCGCCGGCGCCAAGGACGCGGCCGAGCTGGTCGAGGTCGATTGGGATCCGCATCCCGCGGTCACCAACATCAAGGAGGCCCTCGCCGACGGCGCGCCGATCATCCACGAGGAGTTCGGCACCAACAACGCCGGCGACTGGATCTTCGAGCGCGACTCGCCGGTCCCGCCCCGCAACCCGGCCGGGCCGTACTTCGAGGACCCGGACCTGGTCACGATCAAAGAGGACTACTACCTGGCCCGGCTCATCCCCAACGCGATGGAGCCGCGCGGCGTCGTCGTCGATCTGACCGCGTCGATGGGCGAGTACACCGTGTACTCCTCCACCCAGATCCCCCACATCCTGCGCACAACCCTGACGATCACGTGCGGCATCCCCGAGGCCAAGCTTCGGGTCGTCGCGCCTGACGTCGGCGGCGCGTTCGGCTCCAAGCTCGAGGCCTACCCCGAGGACGCGATCTGCCTGGCGATCGCCAAGACGCTGCGTCGCCCGGTCAAGTGGATCGAGGAGCGCAGCGAGGGCTACGTCGCCACCCTGCACGGTCGCGAAATGTACCAGACCATCGAGTTGGCGGCGACCAAGGACGGTGTGCTCAAAGCCGTCCGGGTCAACCTGTTGGCGTCAATGGGCGCGTACCTGCGCCTTATCACCCCCGGCATCCCGATGCTGGGTGCGTGGCTCTATGCAGGTCCGTATGACTGCGAGGGCTACGACTTCCAGTACACCAACGTGTTCACCAACAACACGTTTACAGACGCCTACCGCGGTGCCGGGCGACCCGAGGCCACGTACGCGATCGAGCGGGCGATGGACGCGTTGGCGCGCAAGCTGGACATGGACCCGATCGACCTGCGGATGAAGAACTTCATCACCAACGACAAGTTCCCCAACTACACGATGGTGTCGGGACTGACGATCGACTCGGCCAACTACACGGGCACCACCGAGAAGCTGCTCAAGATTCTCGACTACGACGCCATACGCAAGCAGCAGGCCGAGAGTCGCGCGAACGGCGGAACCAAGGTCATCGGCGTGGGGTTCTCGACCTGGCTCGAGATGTGCGGTCTGGCCCCGTCGCGGGTGCTCGCTGCGCTCAAGTACATCGCGGGCGGGTGGGACGCGGCAACGGTGGAGTTCATGCCCACCGGGACGGTGCGGGTGTTGACAGGGGTCTCGCCGCACGGTCAGGGCAACGTCACTTCGATGGCGCAGATCGTCGCCGATCAGCTTGGCGTGGACTTCGAGGACGTCGAGGTGCTGCACGGCGACACTCAGGTGGTGCCGCTCGGCATGGACACATACGGGAGCCGAGGGTTGGCCGTCGGTGGCGTCGCGCTCTACAAGGCCGGCGAGAAGATCCTGGCCAAGGCTCGTACGATCGCCGCGCACCAACTCGAATGCTCCGAGGAGGACCTGGAGTTCGCGGGTGGCGACTTCACCGTCAAGGGAACCGACAAGAGCGCCAACATCAAGGGCATCGGGTTTGCGGCGTGGTCCGCCCACGACATACCCGACGGCATGGAGCCCGGTCTGACGGCGACCCACCTGTACGACCCGCCCAACTTCAGTTGGCCCAACGGCTCGCATGCGTGCGTGGTCGAGGTCGACACGGAGACGGGATCGATCGACATCCTGCGCTACGTCGCCGTCGATGACTGCGGCGTGCAGATCAACCCCAACCTCGTCCAGGGGCAGTTGCACGGGGGCATCGCCCAGGGCATTGCCGAGGCGCTGTTCGAGGAGGCGCTCTACGACGCCGAGGGCAACCTGCTGACCGGCAACATGGCGAGCTACATGGTCCCCGGTCCGCCCGAGATCCCCTCGTTCGAGTTGGACCACACCGTCACCCCGAGCCCCACCAACCCGTTGGGCGTCAAGGGCGTCGGCGAGGCCGGGACGATCGCCGCCCCTCCGGCGGTCATCAACGCCGTGGTCGACGCCCTGTCGCACCTGGGCGTCACCAACGTCGAGAGGCCGGCGACGCCAGAGCGAGTCTGGCGCGCGATCCAGGAGGCCACGTCATGATCCCGAGCAAGTTCGACTACACACTCGCCGAGTCGGTCGAGCACGCCATTGAGCTGCTCGGCCAGGACCCGGAGGCCAAGCTCCTGGCCGGCGGGCACTCGCTCATCCCGTTGATGAAGACGCGCCTGGCACGCCCGTCGAAGCTCATCGACATCGGCCGGCTTGGCATGG
>JANMDV010000164.1:0-1730 GCA_031376485.1 Actinomycetota bacterium
GTCGACGAGCAGCGTGCGCATCCCTGCCGACGCCAGGCACGCAGCCAGGTTGACGGAGGTGGTCGTTTTGCCGACCCCACCCTTCTGATTGACGACGGCGTAGATCACGAGAGCGGTTGTTTCGACGAGTGCCCCGTACGCGCGAGAAACCGCGCAGCGGGCGGCGCGACCTTGGGGAACGCCTGCAGATGTCCAACACCGGGAAACGGGGGAAGGGTGACGGCCGGACCCGGCACCCAACCCAACCAGGCGGAGGCGATGCTCGTTCGATCCGCCTCGCCTCGCTGGTGACGCGCCCGCCACCCAACCGAGGTGCCGCCGGGAACAGCCGGGCAAACGAGCCCGGGACGAAGCGAGGGCGCGCGTGCGGTCGTCACCTTCCACGGCTCGCGTTCCTGGGTTCCGAGGGTGTCCGTTCGCGTCGCCACCGGCCGTACGTTAGGCGAATCCCGACGCACGCGGGCGAGCCGCCCGCCGTGCTGCTCCGGCGTCGGCGTCGACCGGACGTGTCGATCGGCGTCGAGCGCCGCGTTGGAGCATAAAGCCGTGCGATCAGACCGAGCAGCAAGCCAATCGTCGCAATGGCAGATGTTTCACGTGTTACCTCACGGTGAAACAACTCCGCTCGACGAGACCCTGACGTGTATCAGCAGATGTTTCACGTGTTACCATACGGTGAAACAACTCGGGGGGGCGGGCTCATGACGACCAGCTTCAACGCCGGCTTCCTCGTTGGCATCCTCGTCGGTGAGGGCCACTTCGGCGGGGACGGCCGTCAACCGCAGATCACACTGCGTATGCACGTCCACCACAAAGCGGTCTTCGACTGGCTGATGGACCAGTTCCCGCGCTCCCGTCTCTACGGCCCGTACAGCCACGGTGGACGCAACTACTACCAGTGGATGGCCCGCGGAAGCTTCCTGCGTGAGGAACTCATGCCGCTCCTCGAGCAGCACATGTCCCCGACACTCGACCAACGCTCCTTCGACCGTTTTCAGGACATGAAGCAGCGCTACGCGCTCGGTCAATAGCCCTCGTGCGGCCCTTTCTTGATCACCGGCCGGCGGCGCAGCCGTGATGGATGCACCCGGCCGTCCCGGTGGCGCGATGACTTCGCCGGCGAGGCGGCTCGTGGACGCCTGCGCCCGGATGGGCGTGCCACTCGAGCTTCCCGCCGCCGCGCGGCTCGTGACCCTCCTGGACCGCATTGCCCTCGAGCCCCAGAACCTCACCGCGATCGACGTCCATGACGGGGGACTCGACCGGCATCTCGCCGACAGCCTCAGCGGGCTGGTCCTTTCGAGCCTACGGGAGGCGGACACGCTGGTCGATCTGGGAAGCGGTGGGGGCTTCCCTGGCATACCGCTGGCCATAGCCAATCCGGACTGTGCGGTCACCCTCGTCGAGAGCGAGCGCCGGAAGGCCGACTGGCTCACGCGGGCGTCGATCGATTTGACGAACGTACGGGTCCTGGCAGAACGCGCCGAGAGCCTCCCGGACCCGCATGCACGCTGGGCGGCGGCGACCGCCCGCGCACTCGGTCCGCTGGCGACGACCGTCGAGCTCGCCGCCCCGCTGGTCGCGCCGGGCGGCACGCTCGTCGTCTGGCGCGCCGGGCGCAATCGACACGAGGAAGCCGCGGCCGCGCGGGCGTGCGACCAGCTCGGTCTCGCGCCAGGGCCGGTGACCCCCGTATCGCCGTTCGCCGGCGCCGACCGGCATCTTCACGA
>JANMDV010000200.1:0-1716 GCA_031376485.1 Actinomycetota bacterium
CGCGCGGGCCAGCATCAGCCGCCGGCGCATGCCGCCCGACAGGCGGCTGGGGAGGGTGGCGGCCTTGTCGGTCAGGTCGAACACGTCCAGAAGTTCGTCGGCGCGCTCGCCTGCGTCGGCACGGGTCATGCCGAAGTACCGACCGTGCAGCGACAAGAGGTCCCGGACCTTGACGAACCGGTCCAGGGCGATCTCCTGCGGCGCGTAGCCCACGAGCTGCCGTGCTGCGGGCGCATCGGGCCCGCGCATCGACCGGCCGAGTACCTGCATCTCCCCGCCGTCGGGGATCACGAGTCCCACGACGCTTCGGAGCAACGTCGTCTTGCCCGCGCCGTTCGGTCCCAGCAGCCCGACAAACCCACCGTTCGGCACGACCAGGTCCACCCCGTCAAGGGCCATGACACCACCGGGGAACGTCTTGCGCACGTCACGACAGAGCAGCGCGGGGATGTCGCGATCGCGGTGCATCAGCGCACCGTAGCTGGTGGGTGGCCTTCAGGCCGCCCATGAGTCGAGCGTCAGTCCTGTGGGTTCTTCCAATCCGGAAGCGACTTGAGGAAGCTTTCGTTAACCCCGGCGACACGGACGAAGTGATCATCTATCTTTGTCGCACCAATCAACCGCATCCCCCAGATCGCCCAGGTCACGCCGGCAATCAACACGAGCACGCCAAGCCAGGCGAGTCCCGGGCTTTCTTGGATGCCCGCGACGACCCAGAGAGCTGGGGTTCCGATCAACGACGAGGCCAGGGCAAACTTCGCTCGCCGCCGACGCTCGCGGTGCTCAGCGCACAAACTGATGGTTAGCGTGGTCTTCTTCTGCAGGATGAGCACCGCGATAAGAAACGGGAAGATCCAGAGAAACAGGAAGAGAAACGCGGCTGGGTGGATGTACACCAGTTTGCGCTCGAACGGGGCGCCATCTCCTGGAGCGTTGCACCGCACACAGCGATGTGGAAGTCCCGCGCCCTTCCGGGCGACAAGCCGTTTACCGCGGCGCCACAGATCCCTTCCGTTCTGCGGCAGCTCGGCGTTGCATCGCCGGCAGCGCGGCTCCACTTGCGTACTCGCGAGTCGGCATTGCGGGCATTGAACTGACGTCTCACGTATACGCGAGAGCGAAGGAAGCCCGCCGGGCATGAGGGTCGACACCTTGTGTTCTCCGATCGGGGAGCGAGACGTGCGGGTGTTATCGGCTGTTACATGCGCCGGCTTGACAGGCGCGAAATCGCCGGGGCACCGACCCGTGGGTTGGTGTGCACGGGCGCGATCTTCCACCCGAGGGTCCCCACAGGCACCCGAGGTGAAGCCGGTGAAACGAACCACCGGTCGGTGGGATCGCGACGCCCTAGGCATGCCGGGGGGTGTCGTGGCTACTCTGGAACCGATGACAACTCACGTAACGCCGACTTACGCGACGGGCTTCACGGTTCCCACCGACAAAGGCGGGGCGTTCGTGCGTCGCGACAGCGTGTTTCGCCGGTGGGTGACGGCGGACGGCTCGTCGGACTTCATCGCCGAGGCCGGGCGGTACCACCTGTACGTGTCGCTGGCCTGCCCGTGGGCGCACCGCACAATCATCTTCCGCAAGCTCAAGCGGTTGGAGCGGGTGATCTCGATGTCGGTGGTCGATCCCATCCGCGACGAGCGCGGATGGGCGTTCCGCGAGGTCCCGGGTGCGGGCGAGGACCCGGTCAACGGCTTTGAGTTTCTGTCC
>JANMDV010000222.1:0-6029 GCA_031376485.1 Actinomycetota bacterium
ATCGACCTGGACTTCCCCCGCGACATCCGCAAAGGCCTCATCGCCGAAGTCATCCGCCGCTACGGCGCCGATCACGCCGCCCTCGTCGCCGCGTTCCCCACGTTTCGCACGCGCATGGCGATCCGCGAGCTCGGCAAGGCCTTGGCCCTGCCCGCAGCCGATATCGAACGACTCGCCCGCCAAGCCGACGGATGGTCGTCGCCGACCGCCCTCGAAGAGGAACTCCTGCGACTTCCGGACGGTGAGCGCAAGCTGCGCTCACCCAGGTGGCGGGCGCTGGCCTTTTTGGCACGCGAGGCCGCGGGTCTGCCGCGACACCTGTCCCAGCACTCCGGCGGCATGATCGTGTCGGCCCGGCCGCTGGTGGAGCTGGTACCGATCGTGCCCGCGGCGTTTGCCGGCAGGCAGATGGTGCAGTGGGACAAGGACTCCTGCGCCGATGCCGGGTTCGTCAAGATCGATCTGTTGGGTTTGGGGATGCTGTCGGCCGTCGAGGAGTGCGTGGACCTGATCGCCCGCCGCCGCGGCACCCCCGTCGATCTGGCGCGCATCGATGTCCACGACCCAGTCGTGTACGACGAGATTCGCGACGGCGACACCGTCGGGGTGTTCCAGATCGAAAGCCGCGCCCAGATCCAAAGCATCCTGCAGACCCAACCCGAGAACCTGGACGACCTGACCATCCAGGTCGCGTTGATCCGACCGGGCCCGGTCAGCGGCGGCGCGGTGCATCCGTACGTCAAACATCGCAACGCGCGACGACGCGACCCCGACTTTGAGCCGCCGTATGACCATCCGCTCCTGGCCGACTGCCTGCGCGAGACGCTCGGGGTCGTGGTCTTCCAAGAACAGGTGCTTGAAGTCGCGATGGCACTTTCCGGCTTCACCACCGGCCAGGCCGAAACCTTGCGCCGCGCAATGAGCCGCAAACGCAGTCGCGATGCGATGCTGCGGCTGTGGCGCGAGTTCCGTGACGGCGCCCGTGCTCGCGGCGTGGAAGACGCCGTCATCCGCACGGTGTTCACCAAGCTCATCGGGTTCTCGAACTTCGGGTTCCCCAAGGCACACGCGTCGGCGTTCGCGGTGCTGGCCTACCAGAGCGCATGGCTTCGCCGGCACCACCCGGCCGAGTTCCTGACGGCGCTCCTCAACGCCCAGCCGATGGGCTTCTACCCACCGGCGAGCCTTGTGCGGGATGCCGCACGTCGCGGTGTGCGCACACACCCGCCCTGCATTGTGTACTCGGATGCCCACTGCACCGTCCAGTCCGACGGCGGGGTGCGGATCGGTCTGGGCTACATCCGTGGCATCGGCGACGGCGCCGAGCGGCTGGAGCAGGAGCGCGACCACAACGGCCCGTTCGCCGATCTGACCGACCTGGTGGGGCGGTGCGGCCTCAATCGCGATCAGCTGACCGCACTCGTGCGCGCCGGTGCATGTGACGCCTTCGAGCGCCCCCGGCGAGCGATGTTGTGGGAACTGGGAACGCTCGCCCGATCCACTCAGACTGGCGCCGGGCGGCAGCTTCCGCTTCCGATCCCGGCGTCACCCGCCCCACCGCTGCCTCAGGAGACGCGATTCGAACGGGTCGTCACCGACTACGAGACGACGGGGCTCTCCACCGGCTGGCACCTTGTCGCGCTGGTCCGCCCCGGGCTACCGCCCGGAACCCGTACCGCCGCCGAGCTTCGCGACACCCCGAACGGCACGGACCTGTCAGTCGCCGGGCTCGTCGTCGCGCGCCAGCGACCGGGGACCGCACACGGGATCCTGTTCCTGCTGTTGGAGGACGAGACGGGCATGGTCAACGTGATCGTCCGTCCGCAGATTTACGAGCGCCACCGGGCACTCTTGCGTTCCGAGCCGCTCGTCGTGGCATTCGGCCGCCTCGAACGAAAGGGCCGCAACATCAACGTTCTCGCGACACGTCTGGAGCGTGTCGCGATCCCGACACCCACGCCGCAGCAGGTCGACGACAGCCATCGCCTCCGCGCTGCGGTTCCCGAAGGACAGCACTTCGGACGCGGTCGACGCTGACTACTTCTCAGGCACGCAGGCGTGGATCAACCACGCAAGATCCTGCAGACGTGCGACACGGGTATGCAGGGCACCGACGAACGGCGCATCGTTGTGCGTGTTCCCGACGCTCACGAACACGACGCCCTCAAGGGGCTCCAGTGCATCATACGACCGTTGCCCATGGTCAAACCGGCTCGAACCCTGAGTCATATGCATCTCCCTCGCGCCATTGGTATACGGGAATCCCAGCGCGTTCTCCGTACCGTACACATTGCCATACGCGCCGGTCGTAAGACTCTCGATGACTTCCCGCTCTGAGCGCATTCTCATCGGCATCGTCCCCCTGCTCGCAGACGTGTCGCAGCCGCTCGCGCCACCGCCGCCACGAACACGTTACCTACCGCGTCGCCGACCCCCGACGCGCTCCAACTCATCGCCACCGCGACGACCGGGCCGCTCCGCAGGTACATGATGCCCGCGTCGTGCTTGACGTTGGTGTTGTATCCGCTCTTGTGAGCGACGAGTACGCCGTCCGGCGCGCCCGCCACGAGCTTGGTGCGATCGCGCACCGCGAGGAGTCGCGGGAACACCGCAGTTCTGATCACGGCCGAGCGTATCCCGATCGCCGGGAGTGGACCCCCACCGCGTGTCCCCCGTTGGATCGCCACCATTACCCGCGCCAGCTCGTACGGGGTGGAGATGAAGTTCGTCAGGAGCGCCGGCTGCGCGGTCGCGCGCACGGGGATCGGAGGTCCCGCGCGCCGTTTCGCCGCCTCGATGATGTAAGGGCGACGCACCAGCGACTGGCGAAGGCCCATCGCGTGCAACGTGTCCGTCACGCGCTCGGCACCGAGTAGCGCCGACCCTCCGCCCTGGATCGCCAGGACCTGATTGGCGGCACGATCACTCGATTCGATGATCATTTGATCGAGTAGGCGGTTCATCGTGGAGGACGGGGACCCTTTCGAACGCCGCTGCACATCCAACAAGATCGCGGTCTTGAGCGTGCTCGCCGCTGGGAACCGGGCGGCGGCGTTGACCGCCGCACCGCAACCGGTGACCAGGTGTTGGACGTAGACCCCGCTGAGTGCCGGCAAGCGGCCCGTCAAACGCACGAGGTCGCTTTGCAGACGCCGATCGGTCCGCCCACCGATGCCCTTCGCCAGGCGCGCCGACGTCGGCAGAACCCAAAGCCGGGTCGACCGCGACCATCGGACGCCACCGGGACCACGCGCCCGCACCCGTAGCAGGTGCAGCCCGAGCGGGAGCGTCACGACCACGCGCCGTGGTGCCCGCGCCACCCGGATGCGCCGCACGAAGCGCCCGTCGACCCACACACCGAGCGCACTTGTGTCGCGACCGACCTGGACGACCGCATGCCCCAGAGCGGTCCCCGGGGTCAGGACGACCGGTGTGGCCGGCGCAATCAGCATTCGTTCCTCGCGTTCGACGGGATGTGCTTCGTTCTGAACTTCGGCGTGGCCCTCGTTGCACCCGCTCTTGCAGATTGGCACGGACACACGACCTGCTTGAGGTGGATCCCCTCAAGTTCCCGTTCGATATGCCGATAAATACCTCGCAACACGTGTACCCCGGAGCACGGGGCTTGCTGAGACACGGAGGTCGACGAGTTGAGAGCCACGCAGAAGTTCTTGTCCTTGGCAGCTGTCGTGGGCACGACCCTGGCGTTCGCCGGAATGCCCGCTGCAAACGCGGCGACGCACGCCGAGGTCTCCGGACAGTCGGAACTGCTCGTCGAGATGAACGCGGCGCGCGCCGAGCACAACGTGACTCCCCTCCGCCTCTCTCATGTGCTCACACGTCCTGCGCGCCTGCACAGCGAATACCTGACACGCACCGGCGAGCTCGACCATGACGGCGCCGACGGCAAGCCGTTCTATGTCCGCCTCTACAAGGCGGGCTTCTCACGACGCAAGGCTGTGGGCGAGAACCTCGGGATGTCGTCTGGATGCGCGACGGACCTGGCGAAGACGATGGTGCAGATGTGGCTCGACAGTCCGGGGCACCGCGCCAACCTCTTGTCGAAGCGGTTCAAGGTCGTCGGCCTCGCGGTCGTCGCCGCGCCCGACTGCTCCACCACGGTCTACGCCACCGACTTCGGCGGGTAGTCAGCGTGGGGAGGGCAGGCCTTCCCCACGGACCCCTCCCATGGCGCTCCGCACTTCGGTTCCTGGTGGCGGGCCGGCAAAGCCGGCCCTCCGCTTGCGTCATAGCCGAGTCTGACGGACTCGACTCCCGCGCTGAGCGATCATCGCGATGCACTACATCAACGGACGGCAGGCACGTTAGGGCTCCCGTACCGAGACGCCCCACACCGTTAGCGAGTCTCCACAGGAGCCCGACGAGGCCTGGTTTGGGTCAGGTCAGGCTTGGAAAGACTTGCCGCAGCCGCAGCTGGAACTCGAGTTCGGGTTGTTGATCACGAACCCGGCGCCTTGGAAGCTCTCTTCGTAGTCGAACTCCGCGCCGAACAGGTACGGGGCGCTGAACCGGTCGATGATGACGGTGACGCCCTGCTGCTCGACGACCTCGTCGTCCGCCTGCGCCTTGCCGAACGTCAGTTGGTACTCGAAGCCCGAGCAGCCGCCGGGCACGACCTGCACGCGCAGACCATCGCCGTCGTCCGCCTCGTCGGCCAGGAGGACCTTGAGCTTCTCACTTGCATTCGGCGTCAATGTGACCATCGGGTGGTTCCTTTCACGGGGACTGCTTCCACAATGATAGCGCGACCGCCGCGAGATCACCCCGCATCGCCACGGCCCCGCGGTGCGTCCCCGCGAGACCAGCTCGTGAAACTGCCCTGCCGACTGCAACGCAGAGTCCCTGGCGTTGTTGTTCATCACCACGGCCACCTCGACGGGAACCATTACCGGGACAGTTTGTGGTCCAACCGTCGCCGTGAGTCCCACGACGAGTGGCAATCAGTCGTCAACCTCGGGGACGTCGGACCGGCGGACGCGAGGACCGGTTCGGCCTCACCCCCACCACGGAATGGACGCCCCCGGCCCGCCCCCGCTGACCCCCGCGCCGAAGGCGGCGCACTGGTGTTCCGAGTGACACACGAGGGGCGCCAGAACGTCGTCGGGCATTGGGCCTCGCCGTATACGCTCTCCAGCAATGAAGAGAGCGCTTGAAAGCAGCCACCGCAGGCTGCGACGCCTCTGGCCGGAACGAGGCCCGACGAACCGGGACCAACGGTGGAGACGGGCAGCCCAAGTGAGCATTCACCGAGCAACGTTTTGGATCGCCTCAAGGCTCAAGCGCAGCAACGTTTCTGTCGTCGTCCGTCACTCGTCTCCTGACGTCCGTGTCTGATGGGAGGCCCAATGACTACTAGGGGGTCACCTGGCGGCGGCGTGATACTCACGGCCCTTATTTTGGTGATGTCGGCAACGATGGCCGCTGCGATCCCGCCGACGTTGCACATGGTGTCCGTAGAGGGGCGCCGCCCGGCTGCGACGTTCTCGGCACCCAGGTCAGACTTCGCCACGGTCTACTTCTCCTCCAAGCCGGATCGGGCGACGAATGGGCGATTCCTCGACGAGAATGTAACGGACGTGAGGTCTTTGACGACCTCGGAGATTCAGACGGGGTTCTGGATGGACGCCTCCACGATCGACCCGGGGGCGTACTGGGTGATGCTGCTTGCGTCACCAGACTTCGGGCAGTGCTGGATAGTCGACGACGCCGCATACGACCCGGCGTGCGCGGACGGGTTCTCCAACCAAGTCACGATGGTCGTGCCGAAGCCGCGCACGACGTTCACGACGTCCACGACCGCCTCCACGTTCCTCGATCACGTCGACGTGAAGTTGACGGCCCGGCCGTTGGGGGAGAACGTCAGGTACCGGGTCTGTTACCGCAACACGCGTAGGGTGCGCAGGTGCGTGAACGGCGTGCTCGCCGGGCATAACTGGGACGCCGATACAAGCGACACCCTGTCGGTCCGGTCGAGAAACCTGCCTCGCGTCACGACATTCACGTGGCTG
>JANMDV010000223.1:0-2365 GCA_031376485.1 Actinomycetota bacterium
GTGCGCAGCGTCGCCGGCGATGGCGTCGCCCCGCCCGGACCCGCAACCATGCCCGCGATCCCGCACATTTTGCGGAGGTTAGTCGGATCGCTAGCGCCGACTCAAGGGTTTGTTGGTTATTCGAGGCGGCGAGGTCCCGACGGCTGTGCGGGATCTGGATCCCCGAGTTGATCGAGTAGCCGCCCCCGTCTCCGAGGGCGGCTCTCACAGAACCGTACTTGTGCTGTTCACATACGGCTCGTCGGGACCTCCGGTTGTCACCCCGGCGGCCGGCCGGATCACGACCTCGCAGTGTCCCACGCCAGCGTGAGCTGGCGTGGGGCGACGACGGCCTCGCGCATCTG
This sequence comes from Actinomycetota bacterium, assembly GCA_031376485.1. Classification (GTDB taxonomy): domain Bacteria; phylum Actinomycetota; class Thermoleophilia; order Miltoncostaeales; family Miltoncostaeaceae; genus CALMEC01. Next base: position 345 of record JANMDV010000223.1, read on the forward strand.
GCGCCAACGGCGGAGCAAGGAAAACAGCCCCCGTGCATCCCAGTGGGAATTCCGAAGTGCATAATTCACCGTGCTCGTGTGGCTCAACGCCCAGAGGGACTTGTTGCCCTCGTATAACGTGCGCCACACCGTCTTTGCCTTGCTACCGAGGCCGATCAGCTTCCGAGCCATCGTCCGTTTGCGTTTCCAATGTCTCAACTGAATCGCGCGTAGCCGTCGCCGGATATGCGCATCCAAGGCGCCGAGCACACGCTCGACACCCTCCGTGCAGATGCCGAAGAACTGGATCCATCCCTGCAAATACCTGTTCAACGCGGAGATGCACGACTTCATCGTGCCACCCCACGTCCGAGGTAAAAGCTCGACGATCTTCGCCGAAATGCGCTCCTGCGAACGCTTCGACAGCAGGACTTCGACCTCACCCTCCAGAGGATCAACCCGCAAGCAAAAGCCAACGATGTGACGCTCCTCAGGACGGGCCACAGCGCTCTTCGACGCGTTCACGCGAAGCCGAAGGCGCTTCGAAATAAACGACGTCACGCTCGCCATCACCCGTTGCCCGGATCTCTCGCTCCGCACGTAGATGTTCGCGTCGTCCGCGTACCGGACGAAACGATGTCCACGCCGGGCGAGCTCCTGGTCCAGCTCGTCCAATACGATGTTGCTCAGCAACGGCGAAAGAGGACCGCCCTGCGGGACGCCTTCCTCCGTTTGCACCACGACACCTTCAGGCAGCACCACCGCAGCCTTCAGCATCCGGCCGATCAGCACGAGCAACCGCTTGTCCTCTACTCGCTTGGCGAGCTTCGACATCAGACGTTGATGGTGAACTCGATCGAAGAACTTCTCCAAGTCCAGATCCACCACCCACTCGTGCCCTTCGTCCAAGTGCTGCTTTGCTTCGGCGATCGCCGTGTGACAGCTCCGACCAGGACGAAATCCGTGACTGCTCGCGTGGAACGTCGGCTCGTACGTCGGCTCGAGCACCAAACGCACCGCTTCCTGCACCATTCGATCAATCACGTTCGGAATGCCCAACCCACGCTCGCCACCACCCGACTTGGGGATCCACACGCGCCGGATCTCTCCGGGCACGTAGCTCCCGTCCGTCAGGCGACGGCACAGCGTCGAAACAATCGTCGGCAGGTGCTTGCGCACCTCGTCGATCGACTTGCCGTCGGGGCCAGGCGCTCCACGATTTCGCGCTACATTTTCAAACGCATCGGACAGTCGCTTGATCACTTCTTCTATCGTCGTCGCGGGTGGGCTCTCGCTCTGCTTGCTTGTCGACTTTGGCACCGCGCGTGGCTCCGTACGTCGTTGGCGACGTACCGCACCACCGTCGGCTCTTGCTCGCGCAAGATCTTCGGCTGTCTCGACAAACAGAAAGAGTTGGCTCACCACTTCCTTGACCGGGACCGCCTCACCTCCCGCAGCGGGCTCGTCCAGCTGCGTTGGGACCACGTTTCCGTGCTCTTTCGGCTCTATGCAGTCCTCTGACTTCTGTCGGGTCATCTCCGTCCGTTCTTTCGTTCTCGCGGGTACCGCTGCTGCGGGGCCCGACAGATCTCCCTGGGTCAGCTACAACAGACTTCGCGCGCGCTTCGTCGCCACTACGACCTCATCTCCAATACCAACGGGGTTTCGTCGCTGTCCGCCGACTCACCCGATGCAGGCCGCCTTACGGCGCTTCACTTTCGTTCGAGGCGCACGCGCACCTATGACTCCACCGGACCTCCCCTCGCGGGCCCCGGATGGCTATGCCGTTCCGGAGGACCGAGTGTTCTCGGCCAACGCCCTTGTCTCTTCGGTGTCGAGTTCCCGGTATCAGGGCCTCGAGTATGGACTTGCACCTCCTGTCTGTTGCGCCTGCCAGGCGCACGGACCCGTCGCGCTCCGCGCGCCACCCACCGCGCGCCTCTGGCGCGAGTGTCGTCGCTTCAGCGTACCGCGCGCCTCAGGCGCGAGTGTCGTCGCTTCGGTGCACCGCGCGCCTCTGACGCGAGTGTTGTCGCTTCGGT